>DASUSR010000373.1:0-16547 GCA_036375015.1 Gemmatimonadales bacterium
ATCTGGAGGCCGACACCATCGGGAAGTACGTGAAGGGACTGATGGAGAGCCGGCGTGAAGAGTGAGATCTTCGGCACCGTCGAGCAGGCCATCGACGATCTGCGCAACGGCAAGATCATCGTCGTCGCGGACGACGAGGACCGCGAGAACGAGGGCGACCTCGTCTGCGCGGCCGAGCTGGTCACGCCGGAGATGATCAACTTTATGACGCTGCACGGCCGGGGCCTCATCTGCCTCGCGCTCACCGGGGAGCGGTGCGACCAGCTCGGCCTTCCCCAGATGACCGAGCGGAACACCGAGGAGCTCTCGACCGCGTTCACCGTCAGCATCGACGCCGAGCGGCGGTTCGGGGTCACCACCGGCATCTCGGCCAGCGACCGGTCCACCACCATCCACGTGGCGATCAATCCCGCCACCGTACCTTCGGACCTCCGCCGGCCGGGCCACATCTTCCCCCTCCGGGCCCGTCCGGGCGGGGTACTCCAGCGCGTCGGCCAGACCGAGGCGAGCGTGGATCTGGCCCGCATGGCGGGCCTGCTCCCGGCGGGCGTCATCTGCGAGATCCTCAATCCCGACGGCTCGATGGCCCGGCGGCCCGAGCTCCAGGTGATGGCACGCCAGCACGGCCTCACCTTCATCACCGTGGCGCAGCTGGTGGCGCACCGGCTCCAGACCGAGCAGCTGGTGCACCGGGTGGCCGAGGCCCGGGTGCCGACCGCCCTGGGCGAGTTCCGCATCATCGGCTACGAGAACGACGTGGACCGGGCCGAGCACGTGGCGCTGGTCTACGGCGAGGTCGAGGGGCAGCAGGACGTGCTGGTGCGGATGCACTCCAAGTGCCTCACCGGCGACGTGTTCGGGTCGCAGCGCTGCGACTGCGGGCCCCAGCTGCAGCGGGCGATGGAGCTGGTGGCGAAGGACGGGCGCGGGGTGATCGTCTACCTCGACCAGGAGGGGCGGGGAATCGGGCTGCTCAACAAGCTGCGCGCGTACGCGCTGCAGGACGCCGGGGCCGACACGGTGCAGGCCAACGAGCGGCTCGGGTTCGCCCCCGACCTCCGCAACTACGGGATCGGCGCCCAGATCCTGCGGGACCTCGGGCTCTCGTCCATCCGGGTGATGACCAACAACCCGCGCAAGCTCGTCGGGCTGGAAGGGTACGGGCTTCAGATCGTGGAGCGGGTGCCGCTGATCGCCGACCCCAACCAGGAGAACGTCAGCTACCTGCAGGTCAAGCGCGACAAGCTCGGCCACCTGCTCGCCCACTGACGCCGTGCCCGACTTCACCTTCCGCCTCCGGCCCACCCGGCGCGTGGGGATCCTGGTCAGCCGTTACAACGAGGTGATCACCGCACGCCTGCTCGAGGGCGCACTGGCCTGCTGCAGCGAAGCGGGTGTGCGCCGCGAGGACATCGACGTGATCTGGGTGCCCGGCGCGTTCGAGCTGCCGGTCGTGGCGGCGGCGGCGGCGGAGACCGGGCGCTACGGCTGTCTCGTGGCCCTGGGCGCGGTGATTCGCGGCGAGACGCCCCACTTCGACTACGTCGCCGGTGAGGCGGCCCGGGGGCTCGGCGCGGTGGCGGTGGCCCACCGCCTGCCGGTCGGATTCGGGGTGCTCACGGTGGATTCGCTGCAGCAGGCGGTGGATCGCGCCGGGGGCAGCGCCGGGAACAAGGGATACGAGGCCGCGGCCGCCGCGCTCGGCGCCACCGACGTCATCGCCCAGCTCCGGGCGCCCGATGCTCAGGACTGAGACCAAGAGCCGGGCCCGGGCGCTCCAGCTGCTCTATGCCTGGGAACTGCAGGGGGAGCCGCCGATGGCCGAGGTGGCCACCGGGCTCTCGCGGCTCACGGGGCCGGAGCCGAGGGTGCTCGACCGGGCCGAGAGCCTGGCTTCGGAGGTCGTCGCGCACCTGGAGGCGCTCGACGCCGAGGCCGCCCGCGGGGCGGAGAACTGGCGGATGAGCCGCATCGCCACGGTCGAGCGGAACATCCTCCGGCTCGGCATCCACGAGCTGACCCGGGGCGAGGTGCCGCCGAAGGTGGCCATCGACGAGGCGGTGCGGCTGGCGCACTGGTTCGGCGGCGCGCGCGCGCCCGGCTTCGTCAACGGCGTGCTGGACGGGATCGCCCGCACGCTGGGGCGGCTGTGAGACCCGCGGCCCGATGAACATCCTGCTGGTCAACTGGCAGGACCTGGAGAACCCGCAGGCAGGAGGGGCGGAGATCCACCTGTTCGAGATCTTCGGCCGGCTGGCGGCGGCCGGGCACCGCGTGCGGCTGGTGTGCTCCGGCTGGCCGGGAGCCCCGGCGAGCGCCACGATCTCGGGGGTCGAGACCGAGCGGGTGGGCGGGAGGAACAGCTTCGCGCTCGCGGGGCCGGGCGCGGTTCACCGGGCCATCACCGCGGAGCGGCCGGACGTGCTGGTGGAGGACATCAACAAGCTCCCGCTCTTCCTCGCGGCGCGCACCCGGCTGCCGTTCTGCGCCATCGTGCCCCATCTCTTCGGGACCACCGCTTTCCAGGAGGCGTCGTGGCCGGTGGCGGCGACGGTCTGGGCGGCGGAGCGTCCGTTGCCGTGGCTCTACCGGCGCGCCGGCTTCCACGCCATCAGCGAGAGCACGCGGGACGATCTGGTCGCCCGCGGGGTGCGGGCGGATCGGGTGCGGGTGATTCATCCGGGAGTGGACAGCGAGCGCTTCACTCCGGCGCCGCACCAGGCCCGCACGGCATCGCCGAGCTTCTTGTACGTGGGCCGGCTGAAGCGTTATAAAGGAATAGACATCGCCCTGCAGGCCCTGGCCGTCGTCCGCCGCTCCCGGCCCGAGGTGCGGCTGGACATCGCCGGCACCGGCGACCACCGGGCCGAGCTGGAGCGCCTCGCCGGCCGGCTCGCGCTGCGCGACGCGGTCACCTTTCACGGGTTCGTGAGCGAGGCGCAGAAGATCAGCCTGTTCCGCCGCGCGTGGGCCAACGTCTTTCCATCGCCCAAGGAGGGCTGGGGGATCACCGTGGTGGAGGCCGCGGCCTGCGGCACCCCGTCGCTCGCGTCGGACAGCCCGGGGCTCCGGGACTCCGTGCGGCATGGCGAGACCGGATACCTGGTCCCCCACGGAGACGTCGAGGCGCTCGCGGCCCGGATGCTCGAGCTCGCGGACGACCCGGCGCTCGTCGGGCGCCTCGGGGCCGGCGCGCGCTGCTTCGCCGAAGGGCTCAGCTGGGATCGCACGGCGGCGGCCACCGCCGCCCATCTGAATGACATCATCACCGGTTCGGCCACCCGCTGAGCCAGGAGGAGCGACCATGCAGACGACCATCACCGCCCGCCACTGCGAGATCTCCGACGCCCTGCGGGAGCGCGCCGCCGCGGTCCTCGACCGGCTCGGCGGAATGGCGCCGCGTCCCATCGAGGCGACGGTGGTCTTCGACGCCGACGGTCTCCTGTGCACGGCGGAGATCCGGCTGCACGTGGCGCGAGGCGAGGTGCTGGTCGCCACGGGCGAGGCCGACGATCACCGCAGCGCGCTGGACCGCGCCGAGGACAAGCTGCGCCGCCAGGTGGAGAAGGCCGCGCGGCCCCGGCGGTCGCGTGCTTCCCAGGCCAAGCCGCTCTGATGCTCCGGCTCCGCGACTTCCTCTCCCGGCGGAGCGATCCGCTCCAGCTCGAGGCTCTCACCGACGAGCTGGGGCTCGATCGCCAGCTGCCGGACGCGGAAGTGGCGGGACCGGGCCTCGCGCTGGCCGGATACACCGGGCGCTTCGCGCCCAACCGGCTGCACGTCTTCGGCGAGACCGAGATCACCTACCTGCACTCGCTGCCCGCGGACCAGCGACGGCAGTCGCTCGAGAAGTTCTTCGAGTTCGACCTGCCCTGCATCTTCGTAACCAAGGGGCAGGACGTGCCGGCGGAGATGCTGGAGCTGGCCCGGGCCCGGGGGGTGCCGGTGCTGCGCAGCAAGCTCAAGACCGCGGAGTTTTACCGGCGGATCAAGCCCATCGTGGAGGAGGCGTTTGCGCCCCGGACCACGCTGCACGGCTCCCTGGCCGACGTGTACGGGGTGGGCCTCCTCTTCGTCGGGCGCTCGGGCATCGGCAAGAGCGAGTGCGTGCTGGACCTGGTGGAGCGGGGCCACCGGCTGGTGGCGGACGACGTGGTGCAGGTCTCCCGCCGCGGCAACGACGTCCTGATCGGGCGGGGGCACGAGCTGGCGGCGCACCACATGGAAATCCGCGGCATCGGCCTCATCGACATTCCGGCCCTGTTCGGGGTGCGGGCAGTGCGGCAGCAGAAGCGGATCGAGGTGGTGGTGCAGCTGGAGGACTGGGAGAACGCCAAGGACACCGACCGCACCGGGCTGGCCCGAGAGGAGACCACTATCCTGGGCGTGGCGGTGCCTCGGGTCGTGGTGCCGCTCAACCCGGGCAAGAACATCACGGTGATCTCCGAGGTGGTCGCGATGATGCACCTCCTGCGCTACTCGGGGGTGGATGTCGCCGCGGCGTTCAATGCGCGGCTCATCAAGCGCATGAAGGAACAGCGGGGCGTGCGGGAGTATCTGCAGGAGGATTATGAGTGAGGATCTGCGGGGGGTGGTGGTGTGCCACGGCAAGCTGGCGGGCGCGCTGGTGGAGGCCGCGGAGTCCATCAGCGGGGTGACGGGGGCGCTCGTGCCGGTGTCCAACTCCGGCTGCGACCGGGACACCCTGGAGGAGCGGCTGGTGGCGGCGCTCGACGGCCGGCCGGCCGTGGTGTTCGTGGACCTGGCCAGCGGCTCCTGTCTGTTCGCGGTGCTGAGCCGGCTCCGCATCACCGACGGGGTGAAGGCGGTCACCGGGGTCAATCTCGCGATGCTGGTGGACTTCGTGTTCCATCGGTCGCTGCCGCCGGGCGAGGCCGCGGCCCGGGCGGCGGCGGCGGGAACCCGCGCCATCCGGGTTCCCTGATGCCGATCGTGCTGTTCCGGGTGGACGATCGGCTGATCCATGGGCAGGTGGTGATCGGGTGGGGGCGGCCGCTCGGCGTCACCCGGATCGTGCTGGTGAGCGACGAGGTGTCCGCCAGCGACTGGGAGCAGGATCTCTACCGGATGGCTGTTTCTCCCGACATCGAGGTCCTGTTCGTCACCACCGCCGATGCGGGCGCGCGCCTCGCGGGCTGGGCGGCGGACGGAGGTCGCACGCTGGTGCTCACCGGGGATCTGGACACCATGGCCGCGCTGCAGGCCGCCGCGCCCGGCATCGTGCGACACGTCAACCTCGGCGGAGTGCACCACCGGGCGGGCCGGCGGGAACGTCTCCCGTACCTGTACCTGACCGACGAGGAGTTGAAGGGCCTGCTGGCCATGGAGCGCGCCGGGGCGGAGGTCACGGCCCAGGACCTCCCGACCACGTCGCCGGTGGACCTGCGAGCGCTGGGATGACCGAGATCACGCCGCCGCAGCTGGTGCTGCTCCTCCTGTGGGGCACGGTCGTGGCGCTGGACCTGGTCAGCGTTCCGCAGGCCCTGATCTCCCGCCCGCTGGTGGCGGGCTGCGTGGCGGGCTGGATCGCCGGAGACGTGGAGGCGGGCCTGCGTGCGGGGGTCCTCTTCGAGCTGTTCGCGCTGGACGTGCTGCCGATCGGCGCGGTGCGCTACCCGGATTACGGACCGGCGACCGTGGCCGCGGCGGCCCTCGGCGCGGGGGTGCCCTGGGAGCTCGGCCTCGGACTGGGCGGGACGCTGGGTCTGGTGCTCGCCGTGGCCGGCGGGCTCAGCATGCAGATGGTGCGACGGATGAACGCCACCGCGATCCAGCGCCACGCGGCCGCCCTGGCGGCCGGAGAGAGCTCGGCCATTCGCCGGCTGCAGTACGCCGGGCTGCTGCGGGACGCGGCCCGTGGGGCGGTGCTCACCGCCGCGGGGCTGGCCGCGGCCTGGGCGCTCGCGGTGAACCTCCGGCTGGATCGCGGCACGGCGCTCGGGCTCACGCTGGTGTGCATCGGGTGCGCCCTCGCCGCCGCGATCAACGGCGCGGTGCGGAGCGCCGGGCGCGGCGCCCGGCTCCGCTGGCTCGCCGCCGGGGTGGCGGCCGGAGTGCTGCTGGCGGTGCTGCGATGAACGGGGGTTGGCGGGCGCTGTTCCGGCTCCTGGCGGTGCAGGGGACCTGGAACTACGAGCGGATGCTCGGCGTGGGCATGGGCTACGCGGCGGAGCCGCTGCTGGAAGACCTCAAGACGGTCGATCCGGTGCGCCACAGCGAGGCGGTGGTGCGCTCCAGCGAGTTCTTCAACTGCCATCCCAACCTCGCCGGGCTGGCGCTCGGCGCGGTGGTGCGGGCCGAGTACGACGCGCTGCCGGGCGCACAGATCTCACGACTGCGGACCGCGCTCTGCAGTCCGCTCGGCGCCCTGGGGGATCAGCTCTTCTGGGCCGGGCTGGTGCCGGCCTTCGTCGGCGCCGCGCTGGTGGCGGTCGTGCTGGGCGCCGGGTGGTGGGCGGTGCTGGGGCTGCTGCTGAGCTACAATCTGGTCCGATTCGGCACCGCCGTGTGGGCGCTGCGGACCGGGCTCGACACCGGCATGCGGGTCGGCGGCGCGATCGGGAGCTCCTGGGTGCCCCGGTGGGTGCCGCGGGCGGGCGCGGCCGCTGCCTTCGCCGTCGGTGCGGCGATCGCGGCGGTGCCGACCTGGTACCTCGAGGGGCTCGAGTTCCCCGGCATCGTGGGAACGCTGGCGGTGGCGGCCACGGGCGTGCTGGTCACCCGCTGGTTCGGGCCGACGCTCACCAGCGTACGCTTCGCCCTGCTGGCCATCCTCCTCCTGATCTTCTTCAGGTGGGTAGGACTGTGATCGAGCGCGAGGCCACCATCGTGAACCAGGAAGGGCTGCATGCCCGCCCCGCGGCGCGGATGGTGCGCCTGGCGAGCCAGTTCGACGCGGAGATCGAGATCGCCAAGGACGGGCTCGGGGTGAACGGCAAGAGCATCATGGGGGTCATGATGCTGGCGGCGGAATGCGGCAGCTCGATCACCATCCGAGCCGACGGTCCCGACGCGGAAGCCGCTGTGGAAGCGCTCGCCAAGCTGGTGGCGAGCGGCTTCGGGGAGACCTGACATGACGCGTTCGCTCCGCGGTATCGGCGTCTCTCCCGGCGTGGCCTGCGCTCCGGCGCTGGTGCTGCGCTGGGACTTTCCCGCCGTGCCCGACCGCACCGTCCGGCCGGACCAGGTGGAGACCGAGCTGGCCCGCCTGCGCACGGCGGTGGACCACACCGTGAGCGCGCTGCGTGAGCTGGGCGAGCGGGTCCTCCGGCGGGCCGGGCCCGAGGAGGCCCGGATCTTCGATGCCCAGATTCTCATGGCGCAGGACGGGGAGTTCCTCGCCTCCGTCGAGACCCTCATCCGCAACAACCAGCTCAGCGCGGAAACCGCCTACGAGTTCAAGGCGCTGGAGCTGCGCAACGCCTGGTCGCACGCGCCCCGGCTGCGGGAGCGGCTGGCGGACCTGCACGCCATCCAGATCCGGATCCTGAACGAGCTGCTGGGCAAGTCGGGCTCGGAGATGTGGGGGGCCGGCGCCGACGAGCAGGTCATCGTGGTGGCGCACGAGCTCTCGCCGGGGCTCACCGTGCAGCTCGACCGCGAGCACGTGGTGGGTCTGGTGAGCGAGGAAGGCACCCGGACGTCGCACGCCGCCATCCTGGCGCACTCGCTGGGGATCCCCGCGGTGATGGGCGTGGTCGGCGCGGTCGCGCAGATCCCCTCGGGCGCGATGATCCTGCTCGACGGCCAGAGCGGGACCGTGGTGCTCGATCCCACCCGGGGCGAGCTGGAGGATGCCAAGACCCAGGTCAGCCGCCGTCACAAGCTGGAGCTGCAGCTCGAGGGGATCGTGGAGCAGCCGGCGGTCACGCCGGAAGGCCGGCCCATGCTGCTGATGGGCAACGTCGACCTGCCGGAGGAGATCGAGCCGGCCGTGCGGCACGGCGCGCAGGGCGTGGGCCTGCTGCGCACCGAGTTCCTGCTCACCGGCCGCACCAGCCTGCCCACCGAGGACGAGCAGACCGAGTACTTCCGCCGCGTGGCGCTCGCGTTCCCCGAGCAGACGGTCGTGATCCGGAGCTTCGATCTGGGGGGAGACAAGTTCCCCGCCGCCTTCAAGGCTCCCAACGAGGCCAACCCCTTCCTCGGCTGGCGCTCCATCCGCGTCTGCCTGGACGAGCCCGAGGTCTTCCGGCCGCAGATCCGGGCCGTGCTCCGGGCCGCGGCCGGCCGGGACATCCAGCTCATGCTTCCGCTCATCACCCGGGTGGAGGAGGTGGCCATGGCCCGGGAGATGGTGGACGAGGAGGCCGAGGCGCTGCGGAGGGCCGGCATCCGCGCGGCGCCCGCGGTGCCGGTCGGAGTCATGATCGAGACCCCGGCCGCGGTGCTGATGCTCGACCGGCTGGCGGAGGTGAGCGCGTTCTTCAGCGTGGGGACCAACGATCTCACCCAGTACACCATGGCGGTGGATCGGGGCAACGCGCGGCTCGCCGACCGCTTCACGCCGCATCACCCGAGCATCGTCCGGCAGCTTCACCAGGTCGCGGAGCTGGGGCGCACGGCGGGCCTGCCGGTGAGCGTCTGCGGGGAGATGGCCTCCGAGCCGCTGAGCGCGGTGCTGCTGGTGGGCCTGGGCTACGACCGGCTCAGCATCTCGCCGCCGGCGCTGCCCCTGGTGAAGTGGGTGATCCGAACGATCCCGGAGGCGGCCGCGCACCGCGCCGCCCAGGCCGCGCTCGCCGCCACCACCGCCGACGAGGTCGCCGAGACCCTGCGCAGCGTGGTGGGCGAGTACCTCGACGTCCGTCTGGTGGACACCCACTCGACGTTGCCGGGACGGGGGCGCGTCGCTAGCTTGAGCGCCCAATGACGGCGGGCAGGCGCGGCGGAGGCACGGTGGGGCGGGGGCGGTCCGCCCCGCCTGCCCGCCGGCCTGCCGCCGCGTCCACCCGCGAGACACCAACCCCACACTCTCGAGCGTTCCGGATGGCCGGTGCCAAGCGTCACGTGTTCACCTCGGAATCGGTGACCGAGGGCCACCCCGACAAGGTGGCCGATCAGATCTCCGATTCGGTGCTCGACGCCATTCTGTCCCGCGATCCCGCCGGCCGGGTGGCCTGCGAGACGCTGGTGACGACCGGTATGGCCGTGGTGGCGGGAGAGATCACCACCGACACTTACGTCCACATCCCCGACCTGGTGCGGGCGACGGTCGAGTCGATCGGCTACACCGACGCGGCCTACGGCTTCGACGGCCGGACCTGCGCGGTGCTGACCTCCATCGATCGCCAATCGCCCGACATCGCCATGGGCGTGAACGGCGACCGCCGGAAGGAGCAGGGCGCGGGCGACCAGGGCATGATGTTCGGCTACGCCACCAGCGAGACCCGGGAGCGGATGCCGCTCCCCATCATGCTGGCCCACCGGATCGTGGAGCGGCTGGCCGCGGTGCGCAAAGGCCTGCCGGGTCATCCCTACATCGAGTGGCTGCGGCCCGACGGCAAGTCCCAGGTGTCGGTGGAGTACGAGGACGACCGGCCGGTGGAAGTGCGGACGGTGGTGGTCAGCACCCAGCACGCCGAGCGGCGCGGCGGCCGGGTGCTGGCGCAGGGCACCATCCGCGAGGCCGTGGTCGAGGAGGTGATCAAGCCGGTCCTCGACTCGCACGGCCTGGAGTATCGCCGCACCAAGTTCCTAATCAATCCGACGGGCCGGTTCGTCATCGGCGGGCCGCACGGCGACGCGGGGCTCACCGGCCGCAAGATCATCGTGGACACGTACGGCGGCATGGCGCGGCACGGCGGCGGCGCCTTCAGCGGGAAGGACCCCTCCAAGGTGGACCGCTCCGCCGCGTACGCCGCGCGCTGGGTCGCCAAGAACATCGTCGAGGCGAAGCTGGCACGGCGCTGCGAGGTGCAGGTGGCCTACGCCATCGGGGTGGCACGGCCGGTCTCGATCATGGTGCAGACCTTCGGGACCGGCACGCTGCCGGATGCCATGCTCGAGCGGATGGTGGACGAGGTCTTCGACCTCACGCCGAAGGGCATCATTGACGCCCTCAAGCTGAAGCGGCCAATTTACAGGGCGACCGCGGCCTACGGCCACTTCGGGCGCAAGCCCTTCAGCGGCACCTACAAGGGCGAAAGCAAGGACCTGAAGGTCGACTTTTTCACCTGGGAACGGACCGACCGCGTGAAGGACCTGCTGTCGGCCGCCCGCTGAGGAGCAGATGACCGTACAGACTACCGTGGCCAAGCACCACATCAAGGACATCGCCCTCGCGGACGAGGGGAAGCGGCGGACCGAGTGGGCCGAGCGCTCCATGCCGGTGCTGCGCCAGATCCGGGCCCGCTTCGCCCAGGAGCAGCCGCTCAAGGGGATCAAGCTCTCGGCCTGCCTCCACGTCACCACCGAGACGGCCAATCTCATGGCCACCCTCCGGGCCGCGGGAGCCGACGTCGCGCTCTGCGCCTCCAATCCGCTGTCGACCCAGGACGACGTCGCGGCGCACCTGGTGCGCGATCATGGGGTGCATGTCTACGCCATCAAGGGCGAGGACCACGACACCTACTACACCCACATCGCCCAGACGCTCGCCTTCGGCCCCGACATGACGCAGGACGACGGGGCCGATCTGGTGGGCTCGCTGCACATGATCGCACTCAACCGGCTGGACGATCTCGCCCCGCCGATCCGGCGCTGGGTGGAGACGCTCTCCCAGGACGAGCGCCGCGCCCTGGTGGGCGCGGTCCGGGGCAGCACCGAGGAGACGACCACCGGGGTCATCCGCCTCAAGGCGATGCAGCAGGACGGCGTGCTCCAGTTCCCGATCGTCGCGGTCAACGACTCGAACACGAAGCACATGTTCGACAACCGCTACGGGACCGGCCAGTCCACGCTCGACGGGATCGTCCGCGCCACCAACATGCTGATCGCGGGGAGCACCGTCGTGGTGGCGGGCTACGGCTGGTGCGGCCGCGGGTTCGCGATGCGGGCGCGGGGCGCCGGGGCGCACGTCATCGTCACCGAGATCGATCCGCTGCCCGCGCTGGAAGCCCGGATGGATGGCTTCGAGGTGATGCCGATGGCGGAGGCGGCTCCGCTGGGCGATCTCTTCGTCACGCTCACCGGCAACCTCCACGTCATCCGCTCCGAGCACTTCGGGGCGATGAAGGACGGCGCCATCGTCTGCAACTCGGGGCACTTCAACGTCGAGCTCGACCTCGACGGACTCGCCCGCATCGCCGCGGAGCGCCGGACCGTCCGCAACATGGTCGAGGAGTTCGTGGTGAAGGGCAAGCGCATCATGGTGCTGGGCGAGGGCCGACTGATCAACCTGGCGGCCGCCGAGGGCCACCCGGCCAGCGTCATGGACATGTCGTTCGCCAACCAGGCCCTCGCCGCCGAGCTGCTGGCCAAGGAGGCCGGCTCGATGGCCAAGGCGGTGCACCGCCTGCCGGCCGCGGTGGACCAGGAGATCGCCCGCCTCAAGCTCCAGAGCATGGGCATCGGTATCGACACCCTGACCGCGGAGCAGGTGGAGTATCTGGCGAGTTGGGACGCGGGGACGTAACGGGGTCGAGAGTCTAGAGTCCGGGGTCGAGCGAAACTGCTCGACCCCGGATTCCAGACCCCACTATCGCGCCCGACCCCTTACCTTTCCCCCATGATCGAAGTCACCGTCGCCCACCTCGGTCTCGACCGGACCACCAACACGCCGGTCGTGATTCTGCGCGAGAAGGAAGGCAGTCGAGTCCTTCCCATCTGGATCGGGCCCGCCGAGGCGAGCGCGATCGCGATGGAGCTGCAGGGGATGAAGGCGCAGCGGCCCCTCACCCACGACCTCCTCAAGCAGGTGCTCGTCGGGCTCGGCGGCGATCTGCGCCGGGTGGTGATCAGCGCGGTCAAGGAGAACACCTACTTCGCCGAGCTGTTCATCCGCCGGGAAGATCACGTCTTCCAGGTGGATGCCCGACCCTCCGACAGCATCGCGCTCGCGCTCCGCATGCGGGCGCCGATCTTCACCAGCGATCAGCTGCTCGACCAGAGCGGCGTCGAGACCGACGAGCCTTCTCCCAATCCCTCGCTCGAGGCGGACAAGCTGAAGGAGTATCTCGAGCGCATGGATCCGCAGGACTTCGGCAAGTTCAATCCTTGAGCACCAGCGGGGCGGCGAGGCGGCGGGGCAGCGGGGCGGCCCTCGCCGCGGCGGCGCTCTGCGCGCTGAGTCTCGCCGCCGCGCCGGCGGGAGAGGCCCAGGGGGTCACCGGCGGGCGGGTGCTGCAGCCCGGCGCGGCGGACACCACGGCGCTCGCGGGGGTGCGGGTGGTGCTCCACCGGGTCGGCACGGACGTGCAGGGGCCGATCGACTCGATGCTGTCCGGCGCGGGCGGCCGATTCCTGCTCCGCTACGTTCCCGACACCGGGGCGGTGTTCCTGCTGAGCGCGCGCCGCCACGGGATCGAGTACTTCTCCCGTCCTCTGGCCGCCGAGCCCGACCGCCCCGACACCGGGCTGGCCCTGCTGGTCTACGACACCTCGAGCACGGCGCCGATCACGCTCGCCGCGCGCCACCTGGTCATTCCGCGCCCCGGCGAAGGCGGGGGGCGCGAGGTGATCGATCTCATCGTGCTCCGGAACGCCGGGCACCTCGCGCGCGTAGCGCCCGACTCGCTGGGTGCGTCCTGGTCGCTGCCGCTGCCTCCGGGCAGCGAGGGGCTTGAGGTCGGAGAGAGCGATGTCTCCTCCGAGGCGGTCACCCGGCGCGGCGACACCCTGCTGCTCGCCGCGCCGGTCGGCCCCGGCGAGAAGCAGCTCTCGCTGCAGTACCATCTCCCCGGCGGCATGGCGGTCGTAGCGGTGCCCGTGGGCGCCGGCGGCGGCCTCTTCAACGTGCTGGTCGAGGAGACGGGCTCCAAGGTGACCGGACCCGGTCTCGCCCCCGCCGATACCCAGGTCGTCCTCGGCCGCACCTTCCGCCGCTGGAGCGGTGAGGTGCCGGACGGCGCCCTGATCCGGGTGGAGCTGCCGCTTCCCGGCGGGCACCCGGCGTGGCTGCTGGCCGGCCTGGTGGGCGCTGTCGCCCTGGCGCTCGCCGCTGCCGCCTGGCGCGCGCGGACCCGCGGGCCGCGGCCCGCCCCGACGGTGCAGCCCCCGGCGAGCGGCGAGGAGCTGCTGCAGCGCCTCGCGGGCCTGGACGCCACCTACGCCGGACGCGAGGGCTCGGTGCCCGACCACGAGTGGCGCGAGTACCTGACCGAGCGCGCGCGGCTCAAAGCCGAGCTCGAGGCCGCTCTTGCGGCGGCCAGAGGCCGCGAGTAGACTGGGGCACAATCGAAGTCACGCGAACGGGGATACTCGGAAGCCGGTGCAAGTCCGGCGCGGCCCCGCCACTGTAACGGGCACGGCCTCATCGTGCAGGCCACCGTTCCGCTCACGACGCCACTGGAATACCGGGAAGGCGAGCGGACGCCCGAAGTCAGGAGACCTCTCCGTCTCGCGCCACCATCAACGCCCTCGGGGGAGGGTGGGTGGCGTGTCCGACATGCCTCCGCTGTCGCTCACCGCCCATTCCTGACCCCGGGGATGGGCGGTCGTCATTCGCGCCATCCTCGGTCCCATGCGCACGCCGGTGCTCGCCCTGGTCCTCCTCGGCTGTGGCGGCGGCAGCCACGCGGACGCCCGGCGTCCGCTGGTGGACGATGCCGGCGACACCGTGCGCGTAACGGTGCCGGCCCGCCGGGTGGTGTCCCTCATCCCCGCCACCACCGAGCTGCTCTTCGCCATCGGGGCCGGTGCGCAGCTGGTGGGGCGCACCGCCTGGTGCGACTACCCCGCCGAGGTCGAGGACGTGCCCAATCTGGGCGACGGCATCAGTCCCAACCTCGAGGCGGTGCTCGCCGCCGACCCCGACCTCGTCGTCCTCTACAATTCCGCGCAGAACGCCCGGGTGGCGGACCGGCTGCGGGAGCTGGGCGTGCCGGCCCTGCGGGTGAACACCGACGCGCTGGACGACGTGGGCCGCCTCGCCCGGGTGCTCGGCGGGCTCACGGGGCACCAGCGGGCCGCCGACTCCGTCGCGACGGCGGTCGCGGCGGAGCTGGACACGGTGACCGTCCCGGCCGGCGCCAACCGGCCCGACGTGCTGCTCCTGGTCTGGGAGCAACCGCCGATGACCATCGGCCGGGGCAGCTTCCTCAACGAGCTGGTGGAGCGGGCAGGGGGGAACAACCTGTTCGCCGACGTGTCCGCCACCGCGGGCACCGTGAGCATCGAGGCCATCGCGGTGCGGGACCCCGACCTGATCCTGACGACCGCCGACGGACCGACGGCCTTCATGGACCGACCCGAGTGGCAGGCGGTACCCGCAGTCCGGGACCGCCGGTTCATCAAGGTGACCGGCTCCGAGTTCAGCCGCCCGGGGCCGCGAACCCCGGCTGCGATCCGCGAGCTGGCCGCGATGCTCGAGGCCTGGCGCCGATGAGGGGCGGCTGGACGGCCCTGCTCCTGGCGGTTGTCGCGGCCTCCCTGGCGGCGGGGCTCGCCGCCGGAGCGGTGCCGCTCCCGCTCTCGGAGGTCTGGGCCGCACTCCGCGATCCCGACGCCTCAGCCGCGGTGGTCGTCCGCAGCCTGCGGGCGCCGAGGGTGCTCCTGGCCTTCCTGGTGGGAGGCAGCCTGGCGGTCTCGGGCGCGGCGCTGCAGGCACTGATCCGCAACCCTCTGGCCGAGCCCTTTCTGCTCGGCCTGTCCAGCGGCGCGGGGCTCGGCGCGGTGGCGGCACTCGCCCTCGGCGTCGGGGGGAGCTGGGGGGTGCCGGTGGCGGCCTTCTGCGGCGCGGTCGCCGCGGTCGCGCTGGTCTACCGGTTGAGCCTGGTCGCCGGCCGGCGGCTCGATCCGCGGGTGCTCCTGCTCGCCGGCGTGGTGGTCGGCTCGTTCGCCGGCGCCCTCATGAGCGCGATCCTCGTGCTCTCGCCCGCCACCGGCATCCGGAACGCGTTTCTCTGGCTCCTCGGCGGCTTCGGCGGCGCCTCCTGGCAGGGGGTGAGCATCTTCGCGGCGTACGCCGCCGCTCCGCTCGCGATCGTCGGACTCCACGCGCGGGCGCTGGATCTCATCGTCCTGGGAGAGGAGCCGGCGCACCACCTGGGTGCGCCGGTGGAGCGCACCCGGCGTCTGGTCTACCTGAGCACCGCGCTCCTCACCGCGGCCAGCGTCGCGACCTGCGGCATCATCGGGTTCGTGGGACTGGTGGTGCCTCACGCCGTGCGCACCGTCTCGCGACCGCTCCACCGCACCCTGCTGCCGGCCGTGTTCCTGGTGGGCGGCGCCTTCATGGTCCTCGCCGACGTCGTGGCCCGCACGGTGGTGCGCCCCCTCGAGCTGCCGGTCGGGGTGGTGACGGCGCTCGTCGGCGTCCCGGTCTTCGCGCTGCTGCTCCGGCGGACGCTGACGTGATCCTCGACGCCCGGGAGATCGTCGTTTGCTATCCGGGTGCCGGGAGACCGGCGCTCGACGGTGCGAGCTGCGCCGTCGGCCCCGCCGAGCTGGTCGCGGTCGTGGGTCCCAACGGCTGCGGCAAGACCACCCTGGTACGGGCCCTCACCGGCATGCTGCCGGTAGGCGCGGGCGCGGTGCTGCTGGAAGGTCGGCCCGTCGCCGAATGGGACCGCGCCGCGTTCGCGCGGGTGGTGGGGGTGGTGCCCCAGCGGGAGGAGATCGTCTTCCCGCTCACCGTCGCCGAGACCGTCATGCTGGGCCGCTACCCGCGACTCGGTCCCCTCGCGGCCCCCGGGGCGACGGACCGGGCGGCGGTGTGGACGGCGCTCGAGCGCTGCGATGTGGACCGCGTCGCCGCGCGGCCGGTCGATTCGCTCTCCGGCGGCGAATGGCAGCGGGTGCGGGTGGCCCGCGCGCTCGCGCAGGAGCCGCGGGCGCTGGTGCTGGACGAGCCCACCGCCTCGCTCGACGTGCGTCACGAGATGGAGCTGTTCGAGCTGATCCGCGAGCTGGTCGAGGCCGGGCTCGCCGGGCTGGTCATCACCCACCACCTGAATCTCGCGGCCCGCTATGCGGACCGGGTGGTACTGCTCAGTGAAGGACGGGTGGTCGCCTCGGGCTCCCCAAGGGCGGTGCTGACGGCGGAGCGGCTCACCGGGGTCTTCGGCTGGCCGGTCGCCGTGACTCTTTGGTGCGACGGCTCGCCCCAGGTGGTGCCGCTCCGGCCCCGGGAGCGCGGCCCATGAGCCGACCAGCCGCCCTCATGATCGCCCTCATCGTCGGTCTCGCGCTTCGCTCGGGATCGCTGGCGGCACAGGCACCGGCCGCGGTGAGCGGCCGGGTGTACGACGCCGCCACCGGCTCGCCCGTGGCAGAGGCGGAGCTGGCGCTGGGCGAGCTGCGCGCGGTCAGCGGCGACGACGGCCGCTTCCGCTTCGGCAGCGTGGCGCCCGGGACCTGGAGCCTCGCGGTGCGCAGACTGGGATACCATCCCTGGCGGGCACCAGTGCACGTCTCGCCCGGGCTCG
>DASUSR010000374.1:0-20964 GCA_036375015.1 Gemmatimonadales bacterium
CGGTCCATCACCGCGTTCCGGAGATGGACGTCGGGGATGAAGTAGGAATTGCAGATCCAGATCCGGCGGCGGGCGTTGATGAAGCTGAGCCAGAGCAGCAGGCGGATGGGCTGGGTCGAGTCGGCCGGGGAGCTCACCACCGAGAGGCCGTGGAGTCCGGGCTCCGGCCGGCGGAACGGGTAGAATCGCCGCCCGGCGAGCACCTCGCCGGTGCAGTACACCCAGTTGGTGGCGAAGGCGGCCTGGACGCCGGTGACGAGCTGCCCGGTCACCCGGGTCATGCTGTCGCGCCACTCGTGATGGTCGCGGACGTCGCCCTTCCACTTCTTGGAGACCGCTGCCCCGCCGGTGAACGCGATGCTGCCGTCCACCACGATGGCGCGACGGTGGGTGCGGCGGTAGATCCGCACCAGATTCCGCAGGGCGAGCGGCCGGAACAGCTCCACCTTCACGCCCGCCGCCTTCAGCTCCTCGCGGTACCGCTTCTTCAGCTTGAGGGCACCGAACCAGTCTACCAGGAGCCGAACCTCGACTCCGGCCCGGGCGCGCTCCTTGAAGGCGTCCATGAACTGCCGCCCGACCTCGTCGGGCTCGAAGATGTAGACCTCGAAGTTGACCGTGTCCCGCGCGCCACGGATGGCCTCGAGCATGGCGGGATAGAAGGCGTCGCCGTTCTGGAGGATGGAGGCCGTGCCGCCGCGGTGGACCGGCAGCCCGAGCACGCCGGCGGCGTAGCCGACGAAGTCCTCGGTCTGGGGCGCGGCGTCGAAGCCGGCCGTGAGCGGTGGTTGCGGCCAGTCGGGAAGAAAGAGGGCGCCGATGACGGAGACGAGGGCGATCGCGCCGATCAGCATCAGGGCCCAGCCCCACCAGGGCAGAGTGGACTGCAGGAGATCGCTCACGCGAGGTCGATCCGGGCCAGGAGTGGATGGTGGTCCGAGCCGAACACCGTCGGCCCCCGGTCGGCGGGGTCCTCATCCAGCCGGTGGATGCGGGCGGCCGGAACGGCGCCGGCCCGGTCCCGGATCAAGATGTAGTCGATGACGAGGCGCGGAAGGGCGTGGTAGGTGTGCCGCCAGGCCGGGAGCCTCGGGGGAACCCCGAACCGGAACCCCGCCTCCTGCAGTGATCGCCAGGCGGGCTCCGCCCGTCCGCGGCCCAGGTTCAGATCCGCCCCGAGCACGACGGTGTCCTCGTCCAGTGCGGACAGAAGGTGCCGCATCTGCACCGCGCGGCCGGCCGCGCCGAGCCACTTGTATCCGACGGGTCCGCGGGGATCCAGATGGGCGCTCACGAGCCGCAGCCTGCGCCCGCCGACCGTCACGGTCGCCGCGACCGCGACCCGACGCTGGTACTCGAACGGCAGCTCGACCGCGGCGGCGGCCTCCAGCGGAAGACGCGTGAGGATCGCGTTGCCCCGGTCGCTCCGCTCGGCGCCGTTCCGCATAGAGGGCGCGTACCGCAGGCTCAAGGCGAGCGCCCGGGCGGTCTCGACCACATCCTCGCGGGGGCGCACCCGAGCGGCGACCTCGCGTGGGGCCCAGCCGTTGGAACGGGCGGGCACGCTGGCGTCGGTCCGGAAAGCCTCCTGCAGCAGCACCACCAGCGGGAGCGCGGGGTCGGCACCCAGCGCGTGGTACTCTCCCTCGCCGATCCGCCCGACGACCTCAGCGAGGCGTCCCCGCCCGATCCAGACGTTCCAGCTCAGCACCAGGAGGGCGGACGCTCCGCCCGCACGCGCCGGTTCGGGGGCGTCGAGCGCCACGGCCTCTCCGACGTTGGCGCGCCAACCTTCGAGGCGCAGGTCGCCGGGACGGGCCGGGGCGGGAAGGAGCCGGAGCGGCGCGGCGGCCACGGCGGCGCGTTACCGCGCCGCCGCCGGGCTCACCGTCTCGCGACCCTGAGCCGGTTGTGCACCAGGCTCACGCCGGACACGGATTCGACCAGGTCCTCGACCAGCCAGCGCATGTCCCGGTCGTTCACCGCGCCCTGAAGGGTGACCTCCCCGTCCTCGACGAGGACCTCGACGTCGCCCGCGTCGATCTCCGGATGATGCGTGAGCATCTCGCGGATCTCCTCGTGGAGGCTCCCGTCGGACCGGCGAGACGTGCGGGGTCCACGCCCGGCATGACCGCCGGTCGTCTGCTCCCGCTCCCGCTGCTGCCGGCTCTCGCCCCAGGTGTGCTCTCCTTCGTGGACCAGCCCTTCGCGTCCGGGGCCGGCGCCGGTGGCCCGGCGGCCCCAGTCTCCGTAGTCGGGCGCGTCGTGATCGGAGCCCTCTCCATAATACGTGTCCCCGCCGATCGTGCTGAAGCCGCCCTCGCCGCCGGTGCCCTGGTTGCGCGGATTGGGCGGGTCGTCCCGCCGCCGCAGCGGGCCGCCGTAGCGGTTGGGGGTCATGAAGTCCGCCGGGCTGCCCGCGAAGGAGCCGGCCGGGCCCGCGGGACCCTGGCCCTCTTCCAGAGGCTGCGCCCGGCCGGGGTCTTCCCGGATCACCCGCTCGCGCCGGCGGGTCGGCCGGGAGCCGCTTCGTCGCTCGTCACGTGGCATGCCGTCTCCCTTCATTTGCTCGCAGGCCGGTCCGCGCGGGGTGCGGGACCGCCCTCGGGCGCATGCCGACCATCGTCTCACTGCCCTACATCGCGGCTGCTCGAGGGTCGCGCGAAGGCAGAACTCGCGCGAAGCTTAGAGCGAGCGCTGGGACGCCAGATGTGACTGTGGTCACCGGGCGACTGGAGGTATCGACGCGCCGGTGTATTTTCCACCGTCCGCGGACGCCCCGTCCGCGCCGACCGACAGCTACTGCGGGAGCCAAGACGCAATGAAGGCAAGCGACATCCGCCGAGGCCACGTCATCATCGTGGACGGCCAGCCGTGCCGGGTGATGGACTTCCAGCACCGCACCCCCGGCAATCTCCGGGCATTCGTGCAGGTGCGGCTCCGGAACCTCACCAGCGGCAACACCTTCGATACCCGGCTCAGCGCCACCGAGTTCGTGGACGACGCGCGCCTCGACACCAAGGAGCTGCAGGTGCTCTACCGTGACGCCAACGGCGTCCACGTGATGGACTCCAACAGCTACGAGCAGTACAGCCTGGACGAGGAAACGGTGGGCGAACAGGGGCAGTGGCTGGAGCCGGGCATGAACTTCCAGGCCGAATGGCTGAACGGCCGGCCGATCGCGATTCAGCTCCCCGCGGTGGCGGAGCTGGAAGTGGTGGAGACCGCCCCGATCATGAAGACCGCCACCAAGACGGCCAGCACCAAGCCGGCCAAGCTGAGCAACGGGGTCACGATCCAGGTGCCGGAGTTCATCAACGAGGGGGAGCGGGTGCGGGTGAACCCCCGCGACGGGATTTACCTGGAGCGGGCCAAGTAGACAGCGCCGGCGGCCGCCTGCTGCGGTTCGCGGCGCTCGCCGAGGGCGGGCTGCTGCTGGTCGCGGCCGCGCTGGGATGGTGGTGGGACGCGCCGCCGTTCGACCGGTACCACTGGAGCTGGGGGGGCCTGGCCGCAGGCATCGCGGCCACGGCCCCCCTGCTGCTGGGGCTGCATTGGTCCCTCCGGACCGGCTGGCCTCCCATGCGCCGGCTGGTGGAGGTGGTGGAGGAGCGGATCGGGCCTTTCCTGGCTGGTGCCACGCCGCTGGACCTGGTGCTGGCGGCGGTGCTCGCCGGCCTAGGGGAAGAGGCGCTCTTTCGCGGCGTATTCCAGGACGCGCTGACCGGGCCGGTGCCGGCCTGGGCGGCGCTCCTGCTGGCGAGCGCCCTGTTCGGGGCGGCGCATTGGGTCACCACCACGTACGCCGCTCTCGCCGCGCTGGTCGGCCTCTACCTCGGCCTCCTTTACCTCATCACCGGCAACCTTCTGGCTCCGATCGTGACGCACGCGGCCTATGACGTGGTGGCACTCGCCCTGCTCGCGCGCCGCGTGAAACCCGACCCCTCCCGCTTCGTCGTCTAGGGGGTAGGTTCCCACGTTTTCGGGTTGCAGCCGCGGCACGTTCGCCCGGGTGGCCGCTCCGGGTCCGCGCGCCGTACCCGCCGCCATGTCCAGGTACGAGGAGGGCGTATGCCCGTTGTCGAGACCCACGCCCCGGGTCGGTTCTGCTGGGCGGATCTGGGCACCACCGACCCCGCCGGCGCCAAGCGGTTCTATACCGGCCTGTTCGGGTGGAGCTTCGAGGACCGGCCCATGGGGGACGGGTCGTTCTACACGATGTTCCTGCTGAACGGGAAGTCGGTCGCCGCGCTGTACCCGCAGGACGCCCAACAGCAGGCGATGGGGATTCCCCCCAACTGGCTCTCCTACATCGCGGTGGAGAGCGCCGACCAGGCCGCGGAACGGACCCGCGGTCTGGGCGGCACGGTGCTCATGGACGCTTTCGACGTGCTGGACGTGGGGCGGATGGCGATGATCCAGGATCCGACCGGCGCCGTGGTCGCCCTGTGGGAGCCGCGCCGCCACCAGGGCGCCGAGGTCATCGAGGAGCCCAACACACTCTGCTGGAACGAGCTGGCGACCACCGACACCACCCGCGCGGGCGCCTTCTACAGCGGCCTGCTGGGATGGCAGCCGGAGCGGCAGCAGTACGGGCCGATCGACTACACCATCTTCAAGCAGGGTGAGCGGATGAACGGCGGCATGATGGAGATCGCGGCCGACTGGGGGCCGGTGCCGCCCCACTGGCTGGTCTACTTCGCGGTCGACGACTGCGACGCGACGGCGGCCGCGGCCGAGCGACTGGGCGGGTCGGTCCAGATGCCGCCCAGCGACATTCCCGGGGTGGGCCGGTTCGCCATGCTGAAGGATCCGCAAGGGGCGACGTTCGCCATCATCAAGTTCGTGCCGGTCTGAGGAGGGCCGGGGGGCTACATTTCTCCCCATGGACGCCATCGAAGCCATCCAGCGGCGGACCTCGGTCCGCCGCTTCCGTCCCGACCCTGTCTCGCGTGCCATGGTCGAGCGCCTGCTCGAGTGCGCCGTCCGCGCCCCGAACCACAAGTTGAGCGAGCCGTGGCGATTCGCCGTCCTCACTGGGGCCGCCCGGGATGCCTACGCCGAGATCCGGGGTCGCCACCGGCTCAAGCGCTTCGCCGACCCGGCTTCCCCCGAGGCGTCCGCGGGAGTGGAGAAGGTCCGGCGGGAGGCGCTCGAGACCCCCGCCTTCATCGTGGTGATGTCGGTGGTCAGTCCGGACGAGATCACCCGGGAAGAGGACTACGCGGCCGTGATGATGGCGATCGAGAACCTCATGATCGCGGCCGAGGCCGAGGGGATGGGCACGTACCTGCGAACGGGGGGTATCATGCGCGAGCCGGCTCTGGCGGAGCTGGTGGACCTGGCTGACGGCCAGCGGATCGTCGGGGTGCTCTCCCTGGGCTATCCCGCCGGGGCCGAGCCGCCCCGGCGCCGACGGCCCGCGGCCGAGGTGACCCGGTGGGTGGGGGAATGACCTGCCCCGGGGGTGTTACGGACCGGCAGTTTCGGAAGTACTTTCGCAGCAACCTTGTCAAGGAGTATGTCGTGGCATCCCGTCGTTTGTTCGCCCTGGTGATAGGTGTGATGATGGCGGGCCCCGTGGCCGGCCTGAGCGCACAGGAACCCACTACCGCGCCGGAACCTTCCGACACCTCGGTGCAGGGTTATGCACCAGCAGACGCGGCTGCTCCGGCGGCCACGGTCGCGCCGGCACCCGCTCCCACCCCGGCCGCGACTCCCGCGGCCGCGCCTGCGGCTCAAACCGCCCGAGCCGCCATCGGTGAACAGCTCGGCTTCGTGGACGTGCTGCCGTCGCGGACCAGCCAGCGGATCCGTGGGGCGCAGGATCAGGCCAGGTCCGACCAGCGCGAGGCGGAGTCCGAGATCGACTTCGCCCAGTCGGAGCGCGAGAAGACCAAGGCGATGGTCGAGGTGAAGAAGCAGGAGATCTCCACCCTCGACGCGAAGCGGAAGCTGGCCGAGAAGAGCAATCAGGAGGCGGAAAAGGTGACGCTCGAGGCGGAGAAGAAGGACGCGGAGCGCCACAAGCAGTTCCTGGAGCGGCGGGTCAGCCTGCACGAGGCGGAACTCGATCGCGCCAAGGCGTCGAAGAAGGCGGCGGAGCAGGCCCAGCGAGCGCTGGAGCTGGAGCAGCAGCTGGTGAACCGCCGGGCGGAGCGGGCGCGGATCGCGGCCACCGACCCGGTCGCTACCCGTCGGCACAACGCGGTGATCGTGGAGCTCGAGGGCAAGGTGCTCGAGGCCCAGCGGAGCCAGGCCGAGGCGCAGAAGCAGGTCGCCGAGAAGGACGTGAACATCGCCCGCCGCCGACTGGATCTGCACAAGGCGCAGGTGGCGGCTGCTGGAGAGTAGTCGGGCCTAGCGATCGAGTCCCAGGATGGTCCGCAGCCCCGCGGCATCGCGCACGGCGTGGCCCTCCCAGTCGTTGTTGAAGTACACGTAGACCTCCTTGCCGGCGCTCCGCAGACCGCGGATGCGGCCGGCCCAGGCGCGGAGCTGGTCGTCGGTGAACCCGCCGCCCGGTCCCGCGCCGACGTGCATCCGGAGGTAGGCGAACGGCGCGGTGGTGACCAGGTCCGGCTGCACCCGCCCGCCGACCGGGATGCACAGCGCGACGGCGCGCCGGCCGAGCAGGTCGTAGACGTCCGGGTGGTGCCAGCTCGGGTGGCGGAACTCCACGGTCCACTGCCGGCCGGGCTGCAGCGCGTCGAGGAAGTCCCCCAGGCGGCCGAGGTCGAGCTGAAGGGTCGGAGGCAGCTGGAACAGGATCGGCCCCAGCGCAGGACCCAGCTCGGCGACCCGCTCCAGCAGCAGGGCCAGCGGGTCGGCGGGCTCCTGAAGCCGCTTGACGTGGGTAAGGAAGCGGCTGGCTTTTACGGCGAAGCGGAAGTCGGTGGGCACCGCCCCGCGCCAGCGGCGGAACGTCGCGGCCTCGGGCAGCCGGTAGAACGGGTTGTTGAGCTCGACCGTTCGAAAACGCTCGGCGTAGTAGCGCAGCTCATCGGCGGGCCGTAGGCCGGCGGGATAGAAGACCCCGCCGCGCCAATGGCGGTACACGTAGCCGGAGGTGCCGATCCAGAGGGTGCTCAGCTACACTCTGTGGCGCGCGTCACCGCACTCGATGACACGGAAATGACACGGTAAGGACCGCCGCAGCCCCACGGTTGCGTTTGGATGGATCACCTCTCCCCTTGGAGCCCCCTGCATGCGCCACGACGCCCGGGACGCCCAGTGACCCCGCTGACCCAGGTGCCCCGGCGGAACGGCACCCGCTCGGAGCAGCTGCTCCTGTTCGGCCGCAACTTCCTGAAGCATCCTCGCATGCTCGGGTCCGTGATCCCCAGCTCCCGCTTCCTCGTGGACCGGGTGCTGGGACAGGTGGACTGGCCGCGGGCCGGCACCATCGTCGAGTACGGCCCCGGCGTCGGCACCCTGACGCGCGAGATCCTCCGCCGCCTCGGGCCCGAGGCCACGCTCGTGGCCATCGAGACGAACGGCGACTTCGTCCGCTACCTGCAGCGGACCGTGGCGGACCGCAGACTCCAGGTGGTGGAAGGCTCCGCCGCGGAGACCGACGCCATCCTCGCGGCCCGCGGACTCCGGCACGCCGACTACGTGATCTCGGGCATTCCGTACAGCACAATGCCCCCGGAGATCCGGGACCGGATCCTCCGCACCACCCACGACGTCCTGCAGCCCGATGGCGCGTTCCTGGTATACCAGTTCACCCGCGCGGTGCTCCCCTACCTGCGGCAGACGTTCCCGCTGGTGGATCAGAAGTTCGAGCCCAGGAACATCATGCCAGCCCGGCTCTTCTTCTGCCGGCGGCACCCCGACGGCCGGGGGTCGGTCCGGCCGCGCGAGCCCCGCCCACGGGCTCGCGCGGCCGCGGACCGCTGACGGTCAGAGCTGCCGGGAGCCGATGGTGGTGTCGCTCCGCTGGACCGCGTCGGACTGCGCGTTCCAGACCTCCTCGACGGTGCGATTCACCTGGCTGACCACCTCCTGCCGCACCGGAAGTCCCTCCTCGTGGAGGTAGCGGATCACCGCGCCGGGCACGATGGCGTGCAGCCGGGTGGTCGCCTGCGCGTAGTCCCGGAAGTGCTGCAGGGCGAGATCCGCGATCTCCTGATCGTCCAGGGAGAGCGCGGTGGTGTGGAGCATCACGTACCCGATGGTCGCCAGGCTGAAGGCCGTGTAGTCGTCCCGCAGGTTCTTGGGCAGCCCCTCGGTCCGCACCAGATCGATGACGCCCGCGGCGACGCCCGCGACGGCGGAGCCCGCGCGCTTCACCTTCTCCACTACCCCGCTCGCGTTCCGCCGATCGCTCAGCCCCCGCAGGTCCGAGATGTGGTGCTCGATGGTGCGGTGGATCTGACGCAGCTCGGTGACGACGTCGGTATGGTCCTTCAGGTCGTTCAACTGGCCCCGGATCGCCTTCTCGATGTGGTCCTCGAGGGACAGCATGTCGGTGATGTAGCTGTTGAGCGCTTCGTTCCTGTCGCGTGCCACGTTAGCCTCCGGATTCTGTCGGATGGGCTCCCGGCGGACCGTCACGACGGCCACGCACTCTGGGAGGAGTCTCCAAGAATGGTGCCGGACAGGGGCCCGGGGCTGTGGGCAGGATCACCCTCGGATCAGCCGGAGCGGCCATGCAGCGGCTGATCGGTGCGCACACCATCGACACCGGCGGCATCCACATGGCCGCGCTGCGGGCGGGCCGCGGCGGGATGTCGGCCATGCAGCTCTTCACCGCCATTCCCAAGTACTACGGTGACAAGACGTCGATCCGGCCGGAGCGGGTGACGCGTTTCCGCGCCGCGCTGCAGGAGTCGGGCATCGCGCCGGCGCGGGTGATGGCGCACGCGGCCTACGTGCTCAACACCGCCAGCAACGACGAGATCAAGTGGGGTCGGGCCGCCGCGGGCCTGCGGAAGGAGCTGGAGCGATCCACCACGCTCGGCATCGGGGCGGTCTGCTTTCATCCGGGCGCGGCCACCGACGGGGACCGCGAGGCCGCGCTGGAGCGGGTCGCGCGCGCCGTGACCGGGGCGCTCGAGGCGTTGCCGGGGGCCACCCGCCTCCTGCTCGAGAACACGGCGGGGGCCGGGCTCACGGTGGGTCGCACGCCGGAAGAGATCGGCGGGATCCTGGCCGCGGTTCCCCGGAAGCTGCGGTCGCGCACGGGCTACGGCCTGGACACCTGCCACCTCTACGCGGCCGGCCACGACATCAGCGCCTCGGCCGCCGCGTTGGGCGAGGTCCTGGACCGCTTCGAGGCGGCGGCCGGGGAGCCGCCGGCCTTCTTTCACCTGAACGACAGCGAGGGCCCGCTGGGGTCCAACCGCGACCGCCACATGCTGATCGGCGCCGGGCGGATCGGCGAGGATCCCTTCCGCTGGCTGCTGCAGGACCCCCGCAGCGCCGGCGTGCCGCTCATCCTGGAGACCCCCCAGCAGAACTACGAGATCGCCGAGGACGACCCCTCCCCCGACCCCTGGGACCTCCGCATGGTGGAGCTGCTTCGCTCGCTTTCCGCCTAGAGCCGCACCGGCGCCTGCCCGGGTGCCCGGATCTTGCTGGTAGCCTCGCCGACCGTCCGTAAGTCACGCCGCGACAATCAGGCAGGGAGGGACCCTGGGAACAGGCACGACGCACTCCGCGCCTGGTCGGGCGATCCGCCGACCGCGCCGGCCGTTCCTGGTGGCGCTCGCGCTCGCCGGGTTCGTGGGCGCGGTGGAGCTGACTCCCGAGCTGCCGGACGCGGCGCGGGTCCAGGCCCGCGTGGCCCGGCTCGATCCCCGGCTCGAAGGGCCGGTGGACAGCGCGGAGCTGGAGCGCGATCTGGTGGCGAGGTACGAGCACCGGCCGCTGGCGCGGGTGCTGGGCGGACACACCCGGGACCGGGGCATGGCGGAACGGATCGCCCGGGCCATCGTAAAGGAGGCGCGCGACCTGCGGGTGGAGCCCAGCCTCCTGACGGGGATGCTGCTCACGGAGAACGCCCGCCTCGAGACGCGGAGCGTGAGCAGCCAGGGGGCCATTGGCCTGATGCAGGTGATGCGCTTCCACGCAGGCGAGTACGATTGCGACTCCGACGATCTGCTCCAGGTCGAGGCGAACATCTGCCACGGGTCGCGCGTGTTCGGCGACTACCTGCGCCGGACCGGCAACGTGCGGCGCGCGCTGCTCCGCTACAACGGCTGCGTCACCGGCCGGAACACCCCGAACTGCGGCCGGTATCCGACCAAGGTGCTGCGCGCGGCGAGCAAGGTGCGCTACCAGCTCCTGCGCTACCCGCCGTACCGCCTGGCGCTGGACTGAGCGCCGGAGGCTAGAGACCGAGCAGGTCCTTCAGCGCCTCTCCTACCTGCTGCACGAATCGCTCGATCCGCTTTTCCAGGGGAGCCTCGTGCTCGGTGCAATGGCGCGTGGGCTCGGTCCCCGACCGGAACCATTCCCGCTGCGTCGTCGGGCACCAGTCGTTGGCGAGATCTCCATTGAACGCGTCGATGGTGCGACTCACCAGTCCGGTCGGGCGCTCCCAGTCCGCCGGCCCGCCCCGGTCCTTCCAGCCGTTCCGGTAGAACGCGGCCCAGGCCGGCGCGGCCAGCCGCCCCGCCGACGCGTTGCCCGCGATCGGTCGCGGCGCGTCGTAGCCGAACCAGACCGTGGCCACGATGCTCGGCGTGTAGCCGACAAACCAGACGTCGGCGCCGTTGTTGGTCGTGCCGGTCTTGCCGGCTACGGGCCCGCTCACCCCCAGCTCGCGCAGGATGCTGGCCGTTCCGCCGTCCACCACCGACTGGAGCATGGAGGTGAGCTGGAACGCTTGGGCGGCCCCGAGCACCCGCTGCGGACGCGAGGCCGGCGCGCGCCAGAGCACCCCGCCGTCCGGCGTCTCGATTCGCCGCACCAGCGTCGGACTGACCCGGAGACCGCCGTTCCCGAACGCGGCGTACGCCGCGGTGAGCTCCAGCGGCGTGACCTCGAGCGCGCCCAGCGCCAGGGCGGGCACCGGCTCGGGGCGCATGTCCACGCCCGCGCGCCGGGCCAGCGCGGCGACCCGCCTGGCCCCGACCTGCTGGGAGAGCCGGACCGTGGCGGCATTGGCGGAGCGCATGAGCGCGCGGCGCAGGGTGAGCGGGCCGGCGTACTGGCCGCCGAAGTTGACCGGTCGCCAGACCCGGTCACCGTCGGTGACGGCGACGGGGGAATCGTCCAGCACGGTGGCCGGGGTGATCCCGTCCTCGAGCGCCGCGGCGAAGACGAAGGGCTTGAAGGCGGAGCCGGGCTGGCGCCGCGCGTCGAGCGCGCGGTTGAAGCCCCGGCGGACCAGGCGGCGCGCCCCTACGAGCGCCCGGATCTCGCCGTTCCGCGGGTCGAGCGCCACCAGCGCGCCCTCGAGCGACTCCCCCTTCCGCCGGTAGCGGGCGCCGGCCGCGCGCTCGATCGCCGCCGCGCGGTCCTGCACTGCCCGCTCCGCCGCACGCTGCGCGGCGGCGTCGAGCGTGGTGTGGACCACGAGGTCGCCCAGCCCGCTCGCGTCGTCGCCGAGCACGGAATCCACCAGCTCGCGCACCGGATCGAGCGCGTAGGACGCCTCCCGCCTGGGCCGCCATTCGGTGGGGGAGAGGGTGAGCGCCGCCCGCCGGGCGCGCTCGGCCTGAGCCGCCGAGATGAAGCCCTCCCGCGCCATCAGGCCGAGGACCACGTTGCGCCGGGCGAGGGCCCGGTCCGGATGGCGGCGCGGCGCGTAGATCGCCGGCCCGCGGGCGATGCCGGCGAGGGTCGCCGCCTCCGCGAGCGAGAGACGCTCGACGCTCTTCCCGAAGAGATCCCGGCTCGCGGCCTCGATGCCGTAGGTGCCGTTTCCGAGGTACAGTACGTTGAGGTAGAGCTCGAGGATCTGCTGCTTGCCGAGGGCGCTCTCCAGCCGCCGGGCGAGCTCGAGCTCGATGAGCTTGCGGCGCAGGGTGCGGCGGCCCGCCAGGTGGGGCAGGAAGGCGCTCCGCACCACCTGCATGCTGATGGTGCTGAAGCCTTCGCGGACCTCGAGCGCTCGGAGATTGCGCCACGCGGCCCGGGCCGCGCTCCGCCAGTCCACGCCGCCGTGGTAGTAAAAGCGCCGATCCTCGACGGCGATGAACGCGGCGCGCACGTGCCGGGGCACCCGGTCGAGCGGCACGTTGAGCCGGCGCACGTGAGTGAGCCGGCCGAGCCGGACGCCGTTGCGGTCGAGGATGCGGCTCCCCTCACTCGGCCGGAATGCCTGCAGCTCGGCGGCCGAGGGGCAGCCGCCGAAGCCGCAGGTTCGCAGCCACGTCACCGCCCCGACGACCAGGACGAGCGCCGCGCCGGCAGCGACGATGGACAAGGAAAGCGGCCCCGGCAGGCGGGGCCGCTTCGACAGCCAGGTCCACTTCAGGGCTCAGCTCCCGAGCGGGGGCTCATCCGACGGGGGCGCGCCGCCCTGAGTTTCGGTGCGCGAGGGTCCAGCCTCTCCGTTGACCCGCGACTGCTGGAACTGCTCCCAGCGGTCGGTCGCCTTGCGCCGGACCGTGTCGGCGGTCTCGCGGACGCGGGTACGGGCGGGGGCCGCCCGCTCGCTGGCGAGGAAGTAAGTTGCCGCCGCGCCGGCTGCCATGGCGATCGCGGTGCCGAAGGCGCTGGAGTCCTCGTGCTCGTCCTCGTCCTCCTCGTCCTCCAGCTCCTCGTCCATCTCCTGCTGCCGGCGGCGCATGGCGGCGAGCCGCGCCCGCATCCGCTCGCGGGCCCGTCCGCCGAGCTCCTGCACGCCCTCGAGGCCTTCACCGAGGTCGGTTCCCAGGGTCGCGATCCGGCGCCGCAGCCGGCGCCGTGTCTTCACCCCGGTCTCAGGCGCGGCCAGCAGTCCGATGCCGACGCCCAGCGCGGCCACCAGCAAGAGGGCGCCGAGCCCTCCGCCGGAGCGTCGGGCCAGCATAGGGTCATCCTCTAACCTGCGGAAGTGCTTCGTCATGCAGCCTCCATCGCCATCTCGGCGAGCCCTCGCCGAGGAGGGAGAAACGCTCTCATGCCGCGGGGAAATGCTCCCGCACACTAATAGAACCAGGTGGCGAAGGAAACATCTTGCATTCCACCAACCCGTCCCGAAAAACGCACCGGCGCGTGAGCTTGAGCGGCCGGGCGGCGGGGGTGACGCAGAAACCTGCACCACAGCCGGTGGAAAATTGTAAGTGTTTCGGCGCACGGGGCTTATGGTGGGACCTGGGGGCGGGGGTGGCCGCCCGGGGGTGGGAGGGGTGGCGGTGCAGCACGGATCTGGCACCTGAGGGCCGACGGCTTCTTTCGCACCACTCTGCCGGGCAATCCATTTTTTACCCAGGGATCGAGCGGCCGCGGGCCGCCATCCACCACCGATCGGGCGTGCACCATGTATCTCGTCGAATTGCGGCCGGGGAAGGAAGAGCTGTATCGCAGCGGCGACGAGCTCGCCGCGGCCATCCGCCGGGGCGACGTGGACGTGCACTCGCGGATCTACCACCGCGCCACCTCGAAGTGGATCTCGGTCACCCTGCATCCGCAGTTCAAGGCGATCGTGGCGGAGAAGAAGGCCGAGCCGCTCCCGCCGATGGATCGGAACACCTGGACCTACCTTACCGCGCAGAGCGACTCGCTCGAGGTGGCGGAGCCGTCGGCCGAAGGGGGCGAGGGTGGCTCCGGTATGGCTCCGTCCGCCGGCAGGATGCATCCGTGGCGCCGGCTGTTCGGCCTGGGTGTGGCCGGGGTCGCGCTGGTGCTCGGGGTCCAGCTCGCCTTCTCCGGGCCTCGGCCGCCCTGGGCGGGGAGCCCCGACGCCGTGCCCGCGACGCTGCCGGCGGCACATTCCGACGAAGGGGCGGAGGCCCCATCGCAGGTGATCTCGCTGGCCAGCACCTCGAGCGCCTGGGAGGCGACCGAGGAGGTGTACCAACCCGCCGCCGTCGCCGCCCCTGCGGACTCGGCACCGGCGCGCCTGCCGCGGGCACCCAAGCTCCGGCTCAAGACGCTGAAGGACGTGCTCCCCGGCGCCGGCACCGACGCCGCCTCCGAGGCGCACACCGTCGAGGGTCTGCTCTCGCGGTACACGAGCTCCTACGAGGCCGCGCGGGAGCGGCTGGCGAGCGGGATGCGCGTGGTCCGACTCCAGCAGCTCTTCGCCTCCACCCGGCTCACGCCCGACGGCGGCGTCACCGACACCCGGCTCGGGCTCGCGGGCGTGGCCAACTTCTTCCGGGTGTACCGGCAGCAGGAGTCGCTGATCGAGCGGGAATACCAGGACAGCTTCACCGTGCTCTCCAAGCAGCACCGCTGGTCTCCCCGCGCGGTGCGCCAGTGGTACAGCCGCACGGCGCACAAGGAGCCGGCGGCACTCGCGGCGCTGACGACCCGGCTCGTCGCCACGCTCGACACCCTGCTCGGCGTGCTCGACGAAGAGGCCGGCGCCTACCGGCTGGGAGACGGAACCATCGCCTTCGAGGACATCGAGGCGTCGCGGCGCTACTCGGAACTGCGCCGGGAGATCACGGACATGGTGGAGGCGGCGCGGGGCGCCGGGGCCGAGGGCTCGGGCGGGCCGCTCGCCTACCTGCTCCAGGCGGTCGGGACTAGCCGTCTGCCGCGGGAGATCTGAGGGCGACACCCACCAGCGCGCCACTCTCCCGCACGATCTCACCCGGGGCCCGGGCCATGACCCGATCGGCGAGCACCTCCTCGCCGCGGGCGGCCAGGGCCTCGAACGCTTCCCGCGGAGACACGCCCGCCCTGCGCGAGCCGTGATGGTCGGTGGCCACCAGGTCCACCAGTCCGCTCGCCACCATCCTCCAGGCCAGCACCTGCGAGTCGGGACTGTGCCCCCGGTAGTGCCCGCCGAAGCTGCCCGCGTTCACCTGCAGAAGCGCTCCCAGCTCGCGCCAGCGGCGCATGAGATCGATCGGGTCGAGATCCGGCGGGTAGTGGTAGCGCTCGGGGTGGGCGATCACGATGCCCCGCCCGGCGGCGACCGCCTCGAGGATCACGTCCACGTGGGTGCCCTCCAGATCGAATCCGAACTCGACCAGGAGCCACCGGGTGCCGGCGAGCCCCACGTCCGGCCGCCGGACCGCCCGGCGGAGCGATGCCGCATCCGGCGCCCAGATCTCCTGGCCGAGCCCGAGCACCGGCAGGTCGGCTGCCTCGAGCGCGGCCTCGGCCAGCCGTTCGAACTCGCGGCGGTGGAACGTCAGCTCGCGGTCGATCGCGGCATCGGTGAGCAGTCGGGGCAGCAGCAGGTGCGGCGTCGTCACGATGGTGCCGACCCCTTCGCCCTGCAGCTCGGCGAGGGAGGCGAGCGACTCCTCGACCGACGCGGAGCCGTCGTCGACGGATGGGACGAGGTGGCTGTGGAGGTCGATCAGGGGTGCGGTCATGCGGAAGGGCTCAGGCAACGATCGGGCCAGAGGGCCAGGCCTGCTGCCCGGTCCCTGTCGCCCGCGGCGCGCGGGCCGTACTCTTTGCTCATGTCAATCCAAACCGCCCGGCGGACACACGGGTTCCGGGAATCGGTCATCCGGGGGATGACCCGGCTCGCCCGGGAGCACGATTCGCTCAATCTGGCCCAGGGATTTCCCAACTTTCCCGCTCCGGACGCCCTCAAGGAAGCGGCCGTCCGGGCGATCCGGGAGGACATCAATCAATACGCCATCACCTGGGGCGCACAGCACTTGCGCCAGGCGCTGGCGCGCGAGTACGCCGTGCGCTATGGACTCGATGCGGATCCCGAGCGGGAAATCACGGTCACCTGCGGCGCCACCGAGGCCATGATCGCCACGCTGCTCGCGGTGGTGAATCCCGGCGACGAGGTGATCGTGTTCGAGCCGTTCTACGAGAACTACGGGCCGGACACCATCCTGGCGGATGCGCGGCCGGTGTTCGTCCCGCTCGAGCCGGGCCAGCCGCTCGACCTCGACCGGCTGGCGGCCGCGTTCTCCCCGAGGACCCGGGCGATCGTCGTCAATACGCCGAGCAACCCGGCGGGACGGGTACTCACCGCGGGCGAGCTGGAGGCGATCGCCGACCTCTGCCGGCGCCACAATGCGCTGGCGGTGACCGACGAGATCTACGAGCACATCCGCTACGAGGGCCGCCACATTCCGATCGCGACGCTGCCGGGCATGCGGGAGCGCACGGTCACCATCAGCGGCGCCTCCAAGACCTTCAGCGTCACGGGGTGGCGGGTGGGCTGGATCGTGGCGCCGGCCGGGCTCACGGACGCGATCCGGAAGGTTCACGACTTCCTCACCGTCGGGGCGCCGGCCCCGCTCCAGGAAGGGGTCGCGGCGGCGCTCGATACCCTGGGCGAGGAGTTCTACGCCGGACTGGCGGACCAGTACCGCCGCCGCCGCGATCTGCTCCATGCCGCGCTCGTGGCCTCCGGCTTTCGCTGCACGCCGCCCGAAGGGGCGTACTACATCCTCGCCGACTACTCCGCCATCGCGCCGCTCGCCGGCGACCCGCCCGACGACACCGCGTTCTCGGTCTGGCTCTCCCGCGAGGTCGGGGTGACGCCGGTGCCGGGGTCGAGCTTCTTCCGCGACGGCGGCGGGAGCCGCCCGCTGGTGCGCTTCGTCTTCTGCAAGACGGATGACGTCCTGGCCGAGGCGGCGAAGCGGCTCGCCGGGCTGGCCCAGGGCGAAACAGGACGGCGGCGGGGCGGCACCGAGGCGGGGGTCCGGAGCGGATGGCAGCGGTAAAGGGACGGGCGGTCGTGACCGGGGGGACCGCCGGGATCGGGAGAGAGTTCTGCGAGCAGCTGGCGGCCAGGGGGCACGACCTGCTCGTGGTGGCCCGGGACGAGGGCCGTCTCGCCGCCATCGGCCGCGAGCTCGAGAGCCGTCACGGGGTGCGCGTCGAGACCTGGCGGGCGGATCTCGGCGTCGAGGCCGAGATCGAGCGCCTTGCCGGGCGGCTCGGGGCCGGGGAGGCCCCCGCACTGCTGGTGAACAACGCCGGCTTCGGCACCCGAAGCACACTGCACGAGGCCGACGCCGAGCGCCAGGCCGCCATGGTCCGGCTCCATACCCTGGCCCCGCTGCGGCTCGCGATGGCGGTGCTGCCGGGGATGGTGGGCCGAGGGGCCGGCGCGATCGTCAACGTCTCGTCTGTCGCGGGGTTCATCTACTCCGCGGGCAACGCGAACTACTGCGCCACCAAGGCGTATCTCACCACCCTGACCGAGGGCCTGGCCGCCGAACTGAGCGGTACCGGCGTCCAGGCGCAGGCGCTCTGTCCGGGGTTCACCCGGACCGAGTTCCATCAGCGGATGCGGATCGGCACCGGGGACATTCCCGGGCCGGCCTGGATCAGCGCGCGCTTCGTGGTGCGGACCTCGCTCGAGTACCTCGACCGGCGCGGCCCGGTGGTCTGCGTCCCGGGACTCGGCTACCGGGCGATCGTCGGCTTGATCCGGATGACCCCCCGCCGCGTGCTCGGGTGGGCCACCGCCCTCCGGCGGGCCAGGATGTGACCTGAGTCCTCGCTCCCGCCGACGGAGGGGCCTAGCGTGGGCTGGTCTGCCTCCAGGGTGTACCCATGCGCGCAGGAACCCCGATCTCCCTCCTCGGCGGGCTCGCCGCCCTGTCCCTCGTCGGGTGCGGCGGCGACGACCTGCTCCTCCCCAGCTCCGCGGCTCCGACCCAGCTTCGGCTCGTCTCCGGCGATCTCCAGGAGGCGCATACCGGCACCAGGCTACCGGACCCGCTGGTGGTGGAGGCGGTGGACGGCAGCGGCCGGCCGGTGGCGGGGACCCGGATCGTCTTCCGGTTCCAGGCGGCCACCGCGGGTGCGCAGGTCAGCCCCGACACCGCCCGGACGGACGAGTCGGGCCGAGCCATTGCCGAGGTCCGGCTGGGGAGAGAGCCGGGGGCCCACCCCGTGGAGGCCATCCTCGTGGACGGTGCGGACCTGCGGGTCCGGTTCCTCCTCACGGCGCTTCCACCGCCCGGGAACCCTGACGGGGGCGGCGGGGGTGAGGGCGGAGGCTCCGATGGCGGCGACGACGACGATGGGTTCGGCGGGGGGAGCGGAGGCAACGACGGAGGTGGCGGCGGCACCGGTGGAAGCGGCGGCGGTGACGAGGACGACCGGGACGGCGGCGGCCGGGGGGAGGATGGCGACGATGACGATGACGACGACGATGACCGAGAGCGCGGTGTTGACGGCGGAGACGACGACGACGATGATGAGGAGGAGGGGCGGAACGAAGGGAAGGGCGGCAAGGGGAAGGGTGACAAAGGGAAGGGCGACAAGGATTGAGCCGCCGTGCGCGCGATCGGGCCGGCGTCGTCTCCCGCTACACGACTTGCTCGCCCCGCCATCTCGATCCGGAGGTCATATGCGACAGGCGCTGAGGTGGACTGCGGCGCTCGCCCTGGGATTGGCGGCGGGGTGCGGCACCGGGGCGGCCCCGGCGGGTGACGAGAGCGCGGCCTCCCGGGCTTCGCTGGAGCGAGACCTCACCCTGGGGAGCGCGCCGCCGGCGCAGCTCGAAGTCGCATCCCCGGTTGAGCTTGGCCGGCCGGAGCCGGCCAAGCGCGCGCCCGGCCGCCGCAGCGTGCCGAAGCCGGCGCCCGCCGAGGCGGAGCCGCCGCGCGAGCCCGAAGCCGCACCGGTTCCCGAGGCGGTCGCCGCGCCGGCGCCCGTGTCGGTTGCCGCGATCGACATGGCGGCACCGGTCCAGCCGGTCCGGAGCGGCAGCGACCGGGAGCTGGCGCCGGGCGAAACCATCACCGTCATCCCGGCCGCCTCGGGTCCCTCCACGAGCATCGACGACATCGGCCTCCCCGCGGACGCCGGGCGCGGCATGTGGAAGGGCGGCGCCGGCCAGTGTCCCCACCCCCCCGGCGGGGGCGGCGGGCGACCGGTCGGGATTTCGAGGCTGCCCTAGCGCCGGCGCTTCCCGCCTGGTTATTCTCCAGATTCGTTCACCGATTCCGTACCGCATACGGGGAGAGCGGCTTCCCCCAGCCGTCGCTTCCGCTCGAGGAATGGACGCCGCTTTCCACGGCTCTGTCGTGGATGGGCTCGCTCTCGCGCGGTAGGGAGTCGAAACGCATGTCCATGCAGGTGTTACCCATCATCGCAGAGCGGGGAGGTTCGCATGAGGTACGCTTGGCTGATCGCGTTCGCCGTCGTGGCGACGACCGGTTGCAACCAAGCCGAGTTGAAGAAGGCGCTGGCCGAAGCCAAGGCGGCGGAAGCCCAGAAGGACAGCCTTCTCACCGAGGTCCTGGAGACTACGCAGTTCGTCAGCGACATCAACAGCGAGCTCGCCAAGGCGAAGAGCATCTCGGTCAAGACGGCGAGCAGCGATCCGGGCGTGCCAGGCGCCAAGCGGGATCGTGAGGAGCGGGTCGCGGCGCTCGAGCGGGTCAAGACCGTCATCGCCAAGCTGAACGAGAGCGAGGCCAAGCTGGCCGAGACCGAGACCCGGGCCAAGCAGTCGCGGCAGCGGAACGCGCGCCTGCTGGCGCAGATCGAGACCTACAAGAAGACGATCGAGGATCTCAAGACCACGGCCGAGCAGCAAAAGAGCGAGTACGAGGCGGCCCTCGCGGAGCGGGACACCCAGATCGCCACGCTCGCGGGCCGGGTGGACACCCTCACCACCGAGAACAGCCTGCTCTCGAGCGACAAGGCCGCCCTCAGCGATACCGTCGCGAACCTCACGACCTACAAGAACACGGTGTACTACGCGGTGGGGACCAAGGACGAGCTGATGAAGCAGGGTGTCATCACGAAGGAAGGCTCGAAGTTCCTCATCTTCGGCGGCACCCGGCTGGAGCCGGCGCGGAACCTGAACGTCGAGGCGTTCACCGCGATCGACAAGACTCAGCAGACCTCGATTCCGCTTCCCCGGACCGACAAGAAGTACAAGATCATCTCCCGCCAGAGCCCTGGCTACCTGACCTCGACGGTCTCGAAGGACGGGAAGGTGACCGGCAGCGTGGAGATTGCGCAGCCGGAGGAGTTCTGGTCGGCCTCGAAGTACCTGATTCTCGTTCAGGACTGAACGAAGCGGGCCAGGCTGGCACACGAGCGGGCCGGGAGCGATCCCGGCCCGCTGCTTTTCTGCCCGTCCGCCCCGTCCGCCCGACTCCTATCCTCCCGCCCTCCGCCTCGCCTCTTCCCTCAACTCCTCGCTCGCGTAGATCGCCACCTCCACCCGGCGATTGCGGCTGCGGCCCTCCGGAGTGTCGTTCGGGGCCACGGGCTCCTCCTCGCCCAGCCCGCCGGTGGCGATCCGGTCCCGGTCCACCCCCTGGCTCACCAGGTATTCGGCGGCGGCGTCGGCCCGGCGGACCGAGAGGCCCTTGTTGTACTCGGCGGTGCCCACGCTGTCGGTGTGGCCCAGGATGAGGAGGTCGGAGCCCGGATATTTGTCGAGGCTTTGAGCCAGGGAGCGCAGGTTGGAGCGTGCGTCCGGCTTCACGGCGTCGGAGTCGAAGTCGTAGAGGAGGCCGGAGGCGAAGGTCACCTGGATCCCCTCGCCCACCCGCTCCACGGTGGCGCCGGGGATGTTCTGGCGGAGCTCCCCGGCCTGGCGGTCCATCTGGTCGCCGATGATGGCGCCGGCCGCGCCGCCCACCGCCGCCCCGATGATGGCGCCCTTGGCCGTGGAGCCGGCCACCTTGCCGATCACCCCACCCACCACCGCGCCGCCCGCGGCGCCGAAGACGAGGCCCCGCTGGGCATGGCGGGCGCACGCGGTGCCGCCGACAGCGAGGATGAGCACCAGGAGAACCACCGATCGAAACCGTTTCACGGACGCACCTCGGCGCTGAGGGTGAGGCCTGCGACCCCACCGTAAGGCCGGTGCTCCGGCGGCGCGGTGAGCGAAGTCGCACCTTCTAGCGTAAAAAAGCACAACGGTATCAGTATCCACAAAATGTTGAAGCAATGTTA
>DASUSR010000375.1:0-4555 GCA_036375015.1 Gemmatimonadales bacterium
CGCCGAGGCGAAGCGGCCGCCGGATCAGCAGGTCCACCGAGGAGGTCCACGGCAGGCGGGAGCCGTTGGGCAGACCGACCAGCGAGTCGCCGGTGCTGTCGCTCATGGAGAAGGGCAGGCCGGAGGCGACCCGCAGAATCACCGCGCCCTCGAGGCCGGCCAGAGGGCGCACTCCCGCCACCCGCGGCCCCACCTCGTCGCCGGCCTTGGCCCGTCCGATGGCGGTGAGGGTGTGGCGGCGGTCGAAGTCCAGCGGGAACTCGGCGCGCGCCGGCCGGTTGGTGTCGCCGGTGATGGGGTCGATGACGATGAGCCGGTTGAGCAGGAAGGGATCGGTGGCGGTGGCCACCGCATCCTGGAAGGTGTACGCCAGCCGGACCCCGACGCCGCCCCTCAGATCGCGCTCCAGCACCACCTCGCCGCCCTTGACGCTGCCGGCGTCGGCATTGCCGAACACCGTCGAATCGGGGTTCACGCCGATGGGTACCGAGGCGACCAGGCCGGTGAGCCGCTTCAGGTAGGCGCCCACCCGCACCGACAGCGCCTCCCGGGGGCGGAGCCGCACGCTGAACTCGTACTGGCTCGCCTTCTCGAAGCCCAGCCCGGGGTTCCCCCGGCGGAAGCGTCCGGTCCGAGTGGTGTCGTCGAAGGCCGCGTCCACCAGGAACTGGTAGTCGGGGGCCTGGCTGAAGCGGCCATAGCTCACGACGACGGTCGCGCCGGAGAGCACGGTGGAGACGGCGAAGCGGGGGCTCAGGCTCCGCTGCGAGCCGCGTGCCTCGCCCGCGGCCTCGCTGCGGGGGCTGAACTGGTCGTAGCGCAGTCCCGCGGTGAGGGCCACGTCGTCCACCCGGAGCTGCCCTTCGGCATAGGCGGCGTACGCGCGGGGCGAGAATGCGGCCAGGGCCACTGCCGGCACGGTGCCGGCGTCGGGCAGCTTGGTCCCGACCGGGAGATAGCCGAAGGCGCGCTGGTAGGTCCGCACCTGTTGCGCGGTGAAATCGCCTCCGAGGAAGAGGTCGAAGCTGCGGATCCCGCCGTAGGTCGCGTCGAGCTGGAGCCGGGTCTCGCCGAAGCGGTTCCAGCCCAGCTCGCCGCGCGAGCCCTCGGTGAGGAAGAAGGCGGGAACGCCCCACGGCGTGAGCACACTGTGCCGGGGCTCACGGAGCCCGGCGATCGGCTCCCCGGAGGGGTCCTGCGCCCGCGCCTGGTCCTCGCCCACGAAGCGGAAGTGGGAGCCGGTGAAGGCGCCGAAGCGGTAATCCACCTCGCCGGCGAGCTCGCCCCGCAGGAACTCGCGGACGAACCGCGCGGCCCGAAGGTCCACCGTGAGCGGCGGCCCGGATTGCGGGTCGCTCACGTACTGCAGATGCCCGCTCACCAGATCGCCGCGGAGCCGCTGGGCCGGAGCGAAGCGATCGTCGTACTTGTAGGCGGGGTCGTAGAGCAGGCGCTGGTCCTCCGAGTGCATGCCCAGCACCCGCAGGGTGGCGCGGCCGGTGACCGGCACCAGCAGCTTGGCCGCCCCGGTCCACTGCTCGCCGCTGTTGTGGGGCAGCGGATAGGGTCGCTCGGACCGGGGGTCCAGCGGGCTCTCCGGCGCGGGGGCGGAGACCGGATCGGCGTCCATCCGCCCGGTCGCGTCGAGGGTGGCGACCACGCCCAGCCGGCCGCTGATCGGCCCGTCCGCGCGGAGCACCACCCGGTCGAGTCCACGGTCGAGGTCGCCGCCGAACGGCCGGTCGCCCTCGTAGGCGACGCGGCCCTCCCAGCGCTCGCCCGGGTCGCGGGTGACCACGTTCACGAGCCCCGAGAGCGCCTGGCCGTAGCGGGCGGAGAAGCCGTTGGTGACGAGCGACGCCTCGCTCAGCAGCTCCGGCGGGATCACCAGTCCGAGCCCGCCGGTGGATGCGTCGAGCTGGTTCTTGAGGCCGAGCCCGTCGAGGATGAACGATTCCTGGCCCAGCCGCCCGCCGCGATAGCTGGTGCCGACGCTGCCGGCCGAGAGCGCGAGTGCCTCCTCGAGCGAGCTGACCGGCAGGTCGCGCAGGTCGGCGTCGGTGATCTTCTGCTCGGTCGCGGTGGCGAGCGGATCGAGGACCGCGTCGTACGGCGCGGTCACCACCAGCGGGTCCAGCTCGAGCGGGTTCTGCTCCAGCGAGAAGTCCACCGACACGTAGCTGCCCGCGGGCACGAAGACGCTGTCGAGGACCACGCCGCGATAGCCGATGAGTCGCGCCCCGACCCGGTGCCAGCCGGAGCGCACGCTCCGCACGCGGAAGCCGCCGGCGGTATCGGTCACCGCGCCGATACGGCCGTCCACCAGCACCTGGGCGCCGGCCAGCGGCCGGTCCGACCCGCTCTCGCGCACCCGTCCCGCGATGCCGCCGTCGGATTGCGCGGCGACGGTCGAGACGGGCAGCGACAGCAGGGTGGAGGCGGCCGCGGCGGTGACGACGAGTGGGAGCCTCATGGGGCACCAAAGAGGTAGACGTCGCCGCTCCGGCTCACGGTGGTGTCCACCCGGAAGGGCATCGCACCCGGCAGGGGGGTGAGGATCAGCTCGTATCCCTCGGCGACGAGCGCGTCGCCGGCCGGCGACAGGGCGGGACGGCGGAACAGCCGGTCGCCGCCGTCGAGCGCCAGGTCCTCCATCGTGTTCAGATCGAGCACGTGCACCACGCCCCCGCTGTCCACGTGCATCGGCCCGAACTGCGGGTCGGTCACGTACGCGATGCGTCCGCCCACAATCGCGGCGAGCCGGTTGCCTGCCGCATGCACGTCGCGCACGATCCCCGCCGCACCATAGTCGAAGACCACGATCACCCCGCCGGTCGAGAGGGTGTGGCGGAAGATCCGGGTGTCGCCGCGGATGGTGTAGTAGACCATGTCCCCGGCCGGCCCGGCCCCGACACCGGTAGCGCCATCGGTGAAGGGAACCGCTGTCGACGCGGAGCCGGGCTGCGACGCGTCGAAGACCGTGACCGCCTGGGGGAGACGGAGGGTGTCGAGCGGGCAGAGCGAACACTCCGAGCGAAGCCGGACCTGCTGACCCACCCACACGAGCCGGGTTTGGTCCAGCCAGCGGAGGTACTCGGCGGTGGTCTGGGGCGTACTGCCTTCGGGGGTCACCGGGAAGGCCCGAACCATCGCGGCGTTGCGGGGATCCAACGTGGGTCCGAGCGCGATCCCCTCGCTCGAGGAACCGCTGGCGCCGAGGGTGCCGCTGGCGGACACGAAGGCGAGCCAGCCGGTCGGGCCGGGTGCCGCCGACTCGATCGCATCGGTCCGAGTCTCGCCGCCGGGAAAATCGCAGTGCAGGGCCCGCTGGCTGCCTCCAGTGGGCGGCAGCACCGCCAGGCAGACGTCGTTGTCCGGGCGGTCCACCTGCTGGGCGGAGTAGACCAGGCCGGACCCGTCGGCCAGCCACGCGGGGGCCCGGTCGGCCGCGGTGTTGAAGGTGAGACGGCGCGGGGGCGATGGATCGAACGGCGCCTCGGACCCGTATGGTGGACTGGCGAAGGGCTCGGTGTGACCGCAGGCGAGCGCCAGCACGGCGGCGGCGAGCGCAGGGAGAGGTCGTCCGGCCGCCGGCCAAACCACGGAGCGATTGCGCATGTGATTCCTGGGGGTGAGGCGGGTTGGTCAGGTGACGCCGCCGCACGGCCGCGTCGCACATTGAAGTGTTCGATTCCGGGATTCGGCAATCCCGGCAGCGAACACCCCCGCAGTGGAAGCCGCCGCGGCACCGATCGCCAAGCCGTTGATCGGACGATGGTTGACGGATGGGGGCAGGCTGGCACGGAGCTTCCCTAAGACCGTGGGCGACTCGGCGACTCACCGGGGCCGCCGCACTCTCGATGGAAGGAACGGGCGTGGACATTCCGCGGGCACCGGCCAAGCGCGGCCGGAAACAACTGCTCTACGGTGGCATCGCACTCGCCGCGATCCTGGCGACCACGCTCGGTCTGCGAGGCCTCAAGCCCGCGGCGCCGCGGGTGGACCGCGCGGCGGTGTGGATCGATACCGTCCAGCAGGGCCCGCTGGTCATCGAGGTGCGGGGGCCGGGCACGCTGGTGCCCGAGCGGGTGCGCTACATCTCCGCGATCACCGCGGGCCGGGTCGAGCGCCGGCTGGCGGAGCCGGGGCAGGCCGTGACCCCGGAGACCGTCCTGCTGGAGCTGAGCAACCCCGACGTGCAGCTCGAGGCGCTCGAGTCCGAGCGCCAGCTCACGGTGGCCCAGGCCGACCGGGTGAACCTCAAGACCACGCTGGTGACCCAGCGGCTCAACCAGGAGGCCGTGGTGGCCGCGGCCAAGGCCGCCTACCAGGACGCGCGGCGCACCGCCGAGGCCTCCGAGGAGCTGGTCACCAAGGAGCTGATCTCCACGATGGAGGCGAGCCGCGCGCGCGACCGGGTGGAGGAGCTGGAGACCCGCTACAGGGTGGAGGAGCAGCGGCTCGCGGTGATGACGGCGGCGGCCGACTCCCAGGTCGCCCTGCAGCAGGCCCAGGTGGGCCGGCTGCTCGCGGTGACCGACTTCCAGCGGGGGCG
>DASUSR010000376.1:0-6731 GCA_036375015.1 Gemmatimonadales bacterium
CGCCGATCTGGTGCAGCAGGTACTCGTCGTAGCCGCCGCCCCAGAAGGTGAGCGCGAGGATGGGGACCTCGTCGATGGTGTGCAGCTTCACCAGCGCCGGCGAGCCCGCCAGCTTGGCGAAGACCTTCACCACGCTCTCCTCCGGATCGTCGCCGACCCGGAAGCGCACCGTGGTCATGGCGCCCGATGGCCCGGAGGTGCTGTAGAGGTGCTCCACCCCCGAGATCTCCCACAGCCGACGCTCCAGCGGCTCGGTCACCCGCCGGTCCACCTCCTCCGGCGTGGCGCCGGGGAGCGCGCTGAAGACGTCCACCATCGGGACGCTGATCTGCGGCTCCTCCTCGCGGGGCGTGGTGAGCACGGCGCCGACGCCGGCCACCAGCGACGCCACCGTGAGCAGTGGGGTGAGCCTGCTCTGGAGGAAGGCGCGGGCGATCCGTCCCGAGATGCCGAGCGCCATCAGTCCTCCCCGGCCGACAGCAACGGCCGCGCCCGCAGCCCGTCGCGCGCCTTGTCGGCGTCGAGCGCCACCAGGTCGCCGGCCACCAGACCGCTCAGCACCTCCACCATCGCGCCCTCGTCCCGGCCGACGCGGATCCAGCGGAGTCGGAGCGTGGAGTCGGGAGCGAAGAGGAAGACGCCCTCGAGCTGCCCCCGCCGCATGATCGCCGAGGCCGGCGCCAGCAGGGCGCTGCGCCCGGCCGCCGGCAGCTCCGCCACCGCGGCAACGCCGGGGCTCAGTCCCTCGGGCCCCGAGAGGCGCACTTCCACCGTCGGGCTGCGGGGGTCGGCCCCGGGCACCACGGCCAGGATCCGGGCGGTGTACCGCCGGGCCGACGCGCCGATCTCGACCGCAGCGGTCTGCCCCGGCCGGAGCTGGTCCCGGAGCTCGTCGGGCACGGTGACCACGATCTCGCGGGCCGACCGGTCCTCCACCACGAGGAGCGGCTGCCCCGGCGAGGCCTGATCGCCCGGGTCGGCCAGGCGGCTCACGACGATTCCGGCGAAGGGAGCGCGGATCTCGGCGTAGGCCAGGTTCGCCTCCACCGCGCGGGCCTGGGCCCGGGCCTGCGCCTGCGCGGTGCGCGCGTTCTCCAGTTGCACCAGCGGCGCGGCGCTGTCGGCGTAGAGCCGCTCGGTGCGGCGCAGGTTGGCGGTAGCCTGCTCCAGCGCCGAGGCCGCCTGCTGTTGCGCAGCCGTGAGCGCGCCGCGCTCCACGGTGAGCAGCAACTGGCCGCTGCGCACGGCGTCGCCGGCGCGGACCCTGACCGACTCCACCCGGCCCATGATGCGGGTGGTGAGCTCGGCGCGACGGGCGGCCCGCACCACTCCGGCGGCGCGGTAGCGTCCCGCCGCGTCGGACGGCTCGACCCGCGCGGCCGGCACCTGCTCGGGCACGACCTCCGGCCTGCGCTCGGCCGTTTCCGCCGCGGTACAGCCGGCGACGCCGAGGGAGACCATGAGGGAGAGCCAGGAACGGGAGCTCATCGTGGTGTGCCTCCGAGCGCCAGGACCAGCGCGGCATCGGCGACCCTGGCTTGGTAGAGAGCCTGCAGCCGGGCGAGCCGCTGGGACGACTCGGCGGCCCGGATGGCCAGCAGTTCGGTGATGACGGCGGCGCCCTCGGCGTAGCGCGAGCCCGCCGCCCGGGCCGCCTGGGAGGCCTGCGCCAGGGCGGCCTCGGCGGCGGCAAAGCCGGCCACCGCGGCCTCCCGCTCGGCGGCGGCGGCGCGGACCTCGGCCCGGGCGCGGCGCTCGGCCGATTGCAGCTGGGCGCGGGCTGCTTCCCGGTCGGCCTGGGCCCGGTGCAGCAGGCCGACGTCGCTCAGGCCCCGGAAGGGCGACCAGCGCACCACCACGCCGGCGGTCCAGTGCCGGGGCCCGTTGGCCACCCCGAAGTCGCTGTCGTGCCAGTCCAGGTTGCCGAAGGCTCCCACCGCCGGCAGCCACTGGCTGCGGGCCCGGAGCACGTTGGCCTCCTGCGCCTCGAGCCCGGCCCGGAGCGCCCGGATGTCGGCGCGCTCGGCCGAATCGGAGGGCGCCGGCTCGGGGAGCGTGAGCGAGTCGGTCAGCTCGACGGCGGCGCCGGGCTCCTCGCCGAGCAGGTGAAGCAGGAGATCGGCGGCCGCGGACGCGGCGGCGCGGGAGCTGGCCACCGCCGCCTCCAGCTCGCTCACCCGGCTTCGGGCGAGCTGCTCATCCACCACGGTCACCACGCCTTCCCGGCGGAGCTTCTCCACCTGCCCCAGCGTCTGGCTCGCCGCCTCCAGCGACTCCCCCAGCACCCCCACCCGGTCCGCGGCGAGGCGGGCGCCATAGTACGCGCGCAGCACCTCGAAGGCGACCACCTGCCCGGTGCGCTGCTCGCCCAGGCGCGCCGCGCGCGCGCCGGCGCGGGCCGCGCGCCGGCCGGAGAGCGCCATGGGCTGGAACACCGGCTGCTCCACCGAGAGGGTGGTGCTCACGTCGGTCACGGCGGAAGGGAAGTTGAGCGCGTCGACGGCGAAATCGGCCTCGGCGAAGCGGCCCTGGCGGAGCTTGGTGCCGAACACAGCGACCGGATCGTCGGTGCGGAGCCCGCCGAGCTGGACGTTGACCTGGGGGAGGAACGCGGCCGCGGCGCCGAGCGCGTCCGCCTCCCGGCCCTCGCGCTCCCAGCGGGCGGAGACGGCGGCCGGGCTGTGCGTCCCGGCGCGGGCGAGTGCCTCGGCGAGCGAGAGGCGCACCGGCTCCTGCGCGCGGAGCGGCGTCGCGGCGAGCGCGAGCAGGAGGAGCGCCGGGAAGCGAGTGAGCCTCATGGGGGAAAAGCTCTCCCGTGCGGGAACAAGCGACCGTGAACCGCCGGTGACGGTTTCTTCATTCGCCGGCCGTGCGGGGGCGGTGTCCTGCGGACGGTTGACCATTATATAGCTATATAGTAATATGGTCATGCATTGTCAACGCTCCGTCGCCGCGCCGTGCCGCCGGCCGGTGCCCACGAGTTGGAGGTACGCATGGCCCGCTCCACGCTCCCGCCCGAGATGCTCGCCCTCATCGCCCACCGGCTCCGGGCGCTCGCCGAGCCGGCCCGGCTCGGGATCCTGAACCAGTTGCGCACCGGCGAGCGCTCGGTCACCGAGCTGGTCGAGGTCACCGGTCTGGGCCAGGCCAACGTCTCCAAGCATCTGCAGATCCTGCTCGGGGCCGGGTTCGTGCGCCGGCGGAAGGAGGGGGTCCACTCCTACTACCGGCTGGCCGACCACGACGTCTTCCGGGTCTGCGACATCATGTGCGGGCGCCTGGAGGCCGAGGCGGGCGCCCGCCGGAAGCTGCTCCGGAGCTCCTGAGCGGGCAGTCTGAAGAAGCTTTCGCCGATGCCTCATCCTCGGCTCATCCCCCGCCGGCGATATTTCCTCCAGGTACGATGATGGTCGAACTCTTGCCTGGAGGACCTATGCACCGCACGATCACCGCGCTCCTCGTAGCGCTGGCCGCCGCGGCACCGCTCGCCGCACAGCAGGGGCAGCAAGGCCGGCAGCAGGGGCAGGCGCAGGGCTACGAACAGATGGAGCGGCAGCGGGACATGCTCCGCGAGATGGACCGGCTGATGGAGCGGATCCACGAGACCAACAAGTGGATGAACGAGCAGCGGACCCGCGAGCACTTCCAGGAGCTCGGCCGGCACATGGCGCAGACCGGGGAGCGCATCCGCGACATGCTGCACCAGACCGACCAGGCGCGCACCAACCCCGATCTCCTGCGCGACCGCGACCGGCTGCACGACCTCGACCAGCTCCGCGACCGGCTGCACGACATGGAGCGGGACTTGGACCGCGCCCACGACGCGCTGCGCAAGACCATCGGCCGGACATGAGAACCTGGGCGGTGGTGGCGCTGCTCCTCACCCCTGGGCCGCTCGCAGCCCAGGGGGTTCGTTTCGACGGCGGACTCGGCGTGGCCACCGGCACCTATCTCTTCGAGGAGCGGACCACCACCTGGTGGGTCTCCGGCGGACTCGGGCTCGAGTTGGGCGCGTTCACCCTGCGCGGCTCGATCCCGCTGCTGTTCCAGAACAGCACCCTGATCGCCGGCTCGGGGGCCGGCAACGTTCCCACGGGCGGGTCCTCGAGCGGCACGGTGGCCGACTCGGGCCGGAGCCGACACGGCGACGGCGATGGCCGCGGCGGCACCATGGCCGGCGATGCGCGGCCCGAGTTGTCGCACGGGGTGGTCGAGGTGCCCGCCTCCGCCACGACGGAGTATCAGTCGGCCCTGGGCGATCCCACGGTCTCGCTCTCCTGGCGCACCCGCGCCGCCCGTTCGACGACCCTGGGTCTCGGCGCGACGGTGAAGGCGCCGGTGGCCGACACCAGCACCTTCGGCACCGGCGAGTGGGACGTCGGGTTCAACGCCGGGGTGAGCCACGCGCTGGGCGAGCGCCTCCTGCTCGGCGTGGACCTGGCGTACTGGCGCCTCGGCGACCTCGACGATCTCGAGCTTCGCGACCCGGTCTACGGCACGGCGAGCCTGGGCTATTTGGGTGCCGGCGGCTGGGGCGGGACCGTGCTCGCCTCGGGCGGCACCGCCGTACTGGACGGCTATGACGCACCGTTCTCGCTCGGCGCCGGCGTGCACCGGTTCCGGGACGGTCGCTCGTTGAGCGCACTGGCCACGATCGGCCTGACCGAGACCGCGCCCGACTTCACGCTGGGCCTGCTCTGGGGCATCCGTCTCGCAGGCTGGTGACGCCCCGGTACATTCCGCCCATGCGCGCCATGTTGCTGGAGCAGCCCGGCCGGCCGCTTCGCGCGGGCGAGCTTCCCGTGCCGCGCCCCGGGCCGGGGCAGCTCCTGCTCCGCGTGCTTGCGTGCGGCATCTGCCGCACCGACCTGCACGTGGCCGACGGCGAGCTGCCCGAGCCGGTGCTGCCGCTGGTGCTCGGGCACGAGATCGTCGCCACGGTGGTCGAAGGCGGTCCCGGAGCCGGGCGGTTCCCCGCGGGGGCCCGGGTCGGCGTGCCCTGGCTGGGATGGACCTGCGGGGAGTGCGGCTACTGCCGCACCGGGCGTGAGAACCTGTGCGACCGGGCCCGGTTCACCGGCTACCGGCTGCAGGGAGGCTATGCCGAGTACACCGTGGCGGACGAGCGGTTCTGCTTCGCGCTGCCGGACCGGTATGACGACGCGGAGGCCGCGCCGCTCCTGTGCGCCGGGCTCATCGGGCACCGCGCGCTCCGGGCGGCGGGGGACGCGGAACGGCTCGGGATCTACGGCTTCGGCGCCGCCGCCCACCTGGTCGCGCAGGTAGCCGGCGCCGAGGGCCGGCGGATATTCGCCTTCACCCGGGAGGGCGACGCCGAGGGCCAGGCCTTCGCGCGCGGGCTCGGGGCCGAGTGGGCCGGTTCCTCCGCGGCCGCGGCGCCCGAGCCGCTCGACGCGGCGATCCTCTTCGCGCCGGTGGGGGCGCTGGTGCCGGCCGCGCTCCGCGCCACGGTGAAGGGCGGCACCGTGGTCTGCGCGGGCATCCACATGAGCGACATCCCCGCGTTTCCCTACGAGATCCTCTGGGGCGAGCGCACGGTGCGGTCGGTGGCCAATCTCACCCGGCGGGATGGCGAGGAGTTCCTGCGCGTCGCGGAGCGGGTGCCGCTCCGGGTGGCGGCGGAGCGGCTGCCGCTGGCGGAGGCCAACGAGGGGCTGGAGCGGCTGCGCACCGGACGGCTGCGCGGCGCCGCGGTGCTGGTGCCCTGAGGCTCGACGGCCTCAGCCGGCGAACCGGTACTCGATCCGGACGTTGCGGCCGCGGTAGTAGGGCTGCTCCCTGCCCTCCAGCACCCAGAAGACTTCGGCCTCGGTGGGGATTCGGATGCCGCCCTGCTCGCGGTAGTGCGCGTACCGCCCGCCCCATGGTACGAGGCCGTACTCGCCGCGACGGCCGGGGAGAGCGCGAAGCCTGCCAGGGGTGTGGGCCGCGACGATCTCCCCGCCCGGAGTGAACTCGAAGTCGAGGGCGACACTGGTCTCCCCGTCCGCGAGCGTGGCGCGGGCGTGCGACTCATCTACCGCGCTCCAGGTGACGCGTCCGGGCAGGAGCGCCGTCGGGAACCACACCGCCTCGGCCAGGTAGCGCTGGAGCGCGCCGGCCCGCAGCTCCGGCGTATCGGCGGCGTTCACCACGTTCACCAAGCCCCCGACGGCGCCGCGCATCGACGCGTGCCCCCCGATGTACCCGTCCCGGACCCGGACGGTGGTGAGCGGCGCCATCCGGATGCGGGCGTCCCAGATGAAGCCCGGCGGCTCGGCCGTGAAGTGCTGCACCGCGGTGAAGGGCGCCCAGTCCGACTCCGGGTCGCCGCCTTCCCGCATGCGGAAGGTGCCGGCCTGGCGCACCCGGGCCCGGCTGATGCGTGGCTGCCCCTCGGGCAGCACGAGCGCGAAGTAGCGCTGCACCGGCTGGGGGAGTTTCGCCAGGGCGTCGTGCGACACCGGCTGCGGCGGCTCGCCGCCGAGGCGATGGAGGTCCTCCAGGTGCCGGCGGATTTCCGCACGCCACCGCCGGCCGGCCGCCACTACGGCCAGCATGCCCGATGCGGCGGTCACGCCGGCCGCCAAAGCCGTTCCCCGGAGCCACCGTCGAGTTCTCTGCCTCATCGTGCTTCCACGCGTACACCGTCGTCCAGATTGTCTGCGGGATAGACCACGACCCGCTCTCCCTCCCGCAGGCCGGCGAGCACCTGGGTCCGCGCGGCGTTG
>DASUSR010000377.1:0-4774 GCA_036375015.1 Gemmatimonadales bacterium
GTCCGATCGACGTCCTGATCAACAATGCCGGTGTGATCGAGGTGGGCCCGGCCGATACCCTGTCGGTGGGGGATTACGAGGAGGCGATGGCGACGAACTTCTGGGGCATGCTGTACCCGACCCTGGAGGTCCTGCCGGCCATGCGGACCCGCGGCGAGGGGCGGATCGTGAACATCACCTCCATCGGGGGCAAGCTGGGGATCCCCCACCTGCTGCCGTACAGCGCCAGCAAGTTCGCGGCGGTGGGATTCTCCCAGGGCCTCCGGGCCGAGCTGGCGCCCGACGGCGTCAAGGTGGTGACGGTGGTGCCCGGCCTGATGCGGACCGGCAGCCCGCGCCACGCGATCTTCCGGGGCAAGCACCGCGCCGAGCACGCCTGGTTCAGCATCGGGGATTCGCTGCCCGGGCTCTCCATCAGCGCGGAGTCGGCCGCGCGCCGCATTCTCGAGGGCGCCCGCCGAGGCGATGCCGAAGTGCTCTTCCCGCTGGTCGCCCGCGCGGCAGCGGTGGTGAACGCCGTGGCCCCGGACCTGACCGCCGGGGCGCTGGCTCTGGCGAACCGACTGTTGCCGGACGCTCCCGACGAGCGTACCGGGCGCCGGCGCGGCAGGGACAGCCGCTCATGGCTCTCGCCCTCGTGGCTCACCCGGCTCGGCGACCGCGCCGCACGCCGCAACAACCAGATGGCGCCGTCGGAGACGGCCCCGTGAAGGAGCGAACATGACATCGACATATGAGGGCATCGATCGGGAGGAGCGTTGGGACAACCTCCGCCGCCCCGAGCTGGAGGAGGAGACCGGCCTGAACGTGGGCCGGAACGAGCGCCTGGTCTCGGGGGTCGCCGGCGTGCTGCTCGGCCTCTACAGCCTGCGGGGAAAGCGGTCGCGGGTCCTGCTCCTGCCGGTTGCCGGCAGCCTCATCTCGCGCGCGGTCACCGGCTACTGCCCGGTCAACCGCGCGCTCGGGCGGAACAGTGCCCTGGGCGAGGAGCGCAGCAGCCCGGTGGCCAGCCTGGGACGGGGTGAGGGGATCAGGGTGGAGCAGTCGGTGACGATCAACCGGCCGCGGGAGGAGATCTACCGCTTCTGGCGCAACTTCGAGAACCTCCCGCGCTTCATGGATCACCTGGAGTCGGTGCGGGTGCTGGACGAGCAGCGGTCCCACTGGGTGGCGAAAGGCCCGGCGGGGACGCGGGTGGAATGGGATGCGGAGATCCACAACGAGATCCCCGACGAGCTGATCGCCTGGCGCTCGCTTCCCGGCGCCGAGGTGGATCACGCCGGCTCGGTGCACTTCTCCCCTGTGCTCAACGAGGGGACCGAGGTCCGGGTGATCCTGCGCTACGACCCGCCGGCCGGCAGGGTGGGCGCGGCGGTGGCCCGGCTGTTCGGCGAGGACCCCTCACAGCAGGTGGCCGAGGACCTGCGCCGGTTCAAGCAGGTGATGGAGGCGGGCGAGATCGCCGGTGCCGGGCGCGTCTGAGCCGGCGCAGTACGACTGCATCATCGTGGGGGGCGGCCCGGCCGGGCTGAGCGCCGCCCTCATGCTGGGGCGCTGCCGGCGGCGCGTGCTGGTCTGCGACGGCGGGGAGCCCCGGAATGCGCGCTCGCACGCCCTGCACGGCTACCTCACCCGGGACGGCACCCCGCCGGGGGAGTTCCTCGACCTCGCGCGCGCGGAGCTCGGGCGCTACGAGACCGTGGAGCTGCGGGCCCAGGTGATCGCGGACGCGGCACCCATCCCCGCCGGTTTCGAGCTGACGGCCGATGACGGCGAGCGGCTCCGCACCCGCAAGCTGCTGCTCGCCACCGGGGTGAAGGATGAACTCCCCGCGGTCGACGGGCTCGAGCCGCTCTACGGCACCAGCGTGCACCACTGCCCCTACTGCGACGCGTGGGAGTGGCGCGATCAGCCGCTCGCGGTCTACGGCCGCGGCGACGCCGCGTCGGGCCTCGCTCTCGCGCTCGCCTTCTGGACGCCCGACGTGGTGCTCTGCAGCGACGGACCCTCGGAGATCGGCGCCGCGCACCTGGAGCAGCTGGCGGCGGCCGGCGTCGAGCTGCGGGAGACGCCGGTGCGCCGGCTCGAGGGGCGCGACGGCCTGCTCGAGCGGGTGGTGTTCGCCGACGGGGAAGCCCTCCCGCGGCGCGCGCTCTTCTTCGCCGGCGGACAGCGCCAGCGCTCGCGCCTGGCGGAGCGACTGGGATGCCGGTTCACCTCCAAAGGTTCGGTGGACACGGGGAGCTGCGAGGCCACCAACGTGCCCGGCCTCTACGTCGCGGGCGACGCGTCCAAGGAGGCACAGCTCGTCGTGGTCGCGGCGGCGGAGGGCACCGAGGCCGGCATGGCCATCCATAAATCCCTGATGGCGGAGGCGCTTAGCGGAGCTGGTGAGCCGGATCACCGCAGCATGGCTGCACCCGCGCGCTAATTGGCGGCACTCATCCGCCCCGGGAGGGCCGCGAGCGATCGAAGCCATCGACCACCTGACCGTCTGTCCGCGTAGTCTCTCCCCCGCAGTGCCTCGCGGTGTTCCGGCCCTCTCCGTGGTCCCCCAGCTCGACCGCCCGCATTCCCTACCGGCCTGTTCGGCGCTTCTGAGGGAGGCAGGCACACATGTGGGACGAGCTTCAGTTTCTTTCGCGCGTCGCCCGCGCGACCAGCCGGCGCACCTTCCTGCAATGGTCGGGGATGACCATCGCGGTGACGGTCGCGGCATGTGACGATGACGACGAGGGTGGGGACGTCACGGCGCCCACCGGCGAGGCCGATCCGGCGCAATCCACGGCCGAGGTCCCCGCGACCGCGCCGCCCACCGAGCCGCTCAACATCACGGTCCAGGCCCGTGACTCCGCCGGCAATCCGGTCACCGTCGGGGGAGAAGAAGTGATCGTGAACGTGACCGGCGCCAACACCGAGGGACCGCTCGAGGCGATCGACAACGGCGACGGGACCTACGAGACCAGTTACACGCCGCTGGTGGAGGGCCAGGACAGCATCGCCGTCACCATGAACGACGTCGCCATCAGCGGCAGCCCCTTCACCGTTACCATCGCGCCGACCGAGACCACGATCCCGCTGGGACGGGGCGACACCGGCCTGTTCAACTACGTGTACGCGCTCGAGCAGCTCTCGGCGGCGTTCTACTCCTCCGTGCTGAGCGCGCCCTACGCAGGCATCACACCGGAGGAGACCCAGGTCTTCACCGAGATCCGGGACCACGAGGTGATCCACCGGGAGCTCATCAAGAGCGCGGTCGGGGCCGGGGCGATCCCGGAGCTGACCATCGATTTCGCCAGCGTGGACTTCACCAGCCGCGACGCGGTGCTCGCCGCCGCGCAAAGCCTCGAGGATCTTGGCGTCTCGGCCCTGAACGGCGCCGCCTACCTGCTGGACGACGTCGAGTTCCTCGAGGCCGTGGGGAAGCTGGTGTCGGTCGAGGCGCGGCACGCCGCGGTGATCCGGGACCTCGTCGCGCCGCTCACGCCCGCCTTCGCCGGCGACGACGTGGTGGACGCGAACGGCCAGGACGCGTACCGCACCGTCTCGCAGGTGCTGCAGGACGTGTCCACCTACGTGCCGACGGCGTTCGACGCGTCGCAACTGCCCCGGACCTGAGGAGCCCACCATGACCAGTACCACGATGTTCCCGGACGGCGACCTCACCCGTCGCGACGCGCTGCTGCGCACCGGGCGTCTCGCGAGACTCCTCGCGGCCGCCTCGCTCCCGGTCACGCTCGGCGTGGCGACCCGCCGGGCCCACGCGCAGGGCGGGGTCCCCGAGGAGCTCGTCGACGTGCTCAACTTCGCGCTCACGCTGGAGCGGCTGGAGGACGAGTTCTACAAGGCGGGGCTGGCGGCGGGCGGGCTCAACCTGGGTGATGCCCGCGCCGTCTTCGAGCAGATCAGCGCTCACGAGACCGCGCACGTAACCCTGTTGACCACCCTTCTGGGGGAGGCGGCCGCTCCCGCGCCGACCTTCGATTTCACCGGCGGCGGCGCCTTCGGGAACGTGCTGTCGAACCCGGGCACGTTCATCACGCTGGCGCAGGGGTTCGAGGACCTAGGCGTGCGGGCGTACAAGGGGCAGCTGGCCGCGCTGCAGCGGCAGGCCGCGCTGCTCACCGCGGCGCTGCGGATCCATTCGGTGGAGGCCCGGCACGCCGCGATGGTGCGCCGGCTGAGCCAGTCGGCCGCCACCAAGCCATGGGTGACCGGCAACGCCAGCATCGCCGATCTGCAGCCGGTCTACGAGGGGGAGGAGGTGACCACCCAGCTCGGGGTGGACGTGGCCCAGTTCGGAAACGCGGACGCGGCCACGGAGGCATTCGACGAGCCGCTCACCAGGGAGCAGGTGGAGGCGTTCATCGAGCCCTTCGTCATCCCGGCCGAGGAGCCGCCGCCGGAGGAGGAGACCTGACCGCTCCGGCGGTCAGAAGAGCAGCTCGACGCCGAGACGCGCGAGCCGCGGCGGCCCGTAGGCGAACACCGGTTGGGTGTAGTCACGGGCCGCCGCCACATAGAGCGGGAAGAGCTCCTCCCGACCCGCGAGGTAGCCGTCGCGGTCGAGGTCGGCGTCGGCGCGGTAGCGGGCGGACTCGTAGGGGATCGGCTCCGGGTGCGCGGCGTAGGCCTGTTCCGCCAGCAGCAGGACCGCCTCCTCGGTGGGCTGGGGCACGCCGGTGTCCCGACGCACCGCGACGATGTTGCGGCGGTTGAGCAGATTCCGCACGTCGAGGTAGATGCCGCCCGCCGCGCCGCCGAGGCGAAGCGG
>DASUSR010000378.1:0-10569 GCA_036375015.1 Gemmatimonadales bacterium
TCTGGACCAGCAAGCTCCGCTCCTTCTTCACCCTGCTCGGCATCATCGTCTCCGTCGGCTTTCTGGTGGTGGTCGTCGCGATCATCCAGGGGATGAACTCCTATGTCAGCGACACGCTGACCTCCTCGATGATCGGTACCAACACCTTTCAGGTTCGCCGGGGGCCGATCTCGATCGGCCTGATGGACGACGAGCAGGTGCGGGCCATCGCCAAGCGGCCGCTGGTGACGATGGAGGACGCCGAGGCGGTGCGGCGCGCGGTGCCGGATGCGCTGGCGGTGGCGCTCCAGTCGGGGTGGCCGACCCCGATCGGCGAGGTCCGCTACCGCGACCGCACGGTCATCAACGTGCTCGTCTTCGGCGTGACCCCGCCCTACCAGGTGGTGCAGGACTACACCTTCCTCGCCGGCTCCGCCCTCACCCAGACCGACCTCGACGAGCGGCGGAACGTCGTGGTGCTGGGGCACGAGATCGCGGACAAGCTGTTCGACCAGGCGGAGAGCGCGGTCGGCAAGCGGGTGCGGCTGGACGGCCGCGAGCTGGTGGTGAAGGGCGTCATCGCCCCCAAGGGCCGCCTCCTGGGGCAGTCGTTCGACGCCTTCACCCTGCTCCCGTTCACCACGTTCGAGTCGGCCTACGGGCGGCGCCGGACCACCGTGGTGTCGGTGAAGATGCGCACCGCGGGCGAGATCGACGGGGCGATGGCCCGGGCGGAGGAGGCGATGCGGGTGGCCCACCGGCTCCGTCCCGGCGAGCCGAACGACTTCACGGTGGACAAGGCCGACGCGTTCATCCAGTTCTGGAAGCGCCTCACCGCCCTGCTGTTCACCGCCATCCCGGCGGTGGTCGCGATCGGCATCGTGGTCGGCGGCATCGTCATCATGAACATCATGCTCATGACGGTGCACGAGCGGACCCGGGAGATCGGGCTGCGCAAGTCGCTCGGCGCCACCCGGCGTGACATCCGGCTCCAGTTTCTGGTGGAGGCGCTGGTGCTCACTGCGCTCGGCGGCGCCCTCGGGGTGCTGGGCGGCTGGGCGCTGGCCGCCGGGGTCACCACCTTCACCCCGTTGCCGGCCCGGATCACCCTCTGGTCGGTGGCGCTGGCGCTCGCGATCGGGATCGGCGCCGGCGTGGTCTTCGGGGTGTACCCGGCGTCGCGGGCCTCGCGGCTGGATCCGATCACCGCCCTGCGGGTGGAGTGAGCGCGTGATCCTGCACAGCCTCACCGAGGGAGTGGTCATCGCCCTCGACGCCATCCGCGCCAACAAGCTGCGCTCCCTCCTCACCATTCTGGGCGTGGTCATCGGCGTCACCACGGTCATGGCGGTCGCGTCGCTGGTGCAGGGGATCCGGCGGCAGATCTTCAACGCGATCGAGGTCGCCGGACCCACGACGTTCTACATCCTCCGCTACTTCTCGCAGGCGCCGCTCGACCCCGACCGGCTCCCCTACGAGGTGCGGATCCGGCCCGTCCTCCAGGGCAGCGACGCCGTGGCGGTGGCGCGGATGCCCGAGATCCGGTACGCCGGCATCTGGGTACAGGTCCTCCAGAAGGTGGAGTTCGAGGGGGTGCGCACCCAGCAGCTGGTGATCTTCGGCGCCGACGACCACTACATGGACATCCAGGGGGGCACCCTGCTGCGGGGTCGGATGTTCACCCGCTCGGAGCTGACGGGCGAGCCGGTGATCGTACTGGAGCAGGCCACCGCGGACCGCCTGTTCGGCCGGCTCGACCCGCTGGGCCAGCAGGTCCGGGTGGGCGGCTCCTCGTTCCGGGTCATCGGCATCTACCAGCGACCCTCGAACATCTTCGAGCCACCCGGGCAGGAGACCGGCGGGATCGTGCCCTTCGCGGCGGCGCGGGAGCGCTTCCGGTACGACGAGACCAACGCGCTCTTCATCGCGGTGAAGCCGCGGGCCGGCGTGCCGGTCCAGGAAGCCATGGACGCGGTGACGGTGGCGCTCCGCCGGGCCCGCAACCTGCGCCCCGGCATGCCCAATACCTTCGACCTGATCACCCAGGACCAGATCCTGGACGTGGTCGGGAAGTTCACCTCGTACTTCTTCCTGGCGATGATCTCGCTCTCGAGCGTGGCGCTCCTGGTAGGGGGCATCGGGGTGATGGCGATCATGATGGTCTCGGTCACCGATCGCACCCGCGAGATCGGGCTCCGCAAGGCGCTCGGCGCCACCCGCCGCGAGGTCCTGTGGCAGTTTCTGGTCGAGGCGGCGACGCTCACGTTGGTGGGCGGCGCGGTGGGGATCCTGTTCGGGCTGGGCGCGGGCGAGCTGCTCAAGGCCGCCATGGGCCTAGACTCGGAGGTGCCGCTCTGGAGCATCGGGGTGGCCTGCGGCGTGAGCATTGCGGTCGGGCTCGTGTTCGGCCTGATCCCCGCCAACCGCGCCGCGCGAATGGATCCGGTGGAGGCGCTCCGGAGAGAGTAGCCCGTTCGGCCCCGGCCGCGGATGGCGGCGCCTATCTGGCCGGGGATATTCTTGGGCGCCGGGCCGGGGAGCGGCCCGCGCGCGCCGCCAATCACCCTCAGCCCCTGCCCCATGCCCGTCGATCTGCTGGCCATCGCCGCCCACCGGGACGACGTCGAGCTCACCTGCGCCGGCACCCTGCTCAAGGCGGCCGACGCGGGGTACCGCACCGGCATCCTCGATCTCACCGCCGGCGAGACCGGGACCCGGGGCAGCGCCGAGCTGCGGGCCGCCGAAGCGGCCCGGGCAGCCGAGGTGCTCGGCGTGGTCGAGCGCCGCAACGCGGGGCTGCCGGACGCGCACCTGGAGAACAGCGAGGCCGCCCGGCGCGTGCTGGTGGAGCAGATCCGGCACTTCGCGCCCCGGGTGGTGATCCTGCCCTTCCCCGTGGGGCGCCACCCCGACCACCGGATCGCCTCGGAGCTGGGCCGGGATGCCTGCTTCCTGGCCGGACTCGCCAGGTACGGCGGGGGCGGCACCGCCCACCGCCCGCACAAGATCCTGTACGCGCTCTCATACCGGGAGGACCCGGTCAAGCCGACCTTCGTGGTGGACATCAGCGACCAGTTCGAGCGGAAGCTCGCGGCCATCCGCTGCTACGGCAGCCAGTTCGACGGGGCGAAGGCCGCGGGCGAGATCTTCCCCACGGGCCAGGACCTCTACGCGCTGGTGGAGACCCAGAACGCCCACTACGGCTCGCTCATTCGAAGCCGTTACGGCGAGCCGTTCTACACCGACGAGACGATGGCGGTGGAGGACGTGTTGGCGCTGGGCGTGCAGAGCATGTAGGCCGGAGGTATTTTTCGGGCCATGAGCCGCCCCGCCGTCTATCTGGATCACGCCGCCACCACCCCGGTACGCCCCGAGGTGCTGGAGGCCATGCTGCCCTACCTGACCGACCAGGCGTTCGGCAATCCCTCGAGCGCGCACCGCTACGGCCGGGCGGCTCGCGCCGGTCTGGAGCAGGCGCGCCGCGAGGTGGCCCAGGCCACGGGGGCCGAACCGAATCAGGTCATCTTCACCTCGGGCGGAACCGAGGCGGACAACCTGGGGGTGGTGGGGGCCGCGCTGGCGGCGCGCGACCGGGGCGGGGCCATGTGCGCCGTCGTGAGCGCCGTCGAGCACAAGGCGGTCCTCGCCGCCGCCCACGCCGTGTGCCACCTGGGAGGCCGGGAGGTACTCCTCCCGGTGGATGCCGGCGGACGGGTGGACCTGGACGCGCTGGACGCGGCCCTGGCCGAGCGGCCGGCGGTGGTCTCCATCATGTGGGTGAACAACGAGGTGGGGACTATCCAGCCGGTACCCGAGATCGCGGCCCGCTGCCACGCCGCGGGCGTCGCCTTCCACACCGATGCGGTGCAGGCCTTCGGCAAGCTGCCGGTCTCCCTGCAGGAGCTGCCCTGCACCCTGCTCACGATCTCGGGCCACAAGATCGGGGCGCCGAAGGGCATCGGCGCCCTGATCGTGCGGGAGCGCCGGGCGGTGGAGGCCATCATCCACGGGGGCGGGCAGCAGTTCGGCATCCGCCCGGGCACGGAGAACGTGGCCGGCGCCGTGGCGCTGGGCCGGGCGGCGGTGCTCGCCGCGCGGGAACAGGCCGAGGAGGGCGAGCGGCTCCGGCGGCTGCGGGACGACCTGGCAACGCGACTCAAGGCGGCGGTGCCCGACATCACGATCAACGGCGAAGCGGGAACGCGGGCGCCACACGTCCTCAACGTGTCCGTCGCCGGCGCGGACGGCGAGGCCCTGCTCATGCACCTGGACCTCGCGGGGGTGGCCGCCTCCAGCGGGTCCGCCTGCTCGACCGGCTCGGTGGAGCCCTCGCACGTGCTGGTCGCCATGGGAGTGCCCCGGGACCTGGCGCTGGGCGCGATCCGGTTGAGCCTGGGCCACAGCACCACGGCGGAGGACGTGGACCGCGTGGTGGAGGTGATGCCCACCGTGGTCGCGAAGGTGCGGAAGCTCGCGGGGGTGCTCGGTCGTGCGTGACCCGCGGCGGGGCCGAGTCCTGGTCGCGATGTCGGGCGGAGTGGACAGTTCCGTGGCGGCCGCGCGGCTGGTCGAGCAGGGCTACGAGGTCGTCGGCGCCACGATGAAGCTGTTCTGCTACGGCGAGGACGTGCCGGACCGGCCGTGCTGTTCGCTCGACTCCATCAACGACGCCCGCGACGTCGCCCATGCGCTCGGGATCCCGCACTATGTCCTCAATCTGGAGGACCGCTTCGCGCTGCACGTGATCGACAACTTCGTAAATGAGTACAGCCGGGGGCGCACCCCGATCCCCTGCGTCCGGTGCAACTCGTTCACCAAGTTCCGGGACCTGCTGGCCCACGCCGACGCGCTCGACTGCGACGCCATCGCGACGGGACACTACGCCGTCTCGCGCGACGGCGCGCTCTACCGCGGCCGAGACCGCCGCAAGGACCAGAGCTACTTCCTCTGGGGCATCGATCGCGCGGTGGTGGCGCGCATGTTGACCCCGGTGGGCGAGCTGACCAAGGCGGAGACCCGCGCGCTGGCGCGCCGCCTGGGCCTCCGCACCGCCGACAAGCCGGAGTCGGTCGAGATCTGTTTCGTGCCGGACGACGACTACGTCGGCGTGCTGACGCGCCATCTGCCGGCCGACGCGCCGGCGCTCGCTCCCGGACCCCTGGTCACGACTGCCGGCGAGGTGATCGGGGAGCACCGGGGCTTCGCCCGCTACACCATCGGCCAGCGCCGGGGCCTGCCGGGCGGGTTCGCCGAGCCCCGGTACGTGGTGGCGATCCGGCCCGAGCAGCGGGAGGTCGTGATCGGCACGGTGGACGAGCTCGCCGGGCACCGGGTGCGCCTTGATGAGGTGAACTGGCTCGCCGATCCGCTCCGGGCGGGCGACGAGTGCCGGGTGCAGCTGCGCTACCGCGCCTCCGCCGTGACGGCGACCGTGCTCGAGGCCGGCGCCGGCAGCATCGAGCTCGCGCTGGCGCAGCCGGTACGGGCCATCACGCCGGGGCAGTCCGGGGTGGTCTACGGCGCCGACGACCGCGTACTGGGCGGCGGTATCATCGCCTGACGGGAGGAGCCCGAATGCGCTCGCTGCTGCTCCACTGGCTGCTCAACGCCGCGGCGCTCTGGATCGCCGCCTACCTGCTGCCCGGGCTCGACTTCACCGGCAGCCTCACCGACCTGCTGCTGGTGGCCGCGGTGTTCGGGCTGGTCAACAGCCTGTTGCGGCCGATCCTGACGGTCCTCACCTGCCCCCTCATCGTGCTCACCCTGGGTCTGTTCACCCTGGTGATCAACGCGCTGATGCTGCTGGTGACCGGGTGGCTCTCCGCCCGCTGGGACCTAGGATTCACCGTCCAGGGATTCTGGGCGGCCTTCCTGGGCGGGCTGGTCGTGGGGTTCGTGAGTCTGCTGCTCTCCCTTGCGCTGCCCCGGGCAGTCAAGGACTGACCTCGTTACCTGTCCGTTACATGTCGTTTCCGACCTACCCTCCCGCGGGGTACATTGGTCGGGTGACCGAGCTCCAGATCGCGACTCCTCCCACCCGGCCGGCGGTGGACCTGCGGGATCCCTCCCTCTACGTCAACCGGGAGCTGTCCTGGCTGGAGTTCAACCGCCGGGTGCTCCACGAGGCGGTGGATGCCCGTACGCCGCTGCTCGAGCGGCTCAAGTTCCTCAGCATCTTCAGCAGCAACCTCGACGAGTTCTTCCAGGTGCGCATCGCCGGCCTCAAGCAGCAGGTGGCGGCGGGCATCGTGGAGCGGACCGCCGACGGCATGACGCCCGAGGCGCAGCTCCGGAGTGCGTCGGCGGTGGTGCGCGAGCTGCTCGCCGAGCACCAGCGATGTCTCGCGACCGAGGTGCTGCCGGGGCTGGCGGACGGGGGGGTGCGGCTGGAGCAGGACCTCCGTGCGCTCTCCCGCGAGGACCGGGACCACCTCGACGCGTACTTTCACGCCAATGTCTTCCCCGTCCTGACCCCGCTCGCCGTCGATCCGGGACATCCGTTCCCCTACATCTCGAACCTGAGCCTGTCGATCGCGGTGGCGCTCCGCGGCGGCGACGGCGAGGAGCGGTTCGCCCGGGTGAAGGTTCCCAAGATCATCCCGCGGTGGGTGCCGCTCACGGCGGCCAACCAGTTCGTGCCGCTGGAGCAGGTGATCGGGGCCAACCTGGAATCGCTCTTTCCCGGGGTCGAGATCCTGGGGTGGTACCTCTTCCGAATCACCCGCAACACCGATCTGCAGATCGAGAACAGCGACGAGGCCGACGACCTCCTCAGCATCATCCAAGAGGAGGTTCGGAACCGGCGTTTCGCCGAAGTGGTGCGGATCGAGGTCCACGCCTCGATGCCGGCCTCGCTGCGCCAGCTGCTGCTGGCCGAGTTCACCGAGCAGCAGGAGCCCCCGGCTCTCCCGCTCACCTCCGACGATCTCTACGAGGTGCCCGGGCTGATGGACACCGCGGACCTGCTCTCGCTGAGCGCGCTCGACGTGCCGGCGCTGCGCGATCCGGTGTTCCACCCGGGGACCCAGCCCAGGCTTGCCGCCCAGCGAAACGTGTTCGACGTGATCCGCGAGGGCGATCTCCTGCTGCACCATCCGTACGACAGCTTCGCCACCTCGGTGGAACGGTTCATCCAGACCGCGGCCGAGGACCCCGACGTCGTGGCGATCAAGCTGACGCTGTACCGCACCGGCGGCGACTCCAGCATCGCGCGACTGCTGGCGCAGGCCGCCGAGCGGGGCAAGCAGGTCGCGGTGCTGATCGAGCTGCAGGCCCGGTTCGACGAGGAAAACAACATCATCTGGGCCCAGCGGCTGGAGGACGTCGGCGTGCACGTGAGCTACGGGGTGCCCGGGCTCAAGACCCACGCCAAGGTCATGCTGGTGGTCCGGCGCGAGGGCGATACCATGCGCCGCTACGTCCACATCGGGACCGGCAACTACAACCCGAAGACCGCCCGGGTGTACACCGATTTCGGTCTCCTGAGCGCGGACCCGCGGCTCGGGGCCGATCTCAGCGATCTGTTCAACGTCCTGACCGGCTTTGCCGCCCCGACCGGATACCGGAAGCTGATCGTGGCGCCGAGGGGGATGCGCAGCCGGTTCCTCGAGATGATCCGGCGGGAGATCGCCCACCGGCGCGAGGGCCGTCCGGCGCGCATCTTGGCGAAGATGAACGCGCTGGTGGACCCGGACATCATCGTCGCGCTGTACGAGGCGTCGCAGGCCGGCGTGCCGATCGACCTGATCGTCCGCGGCATCTGCTGCCTCCGCCCGGGGCTGCCCGGCGTGAGCGAGACGATCCGCGTCATCAGCATCGTGGGCCGCTTCCTCGAGCATTCCCGGGCGTTCTACTTCCTGAACGGCGGCGACGAGGAGGTCTACATCGGCTCCGCCGACTGGATGCCGCGGAACCTGGACCGGCGGATCGAGGCCGTGGCGCCGATCGACGATCCGCCGCACCGGCAGGCGCTCCGCGACCTGCTGGAGCTCATGTGGCTGGACAACCGCCAGGCATGGGACCTGCGGCCCGACGGCAGCTACGAGCAGCGCCGCCCGCCGACGCCGGAGGCGGAGCGGGCGATGCAGCGGATTCTGACGGGGAGGGTGGAAGGCCGGGGTTGAGACTCAGTACTGCAACCCCGCCGACTCCGCGAACTTCTTCAGCAGCTCCTGCTGTTCCGTCGAGAGCGTGTCCGGGACCGTCACCTGCACCTGGACGAGCTGGTCGCCCCGCCGTCCGTTTTTCTCGATCCCCTGCCCCTTGATGCGGAACTTGCGGCCCGGCTGGGTGCCGGCCGGAATGCGCAGCATCACCTTCTTGCCGTCCAGGGTGCGGACCCGGAGCCGGGTACCGAGCGCCGCCTGCGCCATGTTGATGGGGACCTCGCATATCAGGTCGAGTCCCTCGCGGCGGAAGAAGCGGTCGGGCTGCACCTGGAAGGTGATGACCAGATCGCCCGACGGCAGCCCGCCCCGCGCCCCCTCCCCCTGGCCGCGCAGCCGGACCTTGGATCCGGTCTCGGTGCCGGGCGGCACCGAGATGGTGACCCGGCGCTCGGTCCGTACCTCTCCCGCCCCGCGGCAGGTGGGGCAGGGCTGGGATGGCACCCGGCCGCGCCCGCGACACTGGGGGCAGGGCCGGCTCACGGCGAAGCCGCCCTGTCCGAACGAGATGGTGCCCCGGCCCTCGCACTCCGGGCAGGTGGACCAGGAGGCGCCCGGCGCCCCGCCGCTCCCGGCGCAGGTCGGGCAGCTCTCGGTGATGGGCAGGGTGACGGGGACCTTGCCCCCCAGCATCGCCACGCGGAACGGCACCTCGACCAGCGCCTCGAGACTCTCGGAGCGGGGCTCCTCGCGCCGGCCCCGGCCGAAGATCGAGGAGAAGATGTCACCGAGCCCGCCGAAATCGGCGAACTCGAAGCCGCTCGCATCGAACCCTCCGGGCCCCGCGCCCGGCCCGGGGCGGGGACCGCCGGCCCGCTGTCGGGCCATGCCGTCGAAGGCGCCTAGCCGGCGCATCTGATCGTACTGCTTCCGCTTCTCGGCGTCGGAGAGCACGCTGTGCGCCTCCGAGATCTCCTTGAAGCGCTCGGCGGCCGACGGGTTGTTGGGGTTGGCGTCCGGATGATACTGCTTGGCCAGGCGCCGGTACGCCTTCTTGATCTCGTCCTGGCTCGCCGAGTCGGGGACGCCGAGGACCTGGTAGAAGTCCTTGGCGGCCACGTCAGGCCTGGCCCTGCGCGGTGAAGACCTGGACCCGCGCGGGGCGTACCAGCGAGCCCTTGTAGCGGTAGCCGGTCTGGAAGGTGGCGCTCACCTGGTGATCCTGCGCCTCGGTGGGAGGCGGCACCGCCGACACCGCCTCGTGCAGCGTGGGATCGAACGGCTGTCCCACCGGGTCGATCCGCTCGAGCCCGGCGGCCTCGAGCTCCTTGCGGAGCTTCCGATCCACCAGGTCGATCGCCTCGCGGAGGCTCTGTGGCGAGGCGGCCGCGCCGTCGCTCGCCAGCCGGTCCATGTCGTCGAGGACTTCGAGCAGCCGGCTGACGAGGGCGGCCTGCGCCCGGTCGCCCAGCTCGACGCGCTCCCGCGCGACGCGCTTCCGAAAGTTGTCGAACTCGGCGGCGAGGCGGAGATGCTGCTCCCGCGCGGCGTCGAGCTGATCCTCGAGACGGCGGACCGCCTCCGTGGAGGGCTCCATGGGAACCCCCGCGCCTCCCTCCCGGAAGACCGGCTGGGTCTCGTCGGCGCGCGACGAGGGCTCGCTCGACATGTCGGTCGAGGCGAGGTCCGCGCCGTCGGCGCTGTTGCCGGTCGCGGCGGCAGGCTCGCTCATCCCCCCGGGGGTGTGGATCTCCGGAGTCGTGGTGCGGCCATCCGTTCTAACTCTTCGATTGTCATCCACTTGCACACTCACATCTGAAGTCCGTTGGCTCAAAGATAATAGCACCGCAGGCACCGGGCGGGAGGGTCAGAGTGGCAGAGCAACGCGGATCCGGCGGAGCAGGACGAAGAGCGCCGCCTGGGCCGCCCTGGCGCGGATCTCGTGGCGGGAGCCGGGGAAAGTGCTGCGGCGCGCCTCCGGCGGCCCCCCTCCGGCGAGCCCGAACCAGATCGTGCCCACCGGCTTCTCCTCGCTGCCGCCACCTGGGCCGGCGATGCCGGTGACGGACACGGCGAAGTCCACGCCGAGCCGCGCCAGAGCGCCCTCGGCCAGCGCGAGCGCGACCGACTCGCTCACCGCGCCGTGGCGCTCGAGCAGGTCGGGCGGCACGCCCAGCAGCGAGGTCTTGAGCTCGTTGGCATAACAGATCACCCCGCCCTGAAACACCTCGGAGCTCCCCGGTACCTCGGTGAGCCGCGCGCCCAGCAGTCCGCCGGTGCACGACTCGGCCACGCCCAGCCGCAGGTGACGGCGGCGCGCCTCGTCCAGCACCACGGCCGCGAGATCGTCGTCGTCGCGGCCGTAACGAAATTGATCGGCGAGGGATTCGAGCCGCTCGGCGGCTGCCGCAAGGCGCCGGTCGGCCTCGTCCGGGGGGAGCCCCCACGCGGTGAGGCGCAGGTCGATGCCCTCGAGGCCGGGCAG
>DASUSR010000379.1:0-19182 GCA_036375015.1 Gemmatimonadales bacterium
GTGCAGGTGGTAGAAGTGGATCACGTGATCCTGGATGAACTGCATCCCGTGGATCAGGTTCCGGATCATGTTGGCGTTGGGCGGAATGCGGATGTCGAGCGCGTCCTCCACCGCCCGGACGCTGGCCACCGCGTGCACCACCGTGCAGACCCCGCAGATGCGCTGGGTGAACGCCCAGGCATCGCGCGGGTCGCGGCCCTGCATGATGACCTCGATGCCCCGGAACTGGGTCGAGCTGGCCCAGGCATCCGAAATGCGGCCGTTCTCCGCCTGCACCTCGATGCGGAGATGCCCCTCGATGCGGGTGATCGGATCGACGACCAGCTTGGTCTTAGCCATGGCGGGGGCCCTCGGGCGGACGGTCCACGACGGGAAGCTCGCGCGCCCGGCGCTGCTCCCGGACACGGTGGATGCCGGTGGCGGCGGCGTGGGCCGCCACGCCGGCCACGGCGCCGGCGGCCAGCGCCAGCCCGATGGTGTCGGCCGTGCTCTCCACTCCGAAGCCAGGCACGTTGGGCATCCGGGCGTAGAACGGGGTCATGTTGTCCCAGAACTGCCGCTCGGTGCAGCCGATGCAGGGGTGCCCCGCGCCGATGGGCCAGCTGGTCCGCTCGTTCCACAGGAAGATGGGGCAGGGCGAGAAGGTCGCCGGCCCCTTGCAGCCCACCTTGTACAGGCACCAGCCGCGGCGGGCCCCCTCGTCGTCGAACGTCTCGGCGAACTGGCCGGCGTCGAAGTTGGCCCGCTTGGGACACATGTCGTGGATGCGGGCGCCGTAGGCGAAGAGCGGCCGCCCGTCGGCGTCGGTCTCGGGCAGGCGGCCGAAGGTGAGGAAGTGCACCACCGTGGCGGTGACCGTGTCGGCGATCGGCGGACAGCCGGCGATGTTCACCACCGGCTTGTCCCGGACGATCTCCGAGACCCCCACCGCCTGGACCAGGTTCGGCTTGGCGGCCTGGATGTTCCCCCAGTGCGCGCACGCGCCGACCGCGATCACCGCGGCCGCGCCGGCCGCCGTCTCCCGCAGTACCTCGTTGGCGGTCCGGCCGCCGATGGTGCAGTAGACGCCGTCCTCCGCCAGCGACGCGGACCCGGTGACGATGAGCAGGTAATTGCCGTAGTTCTCCTTCATCGCCGCCTGCAGCGCCGCCTCGGCCTCGTGCCCCGCCGCGGCCTGCAGGTTCTCCTGGAAGTCCAGCGAGACGAGGTCCAGCACCAGCTCGCCGATGGACGGGTCGGAGCTCCGCAGCACCGACTCGGTGCACCCGGTGCACTCCATCAGCGAGGCCCAGATCACGCTCGGCCGCTTCACCTGCTGCAGCGCCTCGGCCACGCGGGGGATCATCGTCTGACTGAGACCGAGCATCACGGTCATCTGGGAACAGAACTTCACGAAATCGCGGCGCGAGACGCCGCGGCGCTCGAGATGTTCCCCGAGGGTCTCGTCAACCAGCCATGGTTCCGGATGCGGGATGTACATGCGGGCTCCAGGAGTGAGGTGGGAGCACGGCTCTGGGCAACATGATCGTGGGCTGGTGATCGGAAGGTGAGATCCGCATTAACGTTTCTTAAGGAAGATCTCGGCACGCCCGGTGGACAGTCGGCCTACGATACGACAATCCGCGGGGCGGCGCCACCGCCAGGAGACGCGGCGCCCCGCGGCGCCATGGCCAGCGGCTCCCGCCCACGATATGCTTCCAGCCTTCGCCATCGGAGTACCGCCCATGGGCGCTGATCCCGCGCCGGCTTCCCGCTTCCCCGATCTTAACGCTTTCGTAATCCACCTCGAGCGCACGGGCCGGCTGCGCCGCGTGCGGGCGGAGGTGGACCCGGTGCTCGAGGTGCCGGAGCTGGTGCAGCGGGTGATTCGCGAGCGCGGGCCGGCGCTGCTCTTCGAGCGCCCCAAGGGCTCGCCCTACCCGCTGGTCATGAACCTCTTCGGGTCCATGGACCGGATCGAGTCGGCGCTGGGGCGGCATCCCCAGGCGATCGGGACCGAGCTGGTGGAGACGCTCCAGCGGCTCAATCCGCCGAGCCTCAAGGCGATGTGGCGCTCCCGGGAGTTCATCGCCCGCGCGCGCTTCATGCGCCCCCGCACGGTGCGGAGCGCGCCGGTGCAGGAGGTGGTCGAGGAGCCGCGACTGGAGGCCCTCCCGCACATCAAGAGCTGGCCCAGGGACGGGGGGCGGTTCGTCACCTTCGGGCCCACCCTCACCCACGATCCGGCCAGTGGCCGGCGCAACTACGGCCTCTATCGGCTGCAGGTCTTCGACGACGCGACCACCGGCATGCACTGGCAGAGCATGAAGGGCGGACGGGGACACCACTACGAGGCCGAGCGGCGGGGAGTCCCGCTGGAGGCGGCGGTGGTACTCGGGGGCGATCCGATTCTGATGCTCGCCGCCATCCTGCCGCTGCCCGAGGACGTGGACGAGCTGGCCTTCGCCGGCTTCCTCCGGGGCGCTCCCACCCGGATGGTGCAGGCGCGCTCCATCGGCCTGGAGGTTCCGGCCAACGCCGAGTTCATTCTCGAGGGCGTGGTGCCGCCGGGCGAGCGCCGGCCCGAGGGCCCCTTCGGCGACCACTTCGGCCACTACTCCGAGGCGGCGGACTTCCCGGTGTTCCGGGTGCGCCGGGTCACCCACCGGGCCCGGCCGCTCTACCCCGCGAGCGTGGTCGGCAAGCCGCCGCAGGAGGACAAGTTCATGGGCGTGGCGGTGGGCGAGATGGTGGGTCCGCTGATCCGGATGATCAATCCCAACGTCGTCGATCTCTACGCCTACGAGAACGCCAGCTTCCACAACCTGCTCGGCGTCTCGCTCAAGGAGCGCCATCCCAAGGAAGTGATCAAGACCGCGTTCAATCTCCTCGGCACCGGACAGCTCTCGCTCACCAAGGTGACGGTGCTGGTGCGGGAGGACGTGAATCCCCGGAGCTTCGACGCCCTGCTGCGCGAGCTGTGGTACCGGTTCGAGCCCGAGGAGCGCATGCTCCTGCTCCCGATCGCGCCGCTCGATACCCTCGACTACACCTCCTACCGCATGCACGTGGGGAGTAAGCTGGTGCTCGACGCCACGGGCGAGGCGGTGACCTCGGAGCCGCCGCCGCGCGCGGTGGCCGACCCCTCATCGGCCGACGCGCGCGTGGTGCGCCACCGTCTCCTCGAAGGCGGGTTCCTGGTGGTGGAGACGCGCTGCGAGCCGCGCGCCGTGCTCGAGCGGCTGGTCCGCTGGGAGGGACTCGGGCCCGTCAAGTTCGTCGTCGCGGTGAGCGGCGACGTGGACCTCGCGAGCGAGGCGAGCCTGCTGTGGGGGATCTTCACCCGCTTCGATCCCGCGCGGGACCTGATCATGGGAGCGCAGCGGTTCATCGGCGCCCGGCCGGTCTACAGCGGCCGCGTCGGGATCGATGCCACCTGGAAGGAGGGCTACCCCCTGCCGGTGGCGATGGATCCCGACGTGGTCCGCCTGGTGGACCGCCGCTGGGGCGAGTACTTCAGCTGAAACTGCGGCTCGCGAGCACCGCAGAGGGGTCATAGCCGACCAGATGCCCGCCGCCGAACATCCGATCCAGCGCCTTCCAGAAATTGGCCAGCCAGATCGCGGAGGCCTCCTCGGTCCCGAGCTCGAGCTCGTCGTTGAGGAACTTGACCCACGCCGCCTCCTTCCAGGCGACGAACTGGGCGATGGCCTTCTCACCCTCGCGCCCGGGCTGGGGCAGCGCCTGCGGCATCTGGCTGAACGAAGCCCGGAGCAGGACGTTCACCCCGGGCCCCGCACAGATCGTGTGGGCGTAGATGTTGGAGCGCTCCCGCTGGTCGTACAGGCAGACGAGGGCGACGACCGTGCCCTCGACGATCTCCGAGACCGTGGTCGGAAACACCACCCGGACGAGCCCGTGCTCGAGGTGCTTGAACAGCCGGGGCTGGTCGGTGACCTCGTACGCTCCCCGAGCGACGTAGCGCACCTCCGATGCGAAGTTCTCGCTCTTCCGGACGGCGTCGACGATCTCCTGCATCCCGGTCTGCGTCATGCGTACTCTCCGTGGCTCGTGGGACTGCCTGTATGAGTGTCACCGCCCCGGACGGGCAGGTCCTGCGTGGCAACTCCACGCTGGTGCAGTACCTCAACCTCGTCAAGCTCCCCCACACGCTGTTCGCGCTGCCGTTCGCGCTGCTCGGCGTGGTCGCGGCGTCGTTCCGCGTCCCGGTGAGATGGGAGACGGTGGGGCTGGTCGTGCTGGCGTTCAGCGCGGCCCGCTGGGCGGCCGTGGCCTTCAACATGATCGCGGACCTGGAGTTCGACCGGCACAACCCGCGCAACCGCGGACGGGTCCTGCCCCGCGGCCGGCTTACGCCGCGCCAGGCCTGGGCCTCGCTCGTCGCGGCCGCGCTGGTGTTCGTCGCCGCCGCCGCCGCCATCAACCCGCTGTGCGGGCTGCTCAGCCTGCCGGCGCTCGCCTGGGTGCTGGCCTACAGCCTGTCGAAGCGGTTCACCTACTGGCCCCATCTCTGGCTCGGCGCCAGTCTCGCCATCGCGCCGGTCGGCGGGTACCTGGCGGTGACGGGACGCTGGAGCGAGCCCTGGTGGGTGCTGCCCGCGGTGGCCCTCGCGGTGGCCACCTGGGTCGCGGGGTTCGACATCTTCCACGCCCTGCCGGACGAGGCCTTCGACCGGGCCCACGGGCTGCGGAGCGCGGTGGTGCGCCTGGGGCCGGCCGGCGCGCTCCGGCTGGCCCGGCTGCTCCACGCGCTCACCGTCGTCGCGCTCGTGCTCTTCGGCTCCGGCGCCGGCTTCGGCGCGTGGTATCACGCCGGGGTGGCGCTGGCCGCGGTCATCCTGTGGCAGGAGCACCGGCTGGTTCGGCCCGACGACTTCAGCCGCCTGGGCCCGGCCTTCTTCGCGATGAACGCCCTCATGGCCGGACTGGTGCTGGCCTTCGCCCTCCTCGACCGGCTGGTGTGACGGACGATCCCGTCGCCGCCCTGCGCCTGGCGCTCTGGGGCGGCTCCGGAGTGCACTGGCCGGGGTACGAGCCCTGGCGCGAGGTCGTGCTGCGCAGCCGCGGCCAGTTGCTCCGCGCCGCACGGACGCTCTGCCTGCTCCCGGAGATCCTGCCTCCCGTGGTCCGCGACGACGTGGCGCTGCTGCACGCGTTCTGCCGCCACCTGGACGACACCGTTGACGAGGCCCCCTCGCCCCAGGCGGCCGCCGACGGGCTGGAGCGGCTCGAGGCGGAGCTGCTCGGCCGCGCGCCCGCGCGTCCGCTGGTGGCCGCGCTCCTTGCCGGCGCGCCCAGGATGGAGCTGCCTCGCGGCGCGGTGCTCGCCCTGCTCGAGGGCGTGCGCGGCGATCTCGGCCCGGTCCGGGTGGCCGACGACGCCGAGCTGCTGCGGTACTGCTACCGGGTGAGCGCCAGCGTCGGACTGCTCCTCTGCCCGGTGCTGGGGATTCGCCGGCGGGCCTGGCCCAGAGCGGTGGACCTCGGGATCGCGCTCCAGCTCACCAACATCCTGCTCGGCGTCGCCGAAGACGCGCGGCGGGACCGGGTCTACCTGCCGCGCACCCGCCTGCGGGAGGGGGGGCTCAGCCCGGACCGGCTGCTCGGGGGTGAGCTCCCCGGCGCCCTCCGCCCGGTGCTGCTGGGCGTGGCGGCGCTCGCGGAGCGTTACTATCGCAGCGCCGACGAAGGCGCCCGGGACATCCCCTGGCGCTACCGCCACGGGGTGCTGGTGATGACCCGGGTCTACGGCGGCATGGGCCGGCGGGCGGCTCGCCTTGGGGTCCCGCCGGGCGCGGAGCCGACGGTCTCCCCCGCGGAGAAGACGTTGCGCCTGGCGCAGGTGCTCGCGCTGAGCGTCACGCCCCGGATGCTGGGACTCACCCCGCCACCGCCCCACGAGCGCGAGCTCCACGAAGCCATCGCCGGCTGGCCCGGTACCAGCGGCACGCACTGAGACCCGGTGAAGCGGCCCCACCTCCTCCTGGCCGGCGGCGGTCACGCCCACCTCTTCGTTCTCGAGGGATTGGCGCAGGGGCGGTTTCCGGCCGACCTGACCGTCACCCTGATCGCGCCCGACCGAGGGCATGTGTACTCCGGCATGGTGCCCGGGCTGGTCGGTAGCCGGTATCGGCCGGAAGAGCTGACCATCGACGTGGCCGCGCTCGCCCGGGCCGGGGGCGTCGCCTTCCGCCAGGAGACCGTCCAGGCGCTCGACCCGGGGGGGCGGGCGGTCACGCTGTCGGGAGGGGAGCGCCTGACGTTCGACCTGCTGTCGCTCGCGATCGGGGCCGGAACCGTGGGAGCCGATCTCCCGGGCGTCCGCGGCACGGCGCTCTTCGTCAAGCCGATCGACCGCACCCTGGCCCTCGTGCCCGCGGTGGAGCGGGCGGCGGCCCGGGCGGGACGTGATCCCCTGTCACTGGTCGTGGCGGGCGGTGGCGCCGCGGGCGTGGAGCTCGCGCTCAATCTGCGAGCCCGGCTGCGGTTGCTCGGGCGGGCCGCCGACCGGATCACGCTGGTGGAGGCGCAGCGTCGCATCCTCCACGACGGCGCCTCCGCCACGAGGCGTGCCGCCGAGTCGGCGTTGCGCACCGGACGGGTGGAGGTGGTCACCGGCCGGGAGATCGAGCGGCTGGACGGCGGGCGGGTGGTGCTGGCCGAAGGTGCGGTTGTCGAAGCGGATCTGGTGGTCTGGGCGACCGGACCGGCGGCCCCGGCGCTGTTCGCCGGCAGCGGGCTGGCCGCCGATGCCGCGGGCTACCCGCTGGTGGACGCCACCCTGCGCTCGGTCTCCCATCCCGAGGTATTCGTCGCGGGAGACGCGGCGTCGCTGGTGGACCACCCGATGCTCGCGAAAGCCGGGGTTTACGCCGTGCGGCAGGGGCCGGTGCTGCGGGACAACCTGGCCGCCGCTGCCGCGGGCCGGCCGATCCGCCGCCGGTTCCGGCCGCGGCATCCGGTGCTCGCCCTGCTCAACATCGGCGACGGCAGGGCCATCTGCTCCTACGGACCGCTGGCGGCGACCGGGCGCTGGGCGATGGCGCTCAAGGATCGCATCGACCGGCGCTTCATCGCGCGCTTCTCCGCTACGACTGCACCGCCCGCATCGCCTCCTGATAACGCTGGATCATCCGCTCCATGAGCCGGACGCTCCGGGTCAGCTCCGGGCGGTCGGCCTCGGAGACCCCGGTGCCGCCTCCCACCAGGTTGAGCACCGTATCGCCCATTTCACGCAGCGGGCCGACCTCGCTCGAGCCGATCCGGTTGAGGTCAGACAGCATGGCGGTGACGACGTCCGCGGCCAGGTTCTTGTACGCGGTGACGTTCCCCTCGGTGAGCCCGGCGCCGGAGTCACCCAGCGCCTGAAGCTGCGCCCGCAGGCCCGGGATCAGCCGCGGCGCCTCCAGCTCGATGCCGGTGTTCATGGCTTCGACGGTGTCTCCGGCCACGGTGAGCTCGGAGTCCGCGGGTTGGCCGGGCTGGGCCCGGCCGGTCTGCTGGGCCTCGCGGCCGCAGGCCGCCAGAGTGACGAGGATCAGCAAAGCAGGAATACGTCGCATCGTGTCCGCCTTTCTGTGCGCGGTAGATCGCTCCAAGAAGCGGCGGCGGCCCCCGGCCGGCAGTGTCGGGGCTCACTCGACGGCACGGCCGCCGGCGGCCGGGCTATTTCCGGAAGAATCTGCCGAACATTCCCCCGCTCAGCACGCCGTCGAAGGCATGCGCCATCTCGGTCATCGAGGCGTACCGCTGGGCCGCGTCCATCATGAGGGCCCGGGAGATGACCGTCTCCAGCTTGGCGGGCAGCTCGGGGCGGACCTGCCGGAGGGTCTGGGGCGAGCCGCGCAGCCGCGCGATCATCGTCTCCTGGGCCGACTTGCCCGGAAACGGCAGCTGTCCAGTGAAGAGCTCGAAAGCGAGCACGCCGATGGCGTAGATGTCGCTGCGCCCGTCGAGCGGCTTGCCCCGGATCTGCTCCGGGCTCATGAACTCCGGCGTGCCCAGCACGATCCCGGTGGCCGTCAGCTTGGCAACCTCGGGGCCCGCGCGCCGCTCCTTGGCGAGCCCGAAGTCCATCACCACCGCGCGGTACTCGCCGTCGGGCTTCGTCTGCGGCACCAGCATCACGTTCTCGGGCTTGAGGTCGCGGTGAATGATCTGCAGCTCGTGGGCGTGCTGGAGGCCGTGGCACATCTGCACCAGCAGCGGCACGCCCTCCTCCGCGCTGAAGGGTCCCCGCCGCGACTCGTGCTCGCTCAGCGGCTCGCCTTCCAGGTACGGCATCACCAGGTAGATCAGCCGGTCGGGCGTCTCGCCCAGCCGGAGAATGGGGCAGACGTTGGGGTGGTCCAGCCGCATCGCGATGGTGGCCTCGCGACGCATCCGCTCCACGGAGGCCGGGTCGCGCCAGAGCCGGGGGATGAGGATCTTGACGGCCACCGGGCGGCCGGACTCGGTGTCGTCCGCCCGGTATACGTAGGACATCCCACCTTCGCCCAGCCGCTTGCCCACCTTGTAGCGGCCGTCCAGCACCTTGCCCGTGAGGGTGGAGAGGGGATCGATCGTCGGAGGGCCGCTGGACGGCGGGGCCGACTGATCGGCGGCCCCGTCGCCCGGCGGCTGGTCCACCGTCCCCCCGGCCTCCGGCGCCGCCTCTTCGACCAGTAGGCTGCCGTCCTTCACGCAGAACCGGGCCGGCGCCTGGTACGCCGACTGGCAGCGAGGACAGCGCCGGGTGCTCAATCGCGGAACCGGTTCCGCCCGTCCGTCTTGGCGCGGTAGAGATGGGTGTCGGCCAGACGAAGGAGGGACTCGCCGTCGGTCACCCGCTCGTCGGGATAGGTGGCGATCCCGATGCTGATCGTCACCCGCACCGGATGGCTCGGCTCGCCGAAATCGTGGGTCGCCACCCGACGGAGGATCCGCTCCGCGAAGTTGCGCGACTCGGCGCTCGTGGTCTCGGGCAGGAGCACCACGAACTCCTCGCCTCCGTAGCGGGCCACGATGTCCACCGACCGCTGCTCGCGCTTGAGCAGCGCGGCGAGCTGCTTGAGCACCCGGTCGCCCACCAGGTGCCCGTAGGTGTCGTTGATCTGCTTGAAGTTGTCGATGTCGATCATCATCCCGGTGAGCATGGTGGCGTACCGGGCGGCACGGTCCATCTCCTGCTCCAGCTTCTCCATCATCGCGCGGCGGTTGAAGCAGTTGGTGAGCGGGTCGGTCTCGGCCAGATGGCGCATCTGCTCCTGGCCCATCACCGCGTTCTCGAGATCGTAGGCCTTCTCCAGCGCGGCCACCGCGGCGTTGATCACCTGCTCGGCGAACTGCACGTCCTGCTCGTTGAGCGGGGCGTCGTCGGTGGTGGTGCGCAGGAAGAACACGCCGGCCGGCTGCTGCCGCAGGGAGAACCGGATCGCGATGACGGACCGGGTCGGCACCGGGCGACCCTCCGCCTCCCAGCTGGCCCGGATCTCCTGGTACAGCGGATCGGTGTGCACGTCGCGCACCAGGACCACCTCGCCGGTGGCCAGCGCCTGCTGGATCTCCGGGTAGCGTCGCAGGTCCACCGGGAGGTTGTGCAGCATCGGATTCTCGAACGCGGCGACGACGGTGCCCCGGTCGTCGTCGGGCCCGGCGATGATGATCGAGCAGCGGGAGATGTTGAGACCCTGGGCCACCCGCCGGACGAGGATCTGGTAGATCTCCTCCGGCTTGAGCGAGGCCGTCACCTCCTGCATGATGTCCATCATCTCGGAGCGGGAGCGCGCCTCGGCCCGGGCCTGATTGAGCTCCCGGCCCACCCGCAGGTGCGCCTTGACCCGCGCCAGCAGCTCGCGCACGCGGAACGGCTTGGGGATGAAGTCGTTGGCCCCGAGACCCAGGGAGCGGACGGTCGCCTCCTCCGGCGGCATGGAGGAGATCATCAGCACCGGCAGGTCCTTGAACCGCGCGTCGGCCTTCACCCGTTGCAGCAGCTGCAGCCCGTCGATCTTGGGCATCATGATGTCGAGCAGCAGCAGATCGTACTGCTCGGCGCTCAGATGCTCGAACAGGTGCTCTCCGCCGGGGACGGTGAGCACCTCGTACCCGTTCTCCTTGAGGATCCAGGAGAGGGTCCGGGAGAGGGCCTGATCGTCGTCGGCCACCAGGATCTTCGGGGCGTTGCTCATTCAGCCTGCCAGTCGCTGGAAGAGTTCCGGATCCACGTTCCCGCCGCTCACCACGGCGACGGCCGGTCCCGACGGACGCACGTGCCCGGCGAGCAGGGCGGCGGTGGCCACCGCCCCGGACGGCTCCACCCGGAGGCCGCCCTCGCGGTGGAGGAACCGCACCGCCGCCGCGATCTCCTCCTCGGAGACCCGGACGGCCTCGCGGACCACGCGGCTCAGAATGGGCCAGGTGAAGCGGCCGATGGACGGCGTCAGCAGGCCGTCGGCGATGCTGTCGGTGCGCGCGAGCGTGGCGGGCATGCCGGCGGCGAGGGCGGCGGTGAGCTTGGCCGCGCCTTCCGGCTCGACCCCCACCAGCCGTAGCGCGGGCCTGAGCGCGGCCACCGCCACGCTGATGCCGGCGAGGAGCCCGCCGCCGCTCACCGGCGACAGAATGGTCTCGACCCCCGGCCACTGCTCGAGGATCTCGAGGCCGAGCGTGGCCTGTCCGGCCACCACGTCAGGGTGATCGAACGGGGGAATGGGCTCGAGCCCTTCCTCCCTCGCGATCGCCTCCGCGCGCGCGCCCTGCTCGGCGGACCGCACCGCGCCGGCGAAGACCACCTCGCCGCCGTGACGCCTGACGCCTTCCACCTTGACCCGCGGCGTGGAGCCGGGCATCACCACCACGGCGCGGAGCCCGAACCGTCGCGCCGCAAAGGCGACGGCCTGGCCGTGGTTGCCGCTGGAGGAGGCCACCACACCCCGGGCCCGGCCCTCCGCGGCCACCCGCGCCACCGCGGTGAAGGCGCCGCGGATCTTGAAGGCGCCGATCGGCTGGAACTGCTCGCACTTGAGGCCCACCGGCACGCCGACGCGCGCCGACAGCGCCGAAAGCTCCACGATCGGGGTGCGTACGGCCACCCCCTCGAGCAGCCGGGCGGCCGCCTGCACCGCGGCCAGCGGCACCGCGTCGGTCTGCTCGGTCAGTAGCGGCATAGGTGTGCCCACGTGTGCCCGGGGGCCGCCTGGAGCGAGCCCCCGGTGCATTGGATCAATCTTCCACCGCGCTGGGCGCGACGGCGTCTCCGCCGGTCCCCTCCTCGGCCCCGCTCTCGTCCTCCTTGACCACCCGGGCGACGTCCACCACCGCGTCGCCGGCATCGAGGTTCATCACCTTCACCCCCTGGGTGTTGCGCCCGATGACCCTGATCCCGTCCACCGGCAGCCGGATGATCACGCCGTGGCGGGTGATCATCATGAGCTCGTCTTCCGGGATGACCTCCTTGAGCGCCACGATGGATCCGGTCTTGTCGGTTTTCTTGAGCGTGATGATGCCCTTCCCGCCGCGCTTCTGCACCCGGTAATCGGTCAGCTCGGAACGCTTGCCGAACCCCTTCTCGCTCACCACGAGCAGGGTGGCCTCGCGGCGGACCACGACCATGCCGATCACCGCGTCGCCCTTCTCCAGCTCGATCCCCTTGACGCCGGTGGTGGCGCGCCCCATCTCCCGCACGTCGCCATGGTGGAACCGGATGCTCATGCCGTCCTTGGTGGCGAGCACGATATCGCTGTTCGAGTCGCAGACCTGCACGTCGATCAGCTCGTCGCCGTCCTCGATGTTGATGGCGCAGATCCCGTTGGTGCGGACGTTGCCGTAGGCCGAGAGCAGGGTCTTCTTCACCGTGCCCAGCCGGGTGGCGAAGATGAGGCAGCGGTCGTCGGTGAACTCCCTGACCGGCACCAGCGCCGCGATCTGCTCGTTGGGCTTGATCGCGATGCAGTTGACCACCGGCTTGCCCCGGGCGGCCCGCCCGGCCTGCGGGACCTCGTGCACCTTGAGCCAGTAGAGCTGGCCGGTGTTGGTAAAGAAGAGCAGGTAGTCGTGCGTGCTCGCGATGAACAGGTGCTCCACCCAGTCGTCGGCCTTGAGGTCGGCCCCGTTGAGCCCCCGCCCGCCCCGCCGCTGGCGCTTGTAGGTCGTGACCGGGATCCGCTTGATGTAGCCCGAGTGGGAGATGGTGATGACCATGTCCTCCTCGGCGATCAGATCCTCGACCGTGAACTCGCCCTGGTCGGCCACGATCTCGGTCCGGCGGTCGTCGCCGAACTGCTCCACGACCTCCTTCATCTCGTCCTTGAGGATGCCCATCCGCCTGGGCTTGGAGGCGAGGATGCCCTTGAGCTCCTTGATCTGGGCCCGGACCTCCTTGAGCTCGGCCTCCAGCTTCTCGATCTCGAGCCCGGTGAGCTTGGCGAGCCGCATGTTGAGGATCGCGTCGCTCTGCTTTTCGGACAGCCCGAACCGCTTCCGCAGCCGGGCGTCGGCCTCGGGGGTGTCCTCCGAGCTCCGGATGATCTTGATCACCTCGTCGATGTTGTCGACGGCGATCTTGAGCCCCTCGAGGATGTGCTCCCGCGCCTGCGCCGCCTCGAGGTCGAACTGGGTCCGGCGCACGATGATCTCGTGCCGGTGCTCGATGTAGCGCTCCAGCAGCTCCTTCAGGTTCATCACCTTGGGCACCCCCTTGTCGAGGGCGAGCATGATGACGCCGAAGGTGGACTGCATGGCGGTGTGCTTGTAGAGCTGATTCAGCACCACGTTGGCGATCGCGTCGCGTTTGAGGTCGATGACGACCCGCATGCCGTCTTTGTCGGACTCGTCGTTGACCCCGCTGATGCCCTCGATCTTCTTTTCCGCGGCCAGCTCGGCGATGGCCTTGACCAGGTTCTCCTTGTTGACCTGGTAGGGGATCTCGGTCACCACGATCATCGAGCGGCCGGAGGACTCCTTCTCCTCGATCTGGGCCCGGGCCCGCATGACCACCCGGCCCCGGCCGGTCTCGTAGGCCTCCTTGATGCCCTCCCGGCCGTAGATGTAGGCCCCGGTCGGGAAGTCCGGGCCCTTGATGGCCTTGCGCAGGTCGGCAATGCTGGCGTCGGGGCTGTCGATCAGCAGCTCGACCGCCTTGGCCACTTCCTTGAGGTTGTGCGGAGGGATGTTGGTGGCCATGCCCACGGCGATGCCGCTGGAGCCGTTCACCAGCAGGTTCGGGATCTTGGCCGGGAGCACTGTGGGCTCGCGGAGCCGGTCGTCGAAGTTGGGCTGGAACTCGACGGTGTTCTTGTCGATGTCCTCCAGCATCGCCATGGCCACCCGGGTGAGCCGGGCCTCGGTGTAGCGGTAGGCCGCCGCGGGGTCGCCGTCCACCGAGCCGAAGTTCCCCTGGCCGTCGATGAGCGGGTAGCGCAGCGAGAAGTCCTGGACCATGCGCACCAGCGCGTCGTAGACCGAGCTGTCGCCGTGCGGGTGGTACTTGCCCAGCACGTCGCCCACCACCGTCGCCGACTTCTTGTACGCCCGGCCCGGCACCAGCCCCAGCTCGTTCATCGCATACAGGATCCGCCGGTGCACCGGCTTGAGCCCGTCCCTCGCGTCCGGCAGGGCGCGGGAGACGATGACGCTCATCGAGTAGTTGATGAACGACTGCTGCATCTCCTCTTCGATGAGGCGGGGCAGGATCCGTTCGCGCGAGTTGGGTGCGGTCATGGGTGTCTGGGCTAGGGAGTTGGGGGGCCCGGCAAATGGCCGAGACCTTGAAATATACCCGGGCCCAGGGGCCGGACGCAACTGCGGACAGTCATCGGAAGTGGCTGAGGGGCAAGCATTTAGAGGGCGGAAAACTGCTCGAATGCCGCCGGAAACTCGGGCGGGCCGGCGGGCGTAGAGGAGGGACCCTCACCGGAATCCCCCATGTCCTCGCACTGGCCTGTTCCGGCCGCGGCGCTCCTGCTGCTGGCGCCCGGCACGGCGCCCGCCCAGACGAAGCCGTTTCTCGACATCAACCCGTCGTGGTCGCCGGACGGCCGGTACCTGGCGTTCGAGAGCCGTCGCCACGGCCCGCCGCAGCTGTATGTGATCGGGGCCGACGGGGCGGGGGAGCGGCGACTCACCTGGAGCGGAGCGCCCGACACCCACGCGAGCTGGTCGCCGGACGGGAAGTGGATTCTCTTCGATTCGGCCCGCGACGGCACCTGGAACCTCTACCTCATCCGGCCGGACGGCACCGGAGAGCGGCGACTCACGTTTCCCGGCGCGAGCCGCGCGGCGATGTTCGCCCGGCACCCGCAGTGGTCGCCGGACGGGCGGCGCATCGTGTTCGACTCCGACCGGAGCGGAAACGGGGAGCTCTACGTGATGGACGCGGACGGCGGGAACGTCGTCCGACTCACCCACGACCCGGCGGGCGACGGCCACGGGTCCTTCGCTCCCGACGGGCAGACCATCCTGTTCACCTCGGACCGCGGCGGCAGCATGGACGTCTGGAGCACCCGGGCGGACGGGTCCGGGCAGGTCCGGCTCACCGACCACCCCGCGGCGGACGGCGCGGCGCGGTTCTCCCCGGACGGTGGCACGATCGTCTTCTACTCGGAGCGGGACGGCAACGGCGAGCTCTACGCGATGGCGCCCGACGGCTCGGGACTGCGGAACCTGACCCGGCATCCCGACACCGTGTACGAGTCGGCCTGGTCGCCGGACGGATCCCGGATCGCTTTCTATTCCGACCGCACCGGCCGGTTCGAGATCTACCTCATGCCGGCCGACGGCGGCGGCGCACGGCAGCTCACCAACGCCTCGTACGACAACGCCTTTCCGGCCTGGACCCCGGACGGCCGGGGGGTGGTCTTCGGCTCCACCCGGGACGGCGACTGGGACCTCTACGCCATGGAGGCGGACGGGACCGGCCCCCGCCGGCTCAGCGCCGCGCCGGGACGGGATGCCCACCCCGCGTTCCTGCCCGACGGCCGCCTCGTATTCCAGTCCCCCCGCGACCATCCGGAGCCCACCGAGGTGGACCTGTACGTGATGGCCGCTGACGGCGTCGCGCCGCGACGGTTGCTCGCCACCCCGGGCTTCGACGGCGTGCCGGTGCCCTCGCCGGACGGCCGGTGGATCGCTTTCCAGCGCGGCACCCGCGACCCCGAAGGCGCGCTGCACTGGGACCTGTATCTGGTGGACTCGGCCGGCGCCGGGGAGCGTCGGCTCACCGCCGAGCGCTGGAGCAGCCAGGTGCCGAGCTGGACCAGGGACGGCAGGGGGCTGGCATTCCACGCGAACCCCGAAGGCCGGGACCAGCTCTACGCGCTCGACCTCGAGAGCGGACGGGTGCGCCGGCTGCGCGTCAGCGAGCTGGAAGACCGTGCGCCCTCGGTCTCGCCGGACGGTCGCTCCATCGCGTTCGTCGCCGGCCGGGGCGATGCCGGCGACCTCTACCGGATGAACGCCGACGGGACCGGCGCCGTGCGCCTCACCCTCGGCCTGCCGATCAGGGCCCAGCCGAGCTGGTCACCGGACGGAGGAAGGATCCTGTTCTCCGCCGACGCGCCCGGCGCCGCGACGGAGGTCTACGCGATCGACGCCGACGGTTCGGGCCTGAGCCGACTCACCCGCGGGACCGAGGGCCTCCGCTGACGCTCTACTGCTTGCAGGGTGCGTCGGGGTCCGGCCTGGGCTTGTCCACCACCGGCGCGCGCTCCTGGTCGGCCACCCGCGTCGCCACCGCCGCCACGAAGCGGGTGACCCGCGCGAACTTCTCGAAGTCTAGGTACTGGATCTCGTCGGTCACCTGGTGGTAGTCGCGATGCCCGCCCGTGCTGAAGAAGGTGACGGGGATGCCGTAGCGTGCGTACATGTAGTGGTCGCTGCGGCAGTAGAAGTTGTCCGGATGCCCATCGGCGTCGTAGCTGTAGTCGAACTCGAAGCCGTGCCCTCCCTCCCGGTTCACCGCCTCGACCATGTCCCCCAGCTCGGTGGAGAGCCGCCGGGAGCCGATCACCTGCATGTAGGCCGGGTCGCGGGTGGACTCGTCCGACGGGCCGCCCCGGCCGATCATGTCCATGTTGATCTGGGCCACGATCGAGTCGCGCGGCACGGTCGGGTTGTCGGTGTACCACCGGCTCCCCTGGAGTCCCGACTCCTCGCCGGTGTGCCACACGAAGAGCAGGGAGCGCCGGGGCCGGGTGCCCCGGGCCAGCATCTCGGCGACTTCGAGCATCCCCATGGATCCCGAGCCGTCGTCGTCGGCGCCGTTCACGATGGAGTCGGGCCGCGCGGGCCGCAGCGCCCGCATGCTGTCCACCAGGCCCCGGATCCGCTCCCATTGCTCCGGCGTGGGGTCCCCCGGCTCGTCGTTGGCGCCCCGCGGCCGCATGACCGTGTTGTAGGCGCGGATCGAGTCGTGGTCCACCGCGGGCGAGACCACGCCGATCGCGTCGTTGTGCGCGCCGAGGGCGACGTACTGGCCGCGGAGCGCGGGATCGGCGCCTTCCAGCACCGCGACCACGTTCGCGGCCTCGAGCGGGGCGGGCTCAAAGCTCACGTCGCCGGCGAGCGTAGCGCCGGGGTCGCCGGGGCGGAGCTGGTCCAGCGGCTTTCCGAAGAGCTTGGGCACCGTCGCGGTGGGGAGAAAGATCAGCCGGGGCTGGGTCGTGCCCGGCGGGATCGCCAGGTCGGCCTCGACCTCCAGGTGCGGCGCCCGAAAGACCTGCTCGAACGTGGCGATCACCGGGTCGATCTGGGTGATCATGATGCCCGCGATCAGCCCCAGCCGGCCCTGGGGACTCAGGTCGGGCGGGGCGATGCTCGAGTTCCCCCCGCCCGCGCTCCGGAAGACCACGACCTTGCCCTGGAGGGCGTCGCGGCCCGGCGCGGCGGCCGAATCCGCGATGCCGCCGATATAGACCACCTGCGCGCCGTCGATGGGCCTGGCAGGCACCTGGAACAGTGTCTGGTAGGGGTGGTAGTCCCGGAAGGCCGTGAGCTCGGCCTCGCCGGCGCGGAGCGTGCCCGCGCCGGGCGCGACGGCATAGCTGGTGAGCGGCACCCGCTGGAGATAGGTCCCGCTGTCGCCGGCGGGCCGCAATCCCAACCGGGCCAGCTCCGACGCGATATACGCGTTGCCCTTCACGTTCCCCGGAGTGCCGGTCCGTCTCCCTCCCATCGAATCGTCGGCGAAGATCCCGATCCGTCGGCGAAGGTCCTCGGAGCTGACCTCCGCCTCGGTCGCGGCCCGCGGGCCCGGGGCCTCCGGCGCCGCGCTCCCGCCGCCGCAGGCGACCAGGAGCGCAGGGGTGATGAAGGAAAGAGCTCGGTGGAGCCGCATGCAGGACCGTCCGGGAGAAAGGGAGCAGGGAAAATAGTCCCCGCATTACCCGGGTCGGGCCCCAAACGTTTCACCCCTGCGACGGCCCTCCGCCCACCGGGCGCGGCTGGAGCAGCACCGTCGCCGCGCCAACTCCAAGCCGCGGTGGCCCTTCGGGGTCCACCACCCGCCCCAGCGGCCGCCCGGCCACGTCATACACGTCGTACTCCCGCGAAGCCTGCCCGCTCATTCTGCACATGTTCCACCCGCACGTCTCGACCTGAACCATTCACGCCATCTCGGACGTAGGTGAGATGCCCCCGGCGCCCCGAGGGTTGCTCCGGCAAACCCTTCGCGCCGGATCGTTGTCCCATATGCGGTTCGAGCCACCCACACCCGCCGGAGCCTGTGAACGACCGCGAACTGATCGGGCAAGTACTGGCAGGCGATCCGGGTGCCGAGCGGGCGCTGTACGAGGCGCACGTGGACCGGGTGTTCCGGCTGGTGTATCGGATGGCGGGGGACCTCGACCGGGCCCAGGACTGGGTGCAGGAGACCTTCATCCGCGCCTTCGAGCGGCTGGGGCAGTTTCGGGGCGACTCGTCCCTGTCCACCTGGCTCTGCTCGATCGCGGTCTCCATCACCCTCAACGGGCTCCGGAAGGCCAAACGCTTCCGGGAGCGTGAGGTGGCGCTGGAGGACGCCGGCGCGCTCGGCACCATGCCCCGTGAGGCCGACCCCGATCTCAAGGTCCGGCTGCACCGTGCCATCGACGAGCTGCCCGAGGGGTACCGCACCGTGTTCGTGATGCACGACATCGAGGGATTCACCCATGAGGAGATCGGCCACGCCCTCGGTGTGCAGCCGGGCACCTCGAAGGCCCAGTTGTTCCGGGCGCGCGCGCGGCTGCGGGTAGCGCTCGCCGATTTCGCGAGAGAGTGAGGCCATGACCGACGACGGGCTGGAGGACCTGCTGCGGGAGACCGCCCGGGACTATCACGACCCCGTGCCTACGCCCCGGGAGGCGATGTGGAAGGCGATCGAGCGGAACCGTCGCGCCGCGCACCGCCGGCCCCTGGCGGCCCCTGGCCCTGGCCGGTGGCTGCCGCTCGCGGCCGCGGCCGGTCTCCTGCTCGCGACCGGCATCGGGATCGGTCGCCTGTCGCAGGGCGACCCCGTCGTGCCGCCGGCCGCCACGACCGCCGGCGCGGAGGCGACCCCCGAGGCCCACCCGACCGCGTATCGGCTCGCCACGCTCGAGCACCTGAGCCAGTCGGAGGAGTTCCTCACCCTCTTCCGCACGGCCGTGGGGCAGGACGATCACCACCTGGCCTCCGCCACCGCGCGCCGGCTCCTCGGCACCAACCGGCTGCTGCTCGATTCTCCCGCGGCCACGGATCCCCGTACCCGCCTCCTGCTCGAGGACCTGGAGCTGGTGCTCGCCGGGATCGCCCAGCTCTCCGAGGTCCCTCGGCAGCAGGACGTGGATCTGATCACCGAAGGGCTGGAACGGGGGAACGTCATGCCCCGGCTTCGCACCGCCGTGCCCTCGGGCGCGGCCCCATCGCAAGGAGCGCTCTGATGTACCGGATGCAGTTGGCCCTCGCCTTGGCAGCCACGGCCGGACTGGGAGGCTGGTGGCTGCCGGGCCGCGCCGCGCTGGACCAGCTTCCCGCTGCCGCCCAGACGGCGGCGGCCCCGGTGGACGCCCCGGCCGCGCCGTGGCTGCAGGGCGACCCCGCGGACTCTCTCTATCGCGCCGCCCGCGAAGCGCTCAACCGGCGCGATTACCGCCGCGCGGCCGAACTCTTCGCCGCCCTGCCCGGACGGTATCCCGCCTCGGGGTACGCGCCGGACGCCTACTACTGGCAGGCCTTCGCCCTGTACCGCCT
>DASUSR010000380.1:0-4305 GCA_036375015.1 Gemmatimonadales bacterium
GCATCCCCCCCGCGCCGCCGCGGGATACCTCCGCCACCTCCGCCACGTAGCTGCCGAACGTGAAGTGGAAGGCGATGCCGCGCGCCCGTCCCGTGGGGAGCGCGGCGGACCAGCCCGCCTTCTCGGCCGCGAGGCGGAGTACTCCCGCCAGCCGGCGGGTGTCCAGCTCCGGACCGCCGTGACCATCGTAGGTCAGGCGGCGCGGCTCGCCCAGCAGCGCGAGCCGGAACTCGAGCGGGTCCCGTCCCGCCTCGTGCGCCAGCTCGTCGAGAAAGCTCTGCACCGCGAAGGCGTTGGCCGAGTTGAGGGTGGCTCGCCAGGCGCCGCCCGGCACCGCGCTCGGCGTCAGGGTGTAGGCCAGCCGGACGTGCGGCACGAGACCGGCCGGCGGGTCGTCCTTGTAGAGCTCGGACTCGACCGGATCCCGCTGCGGGTCGGCATAGGCGTACCGCGAGGGGTTAGCCAGGTGCTGCTCCCAGGCGATCACCCGACCCCCGTCGAGCCCGGCGCGGAACCGGTGCATCCCGGCGGGGCGGTAGTAGTCGTGCTGCAGCTCGTCCTCCCGCGTGCGGAAGAGCTGCACCGGCGCCTCTACGGTCTTTGAGAGGAGCGCCGCCTCGGCACCATAGTCCGAGAGGAGCCGCCGTCCGAATCCACCGCCGGCCCGCGTGAGGTGCACCACGACGAAGGACGGCTCGACGCCGGTCACCTCGGCCACGAGCGCCCGCAGCGCGCCGGGGTTCTGCATTGGACCCCAAATCTCGCAGCGCTCCCCCCGCACGTCGGCCAGGCAGTTCATCGGCTCCATCGGCGTGTGGGAGAGGAAGGGGAGCTCGTAGGTCGCCTCGACTACGCGCTCCGCCCGCGCAAGGGCGGCCTCCACGTCGCCGTCGTTCCGGATCGGCGTGCCCGGTCGGTCGAGCGCCGCCAGCATCTCCTTCCGCAGTCGGACGGAATCGTTGGTGCGATCATCGGTGGGCTTCCAGGTGACCTCGAGCGCCTTGCGACCCTGGATGGCGGCCCAGGTCGAGTCGGCCACGACGGCCACGCCGGGCCGGAGCTGCAACGGGTTGGCGCGGCCTTCGATCCGGACCACCCGCCGGACGCCGGGAACCCGCAGCGCCGTCGCGGGATCGAAGCGATCCACGTCGGCGCCGAACGGCGCCCGCGCCACGCAGGCGAAGAGCACTCCCGGCACTCGGGTGTCCAGCCCGTACTTGAGCGCGCCGGTGACGATCAGCGCGTTGTCGGCACCGCCCACCCGGCTGCCGATCAGCCGGAACGACCCCGGCTCCTTGAGCGGCACGTCCTCCGGCAGCGGCAGTCGGGCGGCCTCCGCCGCGAGCTGGCCGTAGCCGAGCCGGCGGCCGCTCGGGAGATGAACCACCACACCCGGTTCGGTGCGGCAAGACTCCGGCTCGACTCCCCACCGCTTCGCCGCCGCGGCGATGAGCAGATGCCGCGCGGTCGCCCCCGCCCGCCGCATGCTGGTCCAGTTCTGGTTGATGGCGGTGCTGCCGCCGGCGAACTGGGGCCCGTAGCGCGTGTCGAGGTCGGCCTGCACCACGGTGACCCGCTCCCAGGGGGCGTCGAGCTCCTCGGCCACAAGCAGCGGCAGCGAGGTCTTCACCCCCTGGCCGATCTCGGGGTTCTTGGACGCGATGGTGATCGCACCGTCTGGCGCGATCTCGATGAAGGCGGTGAGGGCGGCGGCCGGGGACCGGCCGGCGGGCGAATCGCCGAGTGCGCGCAACTCCGCCGGCACGCTGACCGTGAGGAGCAGCCCTCCCGCCGCCCCGGCACTCACCCGAAGGAACTCACGGCGCGGCAGGGCTCTGCTGCTCACGGCGTCGCCCTCCCGGCGGCCCGGTGGATGGCCGCCCGGATTCGCTGGTAAGTCCCGCAGCGGCAGAGGTTTCCCGCCATGGCCCGGTCGATTTCCGCATCGCTCGGTGCGGGATTGGCGGCGAGCAGCGCCGCGGCCGCCATGATCTGACCCGCCTGGCAGTAACCGCACTGGGCGACGTCCTCCGCGACCCAGGCGCGCTGCACGGGGTGGCTCCCGTCGGTCGAGAGCCCCTCAATGGTGGTGATCGGCTTGCCGGCCGCCTCGGCGACCGTGACGCCGCAGGACCGGACCGGCGCGCCGTCGAGATGCACCGTGCAGGCGCCGCACAGCCCGGCCCCGCAGCCGTACTTGGTGCCGGTGAGACCGACGGCGTCGCGGAGCGCCCAGAGAAGCGGCGTGTCCCCCGGCAGGTCCACACGATGGCGGGCGCGGTTCACGATCAGCAGATACGATGGCATGGGGAGCCTCCGATTCGAGGCCCTACGGCACCTCGGCAACGGAGGATTCGCGAAAGATTGCACCGACTCAGCGGTTCTGAGCCGCGACCTGCCTCTGCATCAAAGCCCGCAGCTCGGACTGCGGGTGCCAGCGGCCGGCCCGCATCACGCCGAGCCGTCGCTCGACGTTGCCGATGTCCTCCAGCGGGTTGGCCGAGAGCAGCAGGAGATCGGCGGCGCGCCCCGGGGTGACGGTCCCGCTCCACGCACCGCGTCCCAGGAACTCGGCGGGGTTCCTGGTGGCAGCGACCAGCGCGTCATACGGCGTGAGGCCCGCGGCGGCGAGTGCCCTGAGCTCGCTGGCGAGCCCGAAGCCGGGCATGATGGTGGGAATCGGCGCATCGCTCCCCGCCAGCAGCTTGACGCCGGCCTGGTGGAGCGCGGGCACCAGCGCCCGCTCGAAGAAGGCGGTGGTGCGCGCGAACCGCTCCGCGGCCGCGGGGTTGGCGGAGCGCGCCTCGCCGGCGGCGGTCCAGCCCCAACTGCGGGCGGTGCCGGGGTGAAGATAGGCGAGCTCGGGCCGCCGCTGATCCGCAGCCCAGTCGCGGGCCTGCTCCAGCGCGCTCCGATGCACCGTGAGCGTGGGGGTGACCCAGACACCGGCGCGGCGGAGCCCGGCCGCAACCGAGCCGAGCCCACTGGTGTCGCGTCCGTCATCGAAGAGCGGGAGCAACTCCTCCACGTGCTCGATGCCCCGCTGCGCACCCACTTCGAGGAGCCCCGCGAGGCCGACCGGGGTGGGGAGGTGCCCCACCATCGGCACACCGTGCCGCCGGGCGGCGCGGCCGAGCGCCGCGTAGAGGTCGCGGGGGACGTTGTCGTAGATCTTGATTGCGTCGTAGCCCGCCGCCTTCTGCGCCGCCACCGCGCGGTTGGCGTCCGCCGCCGACCGCAGCACGGTGTTGGTGGACCGCGCGGGCGGATGGCCGTCGAGGATGGGACCGCTCGTGACCAGCCGCGGGCCCGGGAGGGTGCCCCGCTCGATGCTGTCGCGCCACGCGAGATGGCGCGGCAGCCCGTGGAGGTTGCGGACCGTCGTGATCCCGTTGGCCAGGTACAGCAGCAGCTCGCCCCGTTCCAGCAGGTGCACGTGCATGTCGTGCAGCCCGGGAATGAGGTACGCGGTGCCGCCGCCCTCGATCACCCGCGCCCCTTCGGGCAGGGCCGCGTCGGCCGGCAGGATCGTGACGATTCGATCGCCGCGCACTACCACGCTCCGATGAGGCAGCACGCGCTCGCGATCCATCGGCACCACGTTGACGTCGCGGAACACGGTGGTCTCGCGCCCGGGTGCCCCCGGCGCGGACAGTCCGCCGGCAACCGCGCAGAGAAGACCGAGCAACGCGGGGCGCAGGCTCACGGCGGACCGACACGGCTGAGCCAGCGCGCTACCGCCTCCGGCAGCTCCTCCGCGACCACCCCGCCCTCGCCCCGGAAGGCGCTCGCGGGATCGGCGTAGCGCATGAGGTTGTGGTCCACGCCTTCCAGCACCACGAGCTCCGCCGAGCCGGGCCGGCGGGCGTTGACCATCCGGACGATCAGCTCATGGTCTTCCCTAGCCCTAACCCAGTCGTGCTCCCCGTAGAGCACCAGCACGGGCACATCCAGCGAGTCCCAGGCAGCGGCGACGTTGAACCGCTGTACGTCCTGGAAGAAGGAGACGGGCCGACCGTATTGGTGCCGGGGCAGATCGTCCCAAACCTCCGCGTACTCGGGCCGCCGGGCGACGATCGCGCCCGGCGTGTCCCCGCCGAGGAGATAGCGCGCATACAGGTCCTCCAGCATCTGCATGCGCCGGGTGATCTCGGGATAGGTAGTGGCGGAGAGCTCCAGCTTCCTCCGCTCGTGCCCCAGGATGTGTTCGTACCAGGTGCGGGCGAACGTGCCGAAGACGATCACCCCGCGTACCGAGTCGCCCGCGGCTACGAGCGGCGCGATGGCGCCGCCGAGGCTGGCTCC
>DASUSR010000381.1:0-7134 GCA_036375015.1 Gemmatimonadales bacterium
TTCTGGACGTACGTCTTCGGCGGGATCTTCATCTACTCGAGCTTCCTGTTCGGCCTCGCTCCCGACGGCGGCTGGTTCGCCTACATGCCCCTGAACGACAAGGAGCATTCGCCGGGGCTGAACATGGACTTCTGGGACATCGCGCTCAGCGTGGCGGAGATCGCGGCCATGGGCGCGGCGGCGGAGATCATCGTGTCGGTGCTCCGCACCCGCGCGCCCGGCATGTCGATCAACCGGATCCCGGTCTTCGGCTGGGCCATGCTGGTCACGGCGTTCATGATCATCTTCGGCTTCACGCCGCTCATCGTCGGCACCTTCATGCTGGAGCTGGACCGGAAGGGGCTCACCAGCTTCTTCGTGCCGGAGCACGGCGGCGACCCGCTGCTCTGGCAGCACCTCTTCTGGGTGTTCGGGCACCCGGAGGTGTACATCATGTTCCTGCCGGCGGTGGGGATTCTGACCCAGGTCGTCCAGGTGTTCTCCCGCCGGCCGGTGGTGAGCTACACGCTCGTGGTGCTGGCGATCATCGCCACCGGCTTCCTCAGCTTCGGGCTGTGGGCCCACCACATGTACGCCACCGGCATCTCGCCCCTCGCGTTGGGGTACTTCGCCGCCGCGAGCACGGTGATCGCCATCCCGACGGGCATCCAGGTCGCGGGCTGGGTGGCCACGATCTGGAGCGGGCGGCCGCTGTGGCGCACCCCGCTGCTCTTCGGGGTCTCGGGGCTGGTCATCTTCGTGCTGGGCGGCATCACCGGCGTCATGGTGGCCTCGCCGCCGTTCGATTTCCAGGCCCACGATTCCTACTTCGTCGTGGCGCACCTGCACTACGTGCTGATCGGGGGGACGGTCTTTCCGCTGTTCGCGGGGCTCTACTACTGGCTGCCCAAGATCACCGGGCGGATGATGGACGAGGGGATCGGCCTCTGGAGCGCGGTGCTGATGTTCACCGGCTTCAATCTGGCCTTCTTCCCGATGCACATCTCCGGCCTCCTCGGGATGCCCCGCCGGGTCTATACCTATCCCGCCGAGCAGGGGCTCGAGACCTACAACCTGCTGTCGTCGATCGGCGCCTTCATCCTCGCCGCGGGGGTCCTGCTCTCGCTGTTCAACTTCTTCCGCAGCCTGCGCGCCGGCCGCCCCGCCGGGGACAATCCCTGGGACGCGGACACGCTCGAGTGGTCGTCCTCCTCCCCCCCGCCCAACGCCCAGTATCCGCGCCTGCCGGTGGTGCGTGACCGGCATCCGCTGTGGGACGAGCAGTGGCGCCAGGAACGGATGCGGCCGGAGGAGACGCCGGCCCGCGACCGGGAGGCGCAGGAGGACGTGGAGCAGATGGCCCACTGGCCCACGCGGTGGCGCGGCGCGCTGGTCGTGTCGGTCACCGACGGCCGCCCCCTCGCCGTGGTGCACATGCCGAAACGCTCGTTCGCGCCGTTCATCATGTCCTTCGGCTTCCTGGTCCTGTTCGCGGCCCTGATCGTGGACCACGTCACGTTCATGGCCGTGGGCGCGGGAATCATCGCGGTGGCGCTGGTGATGTGGTTCTGGCCCCAGGACACCGAGGACGCCGCCATGGAGGAGATGGGCGGGCCCGGCCCCCACGAGCTGCCCCTGGCCCAGGCCGGCCCGGTGGCGAACGGCTTCTGGGGCACCTGCGTGTTCGTGCTGATCCTGGCGACCGCGCTCACCACGATCGTGGCCGGCTACTTCTATCTGGGCGGCAACGTGGCACCCCAGCTCCAAGGCAGTCCCGCCGAGCCGGTCGAGCGGCCGGCCATCGCGCTGGGGCTGCTCCTGGGCGGGCTGATTCCGATCGTGGCGGCGATCCGCGGAATCGGACGCCGCCGCCTCGGACTCCTGCGGGTCGGCGTGACCGCCACCCTGCTCCTGACGGCGGCGCACCTGTGGCTGCTGCTCTCGACCTGGCTCGACAGCGGCCTCTCGCCCTCCAAGGACGGGCGGCATTCGGCCTTCGCCGGCGTGGCGGGATTCCACGGGATCGTCTCCATCATCCTGCTGGTGATGCTGGCAGTGGCGGTGATCTGGGCCTGGCTTCGCCCGGCGGACGGGCGGGGGCACGCGACGGCCTGGAATGCGGCCGTGGTGTACGGCTTCGCCGTGCTCAGCGCGGTGATCGTGTTCACGGCCCTGTACCTGGTCCCTCGATTCGGATGAGCACCGGATGACCCAGGGCGAGACCGGGCACCCCCTCGGGACCGAGACCGGCCCGACCAGCCGGATTCTCTTCGCGCTGCTCGGCGGCGCGGCGGCGTGGAGCCTGCACTTCCTCGCCAGTTACGCCTTCGTGGCGATCGGCTGCGTGGCCGGCTGGCGCGGGATTCGGACGTCGCTGGCGGTGGGCACCCTCGTGCTGGCCGCGATCGCGGTCTGGTCCACCGTGGTGGCCTGGCGCGACTGGCGCCGGGTGAGCGGGGACCAGCGGTGGGACGCCGCGCTGGGCGAGCCCCGGGGCTGGTTCGCGTATCTGATGCTGACGGGAGTGTTGCTGGGGATCGTCTCCGCATTCACCATCGCGCTGGAAGGCTGGGGCACCCTGATGCTGCCGGTATGCGGCTGGAACGCGCGATGACGGCGCGGCCGCTCTCGCTGGCCCTGTTCGCCGCCGGTACCCTGGCGTGCTCCGATGGCGGGGGTGCCGCCCGGGCCGAGGTGCTGGCGAGCACCCGAGGCGATCCGCGCCGGGGTGAAGCCGCTATTGCCGGCTACGGCTGCGGTTCGTGCCACGTCATCCCCGGGGTGAACCGGGCCCGGGGCATGGTCGGTCCCCCGCTCACCGACTTCGCTCGTCGCACCTACATCGCGGGGCACGTCTTCAACACCCCCAACAACCTCGCCGCCTGGATCCGCCGGCCGGATTCGGTCGAGCCGGGCACGGTCATGCCCACCCTCGGCGTGACCGAGCAGGAGGCGCGCGACATCGCGGCCTACCTCCTGCTCGAGACCGCGACCGGCCGCTTCGGCCCACCCCGCCTGCTGTCCCCCTCGCTCCTGCACGGCGACTGACGCCCGGGCTCGCGGCGCTGCTCGGTATCGCCGTGACGGGGCGGGGTTGGTCGAGCGGCGAAACCGGGTTCTCTTCCGGATGGACGACGACTCGGCGCTGGTGCCGGACCGGCTCCGCGGCCAGGCGGCCGCGAAGCTCCAGCCGGGCACTCTCGGAACAGGTGTGATTCGCGATGGCGGAACAGAAGACAGGATGGTGGCAGACGGTCCCGGGCCTGCTGACCGCGGCAGCTGCCTTCATCGCGGCGCTCACCGGGCTGCTCACGGGGCTCAATCAGCTCGGAGTTTTCGAGCGTGCCCGGGAGCCGACGGAGCAGAGCGGGGTCGCGGCGACTCCGGGTCCCGCCGATACCGGGCATCCCACCGTCACCCCGGAGCCCGTCGAGGCGGACTCGGCTCCGGCGGCCGCGGCGCGACCGGAGGCCCGCCCCCGGCCTGCGAAGAGACCCCCGGAACCGAAGCCGCCCGCCCCGGCGGCGGTGCCCAGGGATACCGCGCCGGCCACCGGAGACACGGCGCCCCTGCTTTCCGACACCGCCGCCGACGCCGCCCGCCCGGAGGCGCCGAGCGCCGACACCACGGCCGCGCCCACCGCCCCGGTCCCCGAGGGCGACACCACCGCGCCGCCGCGGGACACGGCCGCGGCCGCCGACACCGGACCCATCGTGCAGCCGGCTCCAGTGGCCCGCGACGCCGTCCTGCCCAGCGGGACGGTGCTCGAGCTGGCCGCGAGCAACCGGGTCTGCAGCACTACCAGCAGTCCGGGAGAGCGATTCACCGCGACGCTCGTCGTGCCCATCGCGGTCGCAAGCGGGGTCGCGCTTCCGGTGGGGACCACCGCCGTGCTCGAGATCCTGCGGCTGCCCGCCCCCACGTTCATCGGCGTGCGGCTGGACTCGCTCCTGCTGGAGGACCGGGCGGTCGCGGTGCCCGAGGCGGACGCGCGCACACGCCGCGAGTTCGTGGCTGGGGCGGGAGAGGAGGGCGTCGGGGTCGGCGCCTGTGTCCCCCTGGGCGGGCGCATCACCGCGAGGCTCAAGACTTCCGTGCGGCTCGGAGGAGCCTAGCGGGCCGGGCTATCTTCTCGGCATGCATGCGCGAACCCGGGCGCGGCTGCAGCTCGCTGCCGCCGCGGTGCTCTTCTCCACCGGCGGCGCTGCGATCAAGGCGGCGGACTTCACGGCCTGGCAGGTCGCCAGCTTCCGGTCCGGCGTCGCGGCGCTGGCGATTCTGGCCCTCGCGCGGGAGGCGCGGCGGGGGTGGAGCGGGCGCGCGGTGCTGGTGGGGTTCGCGTACGCGGCCTGCCTCGTGCTCTTCGTGCTCGCCAACCGACTCACCACCGCGGCCAACACGATCTATCTCCAGTCCACCGCACCGCTCTATCTCGCGATCCTGGCTCCGTGGCTGCTCAAGGAGCCGACCCGCCGGCAGGACCTCGGCCTCATGGCCGCGCTGGGGGTCGGGCTCGTGCTCTTCTTCGTGGGTATCGAGCCCCCGGTGGCCAGCGCGCCCGATCCGGTCCGCGGCAACGTGCTGGCTCTCACGAGCGGCTTCTTCTGGGCGCTCACCGTCTGCGGGCTGCGGTGGATGGGGGCGGGGAGCGGCGCGCACGGCTCGGCGGCGGCGGCGGTGGTCTCGGGGAACCTCACCGCGTTTCTCGTCGGCTTGCCGCTGGCGTTGCCCCTCGGCGGCCACGGCGCGGCGGACTGGGGCATCGTGGTGTATCTGGGCGTGTTCCAGATCGCGCTCGCCTACGTCTTCGTCACCCGGGCGCTGGCCGCGATTCCCGCGCTCGAGGCGTCGCTGATCCTGCTGATCGAGCCGGTCTTCAACCCGGTCTGGGCCTGGCTGGCGCAGGGAGAGCGGCCGGGCCCCTGGGCGCTGGTCGGCGGGGCCGTCATCCTCGGCGCGACGGCGCTCAACGCGTACCTCAACGCCAGGAGCGCCCGGGTGATGGTGCCGCCCGCCGAGCCGGGGTTGCCCCTGGTCGGGGGCGAGGAGGCGTCATCGGCCCGGCCCTGATCGAGACGGTGCGGATCCGGAACGGGGTGATCCCGCTCTGGTCCCTGCACCTCAGCCGGCTGGCGGCGAGCTGCCAGGCCCTGGGCGTGCCCCTGCCGGGCGAGCTGCCGACACCGGCGGGCGGCCCCGACCGGGTGCATCGCCTCCTGGTGAGCCGTCGCGGACTCGAGGTGACCGGGCGCGCAGTCCCGGAGAACACGGCGGTACGGCTCGCCATCGCACGAGTGCCCCACGAGGGCTATCCGCACAAGACCACGGACCGGGACCCCTTCGAGCGTGCACTGGCGGAGGCGCGGAGCCAGGGCGCGGACGACGCGTTGCTGCTCACGCGCGGAGGGTTCGTGGCCGAGGCGGCGATCTGGACCCTGTTCTGGTGGGCGGACGGCCGCATCGGCGCGCCGCCGCTCTCGCTGGGCATCCTGCCGAGCGTGGCCCGGGCGCGGGTGGCGGAGCTGGCCGGCGGGATCGAAGAGCGCCGGCTCCGACCCGATGAGCTGCGGGGCCTTCCGCTGCTGGTGGGAAACGCGGTGCGGGGGCTGGTGCCGGTGGCCTCGCTGGCCGGCGATCCGGTGCCGCCCTGGCCCGATCCGGAGCGGCTGAGCGGGGCTTTCTGGGCTTGACCCAACCCACTGACCGGGATAGTTTTGCGGGCTCGGATGCGGGGCCCCGGGCCTCCGCCGCGCGGTGGTTGTAGCTCAATCGGTTAGAGCGCCGGACTGTGGCTCCGGAGGTTGCGGGTTCAAGTCCCGTCAGCCACCCTGGTAGATGGGTCTGGTGCAGAGGTCCGTAGCTCAATTGGTAGAGCACCGGTCTCCAAAACCGGGGGTTGGGGGTTCGATTCCCTCCGGGCCTGTCGGCGCGAGCCGAGCGCAGGGCAGCAGGGCAGGAGTACCACACGGCGCTATCGTCTAGGGGACTAGGACGGGGCCCTCTCAAGGCCCAAACACGGGTTCGAATCCCGTTAGCGCTATGCCGGCCAGGCACGTCGGCCCCATCGTCTATCGGTTAGGACGCGACCCTTTCAAGGTCGAGAGAGGGGTTCGACTCCCCTTGGGGCTATGGCCGGATGCGCGCCGCTAGCTCAACTGGCAGAGCAAGTGACTCTTAATCACTAGGTTGTAGGTTCGATTCCTACGCGGCGCATCTTTCGAAGCTCGTACCGCCCAGATAGTTAGCGACCAAATGGCCACCAGCCCTCACGCGGCGGTGGCCCTTTTGTTGGCCAATTTCCGCCGTAACCCGGCCGCAAGCCCCGGGTACCGGGGAGTGCGTCAGTTTGAAGGCAACCCTTGAGAATGACCCCGACGATGGTCTGAAGAGTTGGTTACCCATCCAGTAGAAGAAGCTGCTCCGAGTCCGGCCTCCCGGCATGTATCCCGAGGTGAATGCGGCCAGGGCAAAAGCGGTGGCGACTACTGCCGCGGCGAGGGGAGCTGTGAAAGCTCTCCCGCTGAAGGGTTCTTCAGCAGGACCTCACCATGGTTTCCGAGCCTCCAGTGCACAATAGCAGGTGCCTGAGCATCAGGCCGCGGCTGGCGTTGAATCGCTCGCCGGCTACGTGGTCCCTTGGAGCGCCGCTCCCAGAAGAAAGAAGACCACAAATGAGATACCGTTCACTACTACCGGGCGCACTGGCGCTCAGCACGGCCTGGGTCGCGGCGTGCGGTAATAGTTCAACCGAGCCGACCCAGCCAGCGGAGCCCACGCCGAGCGGGGCCGACTTGGCAGTTGCCAGCAACAGCTGGATCACACGGGCGAACCTCCCCACCCCCCGGCACAGCCTTGCCCTAGCCACGGTCACGAACGCAGCTGGGGAATCGGTCGTCTACGCGATAGGCGGCGCGGCGACCGATGTGTACCCGATAACGGTGCTGCGCAAGGTCACGGCCTACAATGTCGCCACTAACACCTGGACCGACCGCCGGCCGCTGCCCGTTCCGCTGGCCTGGTCCAACGGCGCGGGCGTGATCAACGGAAAGATCTACGTCTCCGGCGGGTTCTCAGAGACCGGCGACGCTCTCCCCACAAGGGCGCTGTACGTATACGATCCCGGCACCAATACCTGGACCCGGAAGCGCGACCTTC
>DASUSR010000382.1:0-6133 GCA_036375015.1 Gemmatimonadales bacterium
GCCCGCCCCCGCCACCCGGACGGCCTAGATCCGCCGGCGACTCGTCCGGGACCTCCAATCGGGGGCCCAGCTCGACCTCTTTCTCGTCTCCGCGGTCGCCAGCGTCCTGCTGATCCGGTTCTACCTGGAGCTCACCGGCTATCCGTCGGTCGGCGGGGCAACTCTCCACATCGCACACGTCCTCTGGGGCGGCCTGCTCATGCTGGCCGCCCTCATCCTGCTGCTCGCCTTTCTCGGCCGGGCGAGTCGTCGCTGGGCCGCGCTGCTCGGGGGCGTGGGGTTCGGCACCTTCATTGACGAGGTGGGGAAGTTCGTCACCCGGGACAACGACTATTTCTACCGGCCGGCGGTGGCGCTGATCTACGTCGTGTTCGTGCTCGCGTACGTCGCGAGCCGCTCCATCCACCGGCGTCGCCCGCCGGCAAGCGAGGAGTACGTCATCAACGCGCTCCAGGAGCTGGAGGAGGCGGCGATGCACGACCTTCAGCGGGAGGAGCGGGAGCGCGCGCTGCACTACCTGTCTCGCGCCGACCCGGGGGATCAGCTGGCCCGGGGACTCACCGGCCTGATCTCCGGCCTGCGCGAAGCGCCCTCGCGTCCGCCCGGTCTGGTGGAGAGAGTGCGCGCCGGGCTGCTGCGGCAGTATCGCCGGCTCACCCGCCACCCGGCGTTCTGGCAGGCGCTGGTGCTCTTCTTCATCGGCCAGGTGATTCTCAAGCTGCTGCACGTGGGGATCCTGGTGTTGTACCCCGAGGCCGGCACCTCGCTGCCGGCACGGCTGTCGCTCCTGAGCCGGCGGATCGACGACTACGAGCTCCCGGAATGGCTCCAGCTCGGCGCGTCGCTGCTGTCGGCCGGGGTCGTCGGGGCGGGGATCGTGGCGCTCAGGAGCTCGCGGCAGTCGGCGCTCCGGCTCTTTCAGCGCTCGATCCTCATCTCGGTGTTCGTCACCCAGGTGTTCATGTTCTACCGGTCCCAGTGGGACGCGCTGGTGGCCCTGGGCTTCAACCTGCTGGTGCTCGCCGCGCTGGGATACATGCGGGCGCACGAGGAGCAGGAGACCGCGCACTAGCGTTCGGCGCTGAACTCCGGAGGGCGCTCCGGCTTCGCCTCGCTCAATCCCCGCCGCACTCCCTCCGCGTCGAGGTCCGTCCCGTACACCGGTGTTCCGGGCTGCTGCCGCCACGACTCATCGAGGCCGCCGGCATCCAGGCCGTCGAAACCCAACTCGTCCAGCAACCGGATCACGACCTCCTTGGCACGCCGGTCGTCTCCCGCAACCGGCAACGCGATGCGGCCCGGGCTGCCCCTGGGCTTGCCGCGCTCCAGCAGGTGCCGGGCGTGGATGTTGTTGAAGGCCTTCACCACCGGACGGCCGAGACGGTCGGCCACCCAGCGCGCCTCGGTGGCGCCGTTCTCGATCGCCTCGATGCGCCCGTCCCGCTGGCGCGGGTAGTAGTTGCCGGTGTCCACCACGACAACGTCCTCCGGCACCCCATCGAACAGCCCGGCCGGCAGCCGGGCGATGTTCCGGAGCGGGATGCTTACGATGACCACCTCCCCGGCGCGGGCGGCGTGCTCCACCGTCACCGCTTTGGCGCCGGTCTCCTTCGCCAGCTCGGCCAGCGTCTCGGGACCCCGCGAGTTGGCCACCGACACGTCGTGCCCGAGCGCGGACAGCCGGCGCGCCAGCGTGCCGCCGATCTGTCCCGCGCCGATGATGCCGATCTTCATGTGTCGCTCCTCCAGTGTCTGGCGGGCGAGCCGGCGGGTCGGTAGCATGACAGACTCGCCCCGAATTCGGACAACCACCGCGGGGCCACGGAGGTTCCGCAGATGATCCGGTCGGGGTGTCTCGCCGCCCTCTTCCTTCTGCTCCTCTCCACGTTCGCCGCCGCCCAGCACTCCGGCGGCTGGCCGCTGCACGGCCACGACCTCGGCGGCCGGCGGTACTCGCCGCTCACCGCCATCGACACGGCGACCGTCGGCCGGCTGCGCCCCGTGTGGACCTACCGCAGCGGCGTCGCCGCCACGTTCCAGGCGACGCCCATCGTGCTCGACACGGTGATGTACCTGTCCCTGCCCTTGAGCGGCGTCGTCGCGCTCGACGCGCGCACCGGGCGCGAGCGCTGGCGCTATACCCACCGGCCGCGCACCGAGAAGCTCTGCTGCGGGCCGGCCAACCGCGGCGTCGCCGTCGCCGGCGGGAAGGTGTACGTCGGCACCACCGACGGCCGGCTCCTCGCGCTGGACGCCGCCACCGGCGCGGTGCGCTGGGACGCCATCGTCGCCGAGTACGGGGGCACCACCGAGAGCACCGCCCAGCTCGAGGCCGGCGATCCCCTGTCCCGGGTCGAGGCGACCGGATCCACCGGCGTCGGCATCAGCGCGGCGCCGCTGGTGCACGACGGCAAGGTCTTCGTCGGCATCGCCGGCGTGGGCTACGGGCTGCACCCCGATCAGGGCCTCGCGGTCGTCGGCGTGGCGGGACAGTACGGCCGTCCCGGCCTGATGGCGGCGTTCGACGCCGAGTCCGGCGAGCCGGTGTGGCAGTGGAACGTGACCGGCCCGGGATGGGAGGGCGGCTTCCGCGCCGCGACCGCGGACGGGATCCGGCTCCCCCGCGACACCGCGAATGAGCGCGCCGACGCGCCGCGGCACGCCGACGCGTGGAAGTACGGCGGCGGCTCGATCTACTCGACGCCGGTGGTGGACGCCGAACGGCATCTGCTGATCTTCGGCACCGGCAACCCGTCTCCGCAGATGGCCGACGCCTCGCGTCCCGGCGACAATCTCTACACCTCCTCGCTGGTGGCGCTCGATCTCCGCACCGGCCGCCTGGTCTGGCATTACCAGCAGGTCCCCCACGACCGCTGGGGCTACGACGTCGCCAGCGCGCCGGTGCTGCTCGAGCTGCCCCGCGGCGGCCGCACCGTGCCGGCGGTGGCCCAGGCTGCCAAGACCGGCTGGGTCTACGTGCACGACCGCCGCGACGGCCGGCTCCTCTTCAAGTCGGCGCCGTTCGTCCCCCAGCGCAACCTGTTCACCCCGCCGCGGCCGGGAGACGGCGTGGTCGTCGCGCCCGGCATCGCGGGCGGGGCCAACTGGTCGCCGTCGGCCTACGATCCCGTGCGGCGGCTCTTCTTCGTCGGCGCGCTGCACCTGCCCACCCGCTACATCGCCCACGAGGCGCGCCGTCCCGACGGGACGGTGCTCCAGTACGCATCCACCCGGGACACCGACGAGGCCTGGGGCACCCTCACCGCGATCGATCTCGCGGCCGGCGGGCGGCTGCGCTGGCAGGTGAGGACCAGGGAGCCACTGGTCGGAGGGGTGCTGGCCACCGCCGGCGGGCTGGTCTTCTCCGGCGCGGGGGAGGGGCGGTTCGCGGCCTTTCACGCCGGCACCGGCCGGGAGCTCTGGTCCTGGGAGGCGGAGGCGGGCGTCAACGCGCCGCCGGTGACCTACGGCGTGGGCGGCAGACAGTACGTGGCGGTGGCCGCAGGCGGCAACGCGCTGTTCGGGTTCAAGCAGGGGGACACGGTGGTGGCGTTCGCGTTGCCTTGAACACCCCGGCGCCTTGTGCCCGGCCCTCCGCCTGACGAGGCTTCCTGCCGACCCCGAGGCCCACGCCACGCACGAGGAGGAGCCGGACATGGGAAAACGTGAGGATCAGCGCATCGCCGCCCTGGCGAAGAAGAACGCGGCCAAGATCAAGCCGCCCACCGCGGACCAGAGCGTCCGGTTCGACCCCACCCTCCGGCAGCGCTCCCCGGAGCAGAGTGCGGAGACCAGGCGGCTCTTCAAGGAGATGAAGCGCCGGGAGTTCTGACCCTCCTCCAGAGGAGCCCGCGCGGATGTACCGCGTCCGTCAGCAGGACCTGCCCTTCCTGGGCAGCTCCCACCGCTTCGTCGGCGCCGACCACGGCGATGTCGGCATCTCCGTCTTCCTTCTGAGCGCCCTCCCCGGCCGGGGTCCCGGCCCCCACCGCCATCCCTACGACGAGGTCCAGTTCGTCCGCGAGGGCCGGGGGCTCTGGACTGTCAACGGGGAGGAGTTCGAAGCCGGCGCTGGCGACATCCTGGTCATCAAGGCGGGGGAGATCCACGGCTTCCGCTGCATCGGCGACGCGCCGCTGGTGCAGGTGGACGTCCACCTGAGTCCGCGCTTCATCCAGGAGGACCTGCCGTAACGCGGCAGGCCGCCCGCTGGCATCCTGGCCGCTCTCAGGCGACCTTTCAGGCTCACCACCTTGGGCCACGTGACAGGATCGCCGTTGCCGGATGCCCGCTTCGGGCACTATCGCCTCGAGCATGAGCTCGGCCGGGGCGGGATGGCCACCGTCTATCTCGCCCGCGACCTCAAGCACGATCGTCACGTCGCGTTCAAGCTGTTCCGCCCCGAATCCGCCTTCAACCTCGACATCCTGCGCTTCCGCCGCGAGATCGCGACCGCGGCCCGGCTCCAGCATCCCCACATCTGCACGGTCTACGACTCCGGCCAGACCGACGGCATGCCCTGGTACACCATGCCGTACGTCCGCGGGGAGTCGCTGCGCGAGCGGCTGCGGCGCGAGGGCCGCCTGCCGGTGGACGAGGCGCTCCGCATCACCCGCGAGGCGGCCCAGGCGCTGGCCTACGCCCACCGCGAGGGGGTGATTCACCGCGACGTGAAGCCGGAGAACATCCTGCTCACCGAGGACGGCGTCTCCCTGCTGGCCGATTTCGGCATCGCCTGCTCGCTCCGCCGGACCCCCGACGAGCACCTGACCGAGACCGGTCAGAACGTGGGGACCCCCGCCTACATGGCGCCGGAGCAGGTGATGTCGCTGCCGGTGGATCCCCGGGTGGACCAGTACGCGCTCGCCGCCACCTGCTGGGAGATGCTGGCCGGCGCCCGGCCGCACGAGGGGCCCACCTCGCACGCCGTGCTGGCCCAGCGGATCTCGACGCCCGCGCCCGCCGTCCGGACCCGCCGCGCCGAGGTGCCCGACACGGCCGAGATGGCGCTCCAGCGCGCCCTTTCGGTCCAGCGGGACGACCGGTTCGACTCCATCACCGACTTCGCCCGCGCGCTCACCGAGCCGCAGGCGCTGCTGCCCCGCCGCCGCCGCGTTCCCAGGGTCGCCTGGATCGCCCTCAGCGTGGCGCTCGCGACGGCGCTGGTCGCGGTGGCCGCCAGGGACCGCTTTGCCCCGACCGCGGAGGCGGCGCCGGTCGCCGTGGACTCGCTGCCCCGGCTCGCCGTGCTGCCGTTCGAGATCCTGGGGGACAGCGCCGACGGCTGGTTCGCCGAGGGGATGGCAGACGAGGTGCGCGGGAAGCTGGCGGGCCTCCCCGGGCTCGAGGTCGTCGCCCGCGGCAGCTCGAGCCACTACCGGGGGAGCGGTACCCCGGCCGGGCGGATCGCGGAGGAGCTGGGCGCCCGCTACCTGCTGACCGGCACGGTGCGCTGGGAGAAGGGGACGCCCAGCCGGGTCCGGGTGAACCCCGAGCTGGTGGAGGCGCGCACCGGCGTCACCCGCTGGGCCCGGGCCTTCGACGCCTCGGTCACCGACGTGTTCGCGGTGCAGGCGGACATCGCGGGCCAGGTGGCCGGCGCGCTCCACGTGGCCCTGTCCGACTCGACTCGCGCCAGCCTGGCCGAGATACCCACGCGGAGCCTCGACGCCTACGCGCGCTACCTCCGCAGCCGGGAGCTCCGCTCCGGCGAGATCTCCCCCGACGCGCTCCGCGCCGCCATCGCCGAGCTGGAGGCGGCGGTGGCGCTCGACTCCGGCTTCGTCGCCGCCTGGGGTGACCTCGCTCAGCTCCAGGTGGAGGCGTTCCGGCTGGGTGGGATGCGGGTGGTGGACGCCGACGCCGCCCAGCGGACCCTGGAGCGCGCCCTCGCGCTGGGGCCCAACTCCGCCAACGTGCGGGCCGCGAGCGGCCGCTACTACCAGCTCGTCGCCGGCGACTACGCCCGCTCGCTCCGGGAGTACCGCGAGGCGCTTCGGATCAATCCCCACCGGAGCGACCTGCTGAGCGGGGCGGGCGCCGCGGAGATGGAGCTGGGCCGCTGGACCGAGGCGGTGGCCGACATGGAATACGCGGCTCGCCTCGACCCCCACTCGCCCGATGCCGCCGCGGC
>DASUSR010000383.1:0-6712 GCA_036375015.1 Gemmatimonadales bacterium
CAGAGTCCCACCAGAGCCACGACCGCCCTGGACACCAGTATCACCGGACACCTCCAGCCTGTCGCTCTCCAGACTAGGAGGGCCTGCCTGAACCGGGGATGAATTCAGGAATACGGGCTCCCTATGGCAGCCTTCCGGCTCCCTTCATCCACGGTTCACTGTCCGGGGTCATCTTTCAGGGAGAGCACGGCAATCCGCATGGAGGCACCATGACAGCCATCCGCACGCCCCAGTCCGAGAGCCGGCCTGCCGAGAGCAGGGCCGACCGTTACGTGGTTCCCTTCAGCGCGGTCGGCCTCGGCGCGATCGCCGAGGTGGGGGGGAAGAACGCCTCGCTGGGCGAGCTGATCACCGCCCTGGCCTCCGCAGGGGTGCGGGTGCCGCAGGGCTTCGCGCTCACCGCGGCGGCATTCCGGCTTCACCTGGTGGAGGCGGGACTGGAGGAGACGATCTACCAGGAGCTCGACCGGCTCGACGTCACCGACGTGACGGCCCTGGCCGCGGCCGCCCGGTCCATCCGTGAGCGTGTCGCCGCGGCGCCGCTTCCGGAGGTCGTCGCCCGCGCGCTCGAGGACGCCTACGCCTCGCTCTCCCGGCTCTACGGGGAGGACGCCACCGATGTGGCGGTCCGCTCGAGCGCCACGGCCGAGGACCTGCCGACCGCCTCGTTTGCCGGCCAGCAGGAGACCTATCTCAACGTCCGCGGCCGGGCCGCGCTCGACACCGCCGTCAGGGCCTGCCTCGCGTCGCTGTTCACCGACCGCGCGATCGTCTACCGCGTGCGCAACGGGTTTCCCCACCGCCAGGTCGCGCTCTCGGTCGGGGTCCAGAAGATGGTGCGCAGCGACCTGGGCTCGGCCGGCGTCATCTTCACCCTCGACACCGAGAGCGGCTTCCGCGACGTGGTGCTCGTCACCGGATCCTGGGGACTGGGGGAGACCGTCGTCCAGGGCCGGGTTCGGCCCGACGAGTTCTGGGTGCACAAGCCGACCCTGCGCTCCGGCCACCGGCCGATCCTCCGGCGTGAGATCGCCGAGAAGTCGGTCAAGCTGGTCTACGCGGAAGGGGGCAGCAAGGCGGTGCGCGAGGTCCGGGTGCCGGCGGCCGACCGGCGGCGCGCGGTGCTGAACGACGACGAGGTGCTGACCCTGAGCCGGTGGGCGCTCGCGATCGAGGATCACTACTCCGCGCGCGCCGGCCGGCCCACGCCGATGGACATCGAGTGGGGGCGGGACGGCCGCACGGGAGAGCTGTTCATCCTCCAGGCGCGTCCCGAGACGGTGCACTCACAGGTCACCACGCCCACGCTCGAGCTGTTCCGGCGCCGCGGCGAGGGTCGGGTGCTGGCCCGGGGCCGGAGCGTCGGCAGCCGGGTGGCGACCGGACCGGTCCGGGTCATCCACTCCCCCGCGGAGCTGACCCGGTTCCGCGCGGGAGACGTGCTCGTCGCTCCGATGACCGATCCCGATTGGCAGCCCGTGCTGGAGCGGGCCGCCGCGGTGGTGACCGACGAAGGCGGCCGCACCTGCCACGCGGCGATCGTGTCGCGTGAGCTGGGCATCCCCTGCGTGGTGGGCACCGGGCACGCCACGCAGCTCCTGGCCGACGACCAGGTGGTGACCGTCTCCTGCGCGGAAGGCGAGGAGGGGCGCGTGTACGAGGGGGCGGTGGAGTTCGAGCGTCAGGAGATCGATCCGGCGACGCTCCCGGTGCCGCGGGTGCCGCTGATGCTGAACCTGGCCGACCCCGACCGCGCCTTCACTCTGGCGCAGCTGCCCAGCGCCGGGGTGGGGCTGGTCCGCATCGAGTTCGTGGCGTCCAACTGGATCGGCATCCATCCCATGGCGCTGCTCCACCCGGAGCGGGTGGAGGACCCCGCCGTGCGGAGACGGATCCGGGAACGCGTCGCGGGCGCGGCCTCGCCGGCCGAGTTCTTCATCGAGCGGCTGGCCTCGGGCGTGGCGCAGATCGCGGCGGCGTTCTACCCTCGCCCGGTCATCGTCCGGTTCTCCGACTTCAAGACCAACGAGTACGCCGGTCTGCTCGGCGGGACGGCGTTCGAGCCGGCGGAGTCGAACCCGATGATCGGGTTCCGGGGCGCCTCACGCTACTACGACGAACGCTACCGCGAGGGGTTCGCCCTCGAGTGCGCCGCCATCCTCCGCGTCCGGGCCGACATGGGACTGGACAACGTGAGGGTGATGATCCCCTTCTGCCGGACCCTGGAGGAAGGGCGGCGGGTGCTGGACGAGATGGCGCGCCACGGACTGCGGCGCGGCGAGCAGGGGCTCGAGTGCTACGTGATGTGCGAGATCCCCAACAACGTCATCCTGGCGGAGGAGTTCGCCGAGCTGTTCGACGGGTTCTCGATCGGCTCCAACGATCTCACCCAGCTCACGCTCGGGGTGGACCGCGACTCGGAGCTGCTGGCCCACCTGTTCGACGAGCGCGACGAAGGCGTCAAGCGCCTCATCCGCATGATGGTCGAGGCCGCCCACCGCACGGGGCGCCACGTCGGCATTTGCGGGCAGGCGCCGAGCGACTGGCCGGACTTCGCCGAGTACCTGGCGAGCCTGCCGATCGACTCGATCAGCCTGAATCCCGATTCGCTCGCCACGGTGGCGGCGCGGCTGGCGACCGACAAGGCGGGCGTGAGCACCGGATAGGCCGAGGCGATCACCGCCGGCGGCGCGCGGCCCACCAGGTGCCCAGCCGCACCGTGTCGCCCGCGGTCGGATGGGCGAAGAACATGCCGCGCAGGGTGTCGCGCTCGAGACTGCCCTCGAACCAGGCGTCCACCGGGCAGCCGAGGTCGAAGTCGCGATAGGGCTCGAGCCATCCCGCGACACTCGCCCCGGCGACGACCACCCGGCCGAGTCGCAGCACGGTTTGGGCGTCGGGGGGCTCGCGGGTGGCGGTGCTGACCGCGTCGGTGCAGCCCGCGGGCGGCGGCGCCCCCTCGATCAGCACCGAGCCCCGCGCGGTGTCCCGTCCAGCCTCGAGGGTGAACGCGATGGTGCCCTGTCGCCCGCCGCTCCGGTTGACGAACTGACCCGACCATTCGCCCGCCAGCAGCCGGATGTCGTGGCTGGTGCCCTCCACCGGTATCGGCGGAAGAGCAGGCGGCGTTCCGGCGCAGGCCACGAACGCGAGCGCTGCAAGGGCGCGGAGGCGCCGCGCGGTCATGGGCAGCCCGCCATCCGGGCCGCCGGCGCTCGGGCGAGGATGCCTCGCACCCCTTCCACCAGCGCGGGCAGCACGTCGAGCCGGTTGGTCGGGTGCGGCAGCGTGTTGCTGGTGACCACCTCCCGCGCCCCGGCACGCCGCAGCTCCGTTTCGGCGTCCCCGGCGAACACCGCATGCACCGCGACGCACCAGGGCGCCGGGGAGCCCGCGGCGCGCAGCAGCGCCACCGCCTGCCGCATCGTCGCGCCGGTCGAGATGATGTCGTCCACCAGGACCGGCCGCCGCCCCGCCGGAACTCCCAGGTCGGGCAGTGTCAGCTCGACCTTCCGATCGCCATGGCGATGCTTCGTGAGCACGGCCCAGGGAGCATCCGCCCCGCGGGCCACGGCCTCCACCCACTGCTCGCTCTCCTGATCGGGACCGAGCACCAGGGGGTCGCGCACTTCCGCACGGATCCATGCCGCGATGGCCGGCGCGGCGTGCACCGCCTCCGCCGGGACCGTGAACAGTTCGTCGAGCCGGCGAACGCGGTGCAGGTGAGGGTCTACGGTGAGCAGCCAGTCGACCGAGGCGGAGAGGATCCCGGCGAAGTGGCGCGCGCCGACGCTCTCGCCGCGATGGAACGCCAGGTCCTGCCGCATGTAGGGGAGGTAGGGCGCCACCAGCCCGACCGACCGCGCACCCAGCTCCCGGGCGGTGGCCGCCGCGAAGAGGAGCGGTACCAGCTTGGCGTCGGGACGGTCCAGCGAGGCCAGCAGGATCACGGCCCTGCCGCTCAGGTCTCCCTCGATCCGCACGCGGGTCTCGCCGTCGGGAAAGCGATGCAGCCGGAGCGATGCCGGGACGGCGCCCAGCGAGGCGCGGAGCCGGGTGCCGAGGCCTTCGGCCCCGGTGAGGACGAGCACTACCGGTCTCACGATGGCTCCGCGAGCGTGATGATCTCGCTCTGCTGCCGAGCGTAGCCCAGGGCATACTCCAGCTCGCCCGCGCTCTCGGCGTGGACGGTGAAGAGCGGGGCCCCGGCCTCGACCGTCTGTCCCAGACGCACGTGGAGCTCGAGCCCGGCGGCGGGGTCGGCGGGGGCGCCGGCCAGCTTGGCGACGCGGGCCAGCCTCCGGTTGTCGATGGCGCCCACCCGGCCGCCGTGGGGCGCCGGGACCTCCCGCCGGAATCCCGCGGTCGGCGGCTCGCGCAGGCCGCCCTGCGCCCGGCAGATGGCCTCGAACTTCCGCCGGGCCCGCCCGCCGTCGAGGATGCTCCGCGCCTCCGCGTGGCCGCATCCGGCCGGCACCGCGCCGGACATCTCGAGGACGCACCCGGCGAGGAGCAGCGCGCGATCCCGGAGGTCCTCGGGCGCGCCCGCCTCGCACCGGAGGACGGCGAGCACGTCGCGCGCTTCGAGGGCCGGCCCGACCCCGCGTCCCACCGGCTGGGTGCCGTCGGTCACGAGCGGCATCACCTCCAGCCCCACGGCCCTCCCCACATCGCGCACCTGCCCGGCGAGCCGCTCGGCGTCGGCGAGGCTGCGGATTTTCGCCGTGGGGCCCACCGGCAGATCGAGCAGCACGTGGGTGGCGCCGGCGGCCGCCTTCTTGGAGAGTACGGACGCGACCAGTTGTCCGGACGCATCGAGGTCGAGCGGCCGCTCCACCCGGATCAGGACGTCGTCGGCCGGACTCAGGCGCGCGGCGCCGCCCCACACGATGCACCCGCCCTCCCGTTCGACCACCCGGCGCATGGCCTCGGCATCGAGCTCGACACAGGTGAGCACCGCCATCGTGTCGGCGGTCCCGGCGGGCGAGGTGATGGCCCGGGAGGAGGTCTTGGGCATGAGCAGGCCGGCCGCGGGGGCGAGCCCCACCACGACCGGGGTGGTCCGGTTGCCCGGCAGTCCACCCACCGAGTGCTTGTCCATGACCGGCCGCGAGGGCCAGGTGAGGCGGACACCCGCCGCGACCATCGCGGTGGTGAGATCGATCATCTCGCGCCGGTCGAGCCGCTCACCCGCGCAGGCGGTGAGGAAGGAGGCGATATGGATGTCGGTGTAGCGACCGGCGGCGACGTCCTGAACCACGGCGTCCATCGCGGCGCGGTCCAGCCGGAGGCCGTGGATCTTGGCGCGAACGTGTCGGAGGGAGTCGAGCGGCGGGGCGTGGCCCACGCTGACCGGCGCGTCCGGCGGGATGGCGAGCCTGTCCCACGCCGCCTCGGAGAGTCCCGCTTCGTCGGGCCGGAGCAGATCCCCGCTCACGACGCCGAGGGTGGCGAGAAGCGTGTGTCCCCCCGCCGAGACCACCACCCGGGTCTCCGAATCGAGGCCCTCGGAGCGCACGATCTCCGAGCCGCGGTGGAGGTAGACCACTGCGGTGTGGCCGGTATCGATCCCGAGCCTGCGGGCGCGGTGCACCACCGCCACCGGCGCCCCCGGGAGAACCCGGGACGGCGCCGCGCTGGTCACAGATCGAGTCCGGCGGCCGTGCGGAGCCGGGCGAGGAGCTGCCGGCTGTCGTCCGGCAGGTCCTCGACGTTCAGAGTGGCGGTCGCCAGCTCCAGCGCCGCGCACCACCGCCGCGCCTGATCCAGGAACCGGCGGACCAGGATCGCCACCTGGGGTCCGCTGCCCCGGCGCCTGCCGGCAGCCACCAGCTCACTCCCGGTCCGCTCCAGCGCTCCCCGCGCGCCGGCCAGCCGGTACCGGGTGGAAGCCGGCAGCATCGGGCCCAGGCTCTCGACCAGCTGCCACTCGAGGCGGAACCGGTCGTGGAACTGGTCGGTGAGGAAGCGGACCGCACTCCACCGCTCCCAGAAGGTGGCGCGCGGGACGGCGGCCGGCGCCAGCAGCTGGGCCGTCCGCTCCATCCACTGATCGTGCACGGCCGAGAGCGTCGTCGCGACCGTCCCGGGGGCGGTCCGCTCGTCCGGTGAGGCCAGGGTAGCCGTCATGTGGACCTCCTGCGGGTACCCCTGAAGGCTACCTCAGACGGGATGAAGATTCGATGAATCCGCCGGGAAACCCGGTTCGCCCGCCTGCGGCCTTCGCCGGCGCCTCCGCTCAGATCACGGGATTTCTCACCCCCCGCGGCGGCTGAGGCACCCCGTCCGGCACCGCAAGACCCAGCTTGGTCAGGATCTGCTCCATCAGGCACCAGCGCGTGAACGCGGACTGGATCAGGTTCACCCCCACGAAGGCGGTGAACAGGAACCAGAGCGGGTTCACCCAGTAGCCCAGCGCGAGCGATGCCAGCACGAAGGTGCCCGCGACCAGTCTGATGGCATAATGCATCGGCATACGTCCTCCTTTACGGCGTCGGGCCGCCGGAAGGGCGCCCACCCTCCAGGTCGGCGTACAGCAGCGGAATGGCGACCAGCGTCAGCAGGGTGGCGACCACCGCCCCGGAGATCATGGCGATGCCGAGGCCCTGGAAGATGGGGTCGCCCACCATCACCGCCCCGCCCACCACCACGGCGGCCGCGGTGAGCAGAATGGGGCGCGCCCGCACCACGCCCGCCTCCACCACCGCCTCGG
>DASUSR010000384.1:0-14145 GCA_036375015.1 Gemmatimonadales bacterium
GGCGATGATCCGCGCGATGTCGGCCGGCTCCAGCGCATCCGGCAGGCACTGATCGGTGATGATGGAGATGCCGACCACCCGCATCCCCTGGTGCACCGCCACGATCACCTCGGGCACGGTCGACATGCCGACCACGTCGGCGCCGAGCCCGCGGAGCATCCGGTACTCCGCCCGGGTCTCCAGGTTGGGGCCGGCCACGGCCACGTACACACCCTCGCGGAGCACGATGCCCAGCTCCGCGGCGGTCCGCCGGGCCAGGTCGCGGAGCGCCGGGTCGTAGGGCGCCGACATGTCGGGGAAGCGGGGGCCGAGCCGCTCGTCGTTGGGGCCCACGAGAGGGTTGTCGCCGAGCAGGTTGATGTGATCGCTCAGGAGCACCAGATCGCCCGGACTCCACAGCGGGTGCATCCCGCCGCAGGCATTGGAGACGACGAGGGTCTCGGCGCCCAGCGCGCGCATGACCCGTACGGGAAAGGTCACCTGCCGCAGATCGTACCCCTCGTAGCGATGGAAGCGGCCCTGCATGGCCACCACCGGGCGGCCGCCCAGCCGCCCGAGCAGCAGGCGGCCGGCGTGGCTCTCGACCGTCGAGAGCGGGAAGCCGGGAATGTCCGCGTAGGAGATCTCCGACTCCACCTCGACTTCGCCCACCAGCCCGCCGAGGCCGGTGCCCAGGATGACGGCGACCTCGGGCCGAAGCGCGCTCCGACCCCGCACCGCGCCGGCGGCCTCCTGCACGGCGTCGTACTGAGACTGCTCCACCGCGCGCACGCTCACGCGCCCCGCTCCCCGAACAGCACCGTGCCCAATCGCACCATCGTCGCTCCTTCTTCCACCGCGATGTCGTAGTCGCCGGACATCCCCATGGACAGCTCGGGGAGCCGCCGGCCCTGCCCCTCGGCGGCGTCGCGCAGCGCGCGCAGCTGCCGGAAGGCACGCCGCTGCTCCTCGCGGTCGTCGGTGAGCGCGCTCATCGTCATGAGCCCCCGCACCTCGAGCCGGGTGCTGGCGTCGAGCGCCGTCAGGAGCTGCTCCAGCGCCTCCGGCTCGACCCCGCCCTTCTGAGGCTCCAGTGAGCAGTTGACCTGCACCAGAATCGGCTGGCGCCGGGCCGGGTCGGTCCGGCGGTCGAGCTCGGCCGCGAGGTCGGCCCGGTCCACCGAGTGGATCAGGGCGAACCGCCCCGCCGCATGGCGCGCCTTGTTCCGCTGGAGCGTGCCGATCAGGTGCCAGGCGACGGGTACGTCGGCCAGCTCCTCTTGCTTGCCCAGCGCTTCCTGCACCCGATTCTCACCGATGTCGGCCAGACCCGCGGCCCAGGCCGCCCGGATCGCGCCGGGACCGTGCGTCTTGGTGACGGCGACGACGGTGACCGGGTGCGTCCACCCCCCGATCGCCTGATGCCGGGCCACGGTCTCCCGGACCCGATCCAGCCGCTCGGGCAGGTCCGGGAAATCCATAGCCTTGTAATGTATGCGGATAGCGCCGTGGGTTGAAGTCAGGCGGTGGGGTGCCGGAGGCGCCCGGGCAGAAGCCTCAGACCCAGCCCAGGTGCCGGTAGGACTCGAGCGTGCGGGCCAGACCTTCGCGCAACTTCATGCGGGGGGTATAGCCGAGCTCCGTGCGGGCCCGGGAGGTGTCGAACCACCGGCTGCTGGTGAAGAACTTCACCCGGCGCCGGAAGATCGGCGGCTCGATCCGGAGAGGGACGCAGACGGCCTCGCAGACGGCCCCGGCGACCCACAGGGGCCAGACCGGGAGGTGCCAGCGAGGGGCGCGGACCCGAGCCACTTCGGCAATCTCCTCCACCAGCTCGTTCAGGGTGGGGGCCTCGGCGCCGGCGAGGATGTAGGTCCGACCCTCGGCGTTGGGAGACTCGCCGGCGAGGCGGAAGCCCTCGACCAGGTCGTCGATGTACACCATCTGGAACCGGGGAGTGCCGTCGCCCAGCAGCACGAACCGGCCGCGCGCTACCCCGCCGATCATCTTGAACAGGCGCCGCTCGCCCGGACCGTAGATCGGGCCCGGCCGGACCACCGTGAGCGGCAGCCCCAGGCGCTCGGCCGTGCTCAGGGCGACCTGCTCGCCCTCGAGCTTGGTCTCCTGGTAGATGTCCATCGGCCGGAGCGGCGCTTCCTCGTTGGCCGGCGCGTCGCCCACGTCCCCGTGCACGCCGACGGTGCTGCAATGGACGAATCGCTTGATCCCGGCGGCGGCGCTCAACTCGACCAGCTGCCTGGTGGCGTCCACGTGGACCGTACGGTACTCCGAGTCGGGGACGCCGGCGCGGCGGAAGACCGCCGCCAGATGGTAGACGGTATCCACCCCCTCCAGGGCCGATTTCACGGACTCCGGGTCCCGAACGTCGCCGACCAGGGCTTCGGCACCGGGGTAGTTGAGCTCCCCGTTCTCGGGGGGGCGCCGGACCATGGCCCGCACGCCGATGCCGTTGGCGATCAGGTGGCAGGTCAGGGCCAGGCCCGTGTACCCTCCGGCCCCGGTGATCAGAGCGCGCCGGCGGTGGCCATTCGAAGGGTTGGTCACTGCACGCTCCCGACTCGGGTGGACTGGAAAGACTACGCTCCGACAAGCTATCAGGATAGGGGCCGGGCGGCTGACGTCGGTGACTCCAGTCACACCGCCGGGTGTCAGCGCCGGGTGAAGATGACTTTGGCGGGGTTGCCCTGCACGATGCTCCGGGGGGGTACCGACCCGCTCACCACCGAGCCGGCGGAGACGAGGACATCGTCCCCGATGTCGGCGCCGTCCAGCACGACCGAGCCGGCGCCGAGCCAGACCCGGTGTCCGATCCGGATGCCCTTGCTGATGAGACCCTGCTCCGGCAGCGGCACGTCGAGACGGTCGAACCGGTAGTTGACCGCGACGATGGTGCAGTTGGGGCCCACGAGCACGTCGTCGCCGACGGAGAGGCGCTTGCCCGAATCGATGAAGCAGCCGGTCGCGATGTGGACCCGGCTCCCCAGCTCGAGCGGACCGCTGATCTTCACCTTGGTGAAGGCGGAGATCACGCAGCCCCGGCCCCAGGCCGTGCCGCCGGCGAGATCCACCTCAGCCCTCCCGCTGATCAGCGCCCGATGCTTGCCGTAGTAGTAGGCCTGCACCACGAACGTCGGGGTGAAGGTCCGGCGCATCAGCTTCCACGTCACCATCGCGCGACCGACTCCCGGTAAACTGACGGCTCGCGGGCCGGGTGGCCGGCGAGCATTCGGCATCGTAGGCGGGCCGGCTTCCACCGACAAGTCGGCCGGGGCGCGGTCGCGCGGGATCGTCCCGCTCAACCGCAGATCGCCCGATAGAGCCGGCGGTGCAGGTCCAGATGGCGCTCCGGCGAATACCGCTCGCGAATGTACCCCTGGGCCCGGGGCTGGATGGCGGTGTACTGCTGCCGCAGCCGCTGCACCGCCGACACGAGCTCCTCGGGCGTCGGCTCGAACACCACGCCCGCCCCGGTCTCGGCCAGACTCCCCGCGATGCTGACGTAGTGGGAGGCCAGGAGCGGCTTGCCGTGGGCCATGGATTCGAGCCCGCTCCGGGGCGCGGGGATGAAGCTGCCGTGCTCCAGCGCCGGCAGCACCGTCGCGTGCACCGAGTCGTACACCGCGCCCATGTCGGCCACCATACCATCCCGGACCTCGATGTTCGTTGCCCCGGCCTCCCGCAGGAGCCGCCGGAGCGTGCCGACGTGATGGCGACGCCAGATCAGGAGAAAGCGCACGTCAGGGAGCCTCGAGGCGGCCTGGATCAAGAGATGGACGCCCCGGGAGACGAACTCTCGCTCCGAGAACGGGCTCGACGCGAACAGGACGGTGAACGGGCCCTGCGCCTCCCGATAGGCCGCCATCGGAATGCCGGGACGGATGAGGTACAGCGAGCGCTCGGATACCCCGAGCCGCAGCATGAGGTCGCGGTCCGGCTCGCACTGGGCCACGACCGCGCGCAGCCGGCGCAGCACGGGCCCGTTCCGCTCGATGCCGGGACCGTCTCGGGTGCCCCGGGCGATGCTGAGCACGCCGTTGTACCTGGCCAAGACGGGAGTCAGGCGTCGATCGGCGGCGGAGGCGAAGACGTGATTCACGTCCGCTCCCGCGACCTGCGGCGCCAGGAGCGGGAACGGGGAAGGCCGAACGGGATGGGAAGCCGCTTCACTCGTCCCCGGAGCGCAAGCCGCTGATCCCGGGTGTCGAGGCTCACCAGCGAGGCGTCGATCGAGTCGGCGAGGCCCTCCATGAGGGCCGCGATCTCCTTGGATCGCCTCGTGCTCCGGCATGTAGTTGGCGGTCCAGTAGCCGACCCGGGGCAGGCTCATGGCGGCGAAGCCCCGGCCGGCTCGGCCGGTCTCAGCCGCAGGTGGCGGGAGGTGACGGCGAGGGCGATGACCGCGCGCATCAGCCAGCCGAGCCCGACGCCATAGATGACTCCCGCGAGCCCCCATCGGGCCCCCACCACCGCCGCCCCAACCGACAGGGCGACCGATATCCAGCCCGAGACATTGACCAGCGCGAGCTCCCGGTGGTCGGCCAGCGCGGTGACCGTGGCGCGGCTGAAGCCGGTCAGGATCTTGGCCAGCCCCACCGCGATCGCCGCGAGGATCAGCGAGGGCGGGAACTCGTATTTCCCGGCCAGCAGCCAGCGCTCGACCAGGGGCGTCAGGATCCAGAGCAGCAGGGAGCCGCCCACTGCGACGGCGCCCACCACCCACGCCTCCACGGCGATCAGCCGGCGGCGTTGCGCGATGGTGGAAGCGGCCCGCAACCGCGGGAGCAGCGCGTAGCCGACCCCTCGCTGCAGCACCCGGAAGAGCGAGCCCACCACGGCGGAGAGCGCGCCGTAGGTCGCGAGCGCCGAGAGCGGAAGGACCTGCGGCACGATCAGCCGGTCGAGCTGCGTCAGCAGCGTTCCGGAGGCGTTGGTACCGAAGAGGGAGAGCGCCTCACCCCAGGGAAGACGCTGCGCGGCCGGCGGGTCCCGGCGCTCACGCAGCAGCGGAAGCCAGCCCGCGACGGCGGAGAGGGCGAAGCCGGCGGAGAGGACCAGGAGTGGCGTACGCGCGGCGCGGGTGCCGAAGGCCACGGCGAGCACCGCGGCCAGCACCAGCACCAAGTTGGGACTGTGGACCAGGGCGAGCGAGCGGGCGAACTCGTGGCGGCGCTGGTACTCGGCGGCGGGCACCAGCATGGCGCCGCCGGCGGTGCTGGCCGCCACCACCATAGCCACCGAGAGCGGATCGAGATCGTAAGCCGCCCCCACCAGACCGAGCCCGAGACCGACGGTGAGCGCAGCCAGCAGCACCCGCCCCAGCAGGCCCGGCCCGAACTCGAGCGGCCGCCGCACGGCGACCGCGTCGATGCCCATCGCGGCGAGCGGGGAGCCCAGGTTCATCAGGGCCAGCACCAGGGTGAACACGGCGTACTCCTCCTGCGAGAGCCGCCGCGCCAGGACGAGGTTGGCCAGCGCGAAGGCCGTCCCCGAGGCCGCGAAGACGAGCACCGGCATCAGGGTGGGTGATCGCAGCATCCGCCGGATACCCGTCGCAGAGAGCATGGCTCCGATCCGCCGTGATGTCACTCCTGGAGGGTCGCGTCGCCGTCCGGCTGGGTCAGGAGCATCTGGGTGAGCGCGTCCCGCATCTCCGGGTTGGGCGAGAGCCGTACGGCCGCCTCGAGCGCGCGGCGCGCCTTGTCCGCGTCGCCGCGGCCCTGGTAGGCGTACACCAGCTGCACGAAGGGCAGCGAGAGGCTCGCGGCCGCGGAGGCGGCGGTCGGGTCGAGGTCCGCCGCTCCCTCCTCCAGCAGCCCGGCGTAGCGGTAGACCTCGTACACCAGCCGCTCGGTCGCCGGCAGATCGAGCGGCGTCCCGGCGAGCCGCCGCAGGTCGAGCCGCGGGTCGGCGGTGTCGGGCGGCGCCGTCAGCAGGTGGAACCCCAGCCCCTTCTGGACCACGTAGGCGCCGAGCCCCGCGTAGCTCCGTCCGGCCGTGGCCGCCCAGACGATCGGGCGGCGACCCAGGTTCTGCTGGATCACGCTGAGCGAGACGATGTCGTTGGGGTAGAGCACGCTGCCGGCGGGCAGCTCCCGGGTGAGCGGGCCCAGCCGCACCGTCTGCGGCTGCGGCACGTAGTACCCTTCCATGGACTGCGCGATCATCGAGTCGGTCATCCCGTGGAGAGGCCAGTCGGGCCGGGCCGGAACCGACTCGCGCCAGAAGGCGGGCAGGTCGGCCAGGTCGACCGGCCGGGTGTGGTTCTCCCGCAGTTGCCGCATGTACCAGTCGGTGTTCGCCAGCGCCAGGCAGATCACCGTCACGTCGCGCCGCACCCCCGCCACCTCCTGGGCCCACCACAGCGGGAAGGTGTCGTTGTCACCGTAGGTGAACAGCACGCCGTAGGGCGGCGCGCTGTTGAGCAGGTCGTAGGCGAAGTCCGCGGCGAGCCGGGCGTCGGGCCCGTGGCGACGCGACGCCGCGGTCCAGTTGAGCGCCACCGGCAGGAGGGCCACCAGCAACAACGCCGGCGCCAGGCGCCGCGAGGCACCGGTCCTGGCGGCCAGATCGCGCGCCAGGCTGGCCGCGCCGATGCCGGCCCAGAGCCCCCACACGATGAAGCTGACCACGAAGAAGTAGTCCCGCTCCCGTACCTCGTGGTCCGCGGCCTCGGGATAGCGGTCGTACCCGACGCTGAACCCCGGCTTGAAGTTCATGTAGACCACCAGCCCGAGCCCGGTCACCAGGAAGAGCGTGAACAGGAGCCACCAGCCCGGCCGGTCGCCGCGGCGCTGGACCGCGAGGCCCCGGAGCCCCAGGGTCACGAACACGAGCGTCAGAACGGTGCGGAGCCCCGCGCCAAGCGAGCGGGCCCACTGCCAGTCGAAGTACTGCACGTAGTTGAGCAGCTGGAGCCAGAGGATCCCGAGGGTGCGGCCGGGATTGTCCGGCCCGTGCGGCACCGTGGGGTCGTCCAGCGGCGTGCGCGGGGGGTACTGGGCACGCCGGAGCACCGCGAGCAGCGCGTCGAAGGTGGCCGGCGCCGCCTCGTTGATGATCGGGTTCTGCCCGGAGCGGATGTAGAGGTAGAGATACGGCGTGATGCCGACGGCCGCGATCGCCAGGCTCACCAGGGCGAAAGCCCCGGCGCCGCCGGTGGCCGCGAACGCCGCGGCCGCCAGGAAGCAGAGCGCGCCGACCGCCGTCAGGGCGGTACTGCCGAGGCCGATCCCGATGAGGAGCGCCCACACGCCGGCGACCACCGCGACCTGGCCCCACTCCTCCCGCCGGCGGGCCGGGTCCGCCGCGGGGCTCTGCCGCAGCGTGACGAGGAGGAACGCGAGGATCGCCGGCCCGGCGAGCAGGGCGAGCAGATGGTTCCCGATCGAGATGCCGGCGAGGAACACCACCAGCAGCAGCAGCCGCGGCCCGCGCTCGGTCTCGCGCTGCCGCCGCCAGAGCTGCACCAGCCAGGCCATCGCCGCGATGGTGAAGGTCGCGACGCCGTAGACCTCGGTCTCGTTCGAGTTCTGCCAGTTGGTGAAGGTGAACGCCCCGAGCACCGCCGCGCACGCCGCCCCCCCGAGCTGGAGCCTGCTCGAGCCGGGTCCGTCGCCGAGCCCGCGCAGCGACTCGTGCACGACGAGGAAGAACAGTCCGGCCGCGCCGGCGCTGAGCACGGCACTCAGCAGGTTGGTGCGGTAGGCGAACTCCCCGATGGGGACCAGCGTGCCCCAGACATGGGCGATGAGGACGAAGAGGGGCGTCCCCGGGGGGTGGGGGATGCCGAGGGTGTAGGCCGCGGCGATGAACTCGCCCGCGTCCCAGAAGGTGACCGTGGGAGCGAGAGTCGCCACGTAGCCGGCGAGCACCAGCGCGGCGACCGCCAGTGCGGCCCGGTACGGCGGCCGGTCGGGATCGGACCCGGTCACGCGGCGGGCGGGCTCACCGCGGCCGCGAGCGCGAGCGCCTCGCGCGCGGCTGCCACGTCGTGCACCCGGAACAGCCGCGCGCCCCGCTCCCAGGCCAGCGCGCAGGCCACCGACGTCGCGCGGTCGCGGCTCTCGACCGGCAGACCTGTGGCGGCCCCCAGGAAGCGCTTGCGCGACGGCCCCACCAGCAGCGGGCGTCCGAGCGCCTGCAGCGAGGCGAGCTGATCGAGGAGCTGGAGGTTCTGCTCCACGGTCTTGGAGAAGCCGAACCCGGGGTCGAGCGCGATGGCCTCGGGCGCCACGCCCGCCGCCGTCGCGCCGGCGACGGCCTCACGCAGCTCGGCCAGCACGCCGCCAACCACATCGCCGGCGTAGTCGGCGTGGGTATAGGAGGCGATCTCCAGCACGCCGCCCCGGGAGTGCATGAGCACCACGCCCGCGCTCGCCGCGGCCGCGACCCCGCCCATGGCCGGATCCAGACGAAACGCGGCCACATCATTCACGATGGCGGCGCCCGCCTCCAGCGCCGCGCGCGCCACCTCGGACTTCACCGTGTCCACCGACACGAGCAGCTCGGGCCGACCCCGGACCAGCGCCTCGACCAGCGGGACCACTCGTCGAAGCTCCTCCTCCAGGGCGACGGCCTCTTCCCGTCCGGGCCGGGTGGATTCCCCGCCGACGTCGACGATCTCCGCGCCGCCCGCGATCAGCTCGTCGGCACGGGCGAGCGCGGTGTCGAGCGCGGTGTAACGCCCGCCGTCGCTAAAGCTGTCCGGCGTGACGTTCAGGATCCCCATGAGCACGGGGCGGTCGAGCGACACCGGCCCCCGCGCCGTACGCCAGACCGCCGGAGGCTCCGGGGGCAGCGCCATGCCGACCGCGAGGGCGGCCGGGGCCAGCGGCTCGGGCACGGTCCAGGGTCGGGCGAACGCGCTCAGCCGGGATCGGCTGCCGGCCAGAACCGCCCAGCCCTCGCCGGTCAGCACTTCGAGGCCGAGGCCGCCGGCATGGCGGACCAGGGCCTCGAGCGCACCGGTGTCGAGATCGCTCAGATGGATGGCGAGAGGGAGGATGCCCCCCGCGGCGGATGCGGCGAGGCCCTCCTCCCATCCATGGGCGCGGAGGGCCTCCCGCACGGCTCCCGGCGAGTGGAGCGCCAGGGGCGTGGCGATCACGCGCCGGCGGGTTCGGCGGGCGGCGTTCCGAGAAGCGGCGCGCGCGCGGGCGAGACGCCCGGCTTGGCCGGCTGGTTGCTGCTCGCCGCGGCGGGATCGGCGGGCGGGAGCGACCGCGGCGGCAGCGGCAGATCCTTCACCAGCCGGTCGAGGTCCTCACGATCGATGGTCTCCCGCTCGAGCAGGGCGAGCGCGATACGGTCGAGCAGCTCGCGGTGGTCGCTCAGGATCTGGGTGGCGCGAGCATAGGCCTCGTCGATGAGCCGCTTCACCTCGTCGTCCACCATCTGCGCGGTCCGCTCCGAGATCTCCCGCCGCTGGGCGAACTCGCGGCCGAGGAAGATTTCCTGCTCCTTGTCGCCCACGGCGAGCGGGCCGATCAGCTCGCTCATCCCGAACTGGGTGACCATCCGCCGGGCGAGCGCCGTGGCGCGCTCGATGTCGTTCCCCGCCCCGGTGGTGACCTTCTCCGAGCCGAAGACGATCTCCTCCGCCACCCGGCCCCCGAAGAACATCGCCAGGCTGCCGATGAGCCAGTCCTTGGTGTAGTTGTGCCGGTCCACCTCGGGCAGCGAGGCGGTGAGGCCGAGGGCGCGGCCGCGGGGCACGATGGTGACCTTATGCACCGGGTCGCTGCCCGGGATCTTGATGGCGACGATGGCGTGGCCCGCCTCGTGGTACGCCGTCAGCTTCCGCTCCGCCTCGGTCAGCACCAGGCTCCGCCGTTCGACGCCGAGCATCACCTTGTCCTTGGCGTCCTCGAAGTCCTGCATGTCCACCAGCGTCTTGTTGCGCCGCGCGGCGAGCACGGCCGCCTCGTTCACCAGGTTGGCGAGGTCGGCCCCGGCCATGCCGGGGGTGCCCTTGGCCACGACGTCGAGCCGCACGTCCGAGGCGAGCGGGATCTTCCGGGTGTGGACCCGCAGGATGCCCTCGCGGCCGCGCACGTCAGGCGCGTCCACCACGATCTGACGGTCGAAGCGTCCCGGCCGGAGCAGCGCCGGATCGAGCACGTCGGGCCGGTTGGTGGCGGCGATGAGGATGACGCCGTCGTTCGACTCGAAGCCGTCCATCTCGACCAGCAGCTGGTTCAGTGTCTGCTCCCGCTCGTCGTGCCCGCCGCCGAGCCCGGCGCCCCGGTGCCGGCCGACCGCATCGATCTCGTCGATGAAGATGATGCACGGCGCGTGCGCCTTGCCCTGCTCGAACAGGTCGCGCACCCGGCTGGCGCCCACCCCGACGAACATCTCCACGAAGTCGGAGCCCGACATGGAGAAGAACGGCCGACCGGCCTCGCCGGCCACGGCCTTGGCCAGCAGGGTCTTGCCGGTGCCGGGCGGGCCGACCAGGAGCGCGCCCTTGGGCAGCCGTCCGCCGAGCCGGGTGAACTTCTGCGGGTCCTTGAGGAACTCGATGATCTCCTGCAGCTCGACCTTAGCCTCGTCGGCGCCGGCCACGTCGGCGAAGGTGACCTTGGGGGTGTCGCCCGCGAGCAGCTTGGCCTTGGACTTTCCGAAGGCGAAGGCGCGGCTGCCACCGGCCTGGAGCTGGCGCAGGAGGAAGAACCAGAGGCCGAGAATCACGATCCAGGGCAGCGCGGCGATGATGATCGCGGTGATGCCGCCCTTGGGCTCCTTGGCCAGGATGGGGACCCCGGCGTCCTCCAGGCGCTTGATGAAGGTCTCGCTGTTGGCCACGGGGAGGAGCACCTGGAAGCTCTTGGCGCTGCGCCCGTCCTGGGTCACCGGCGTCCGGAAGTCGCCTTCGAGACGCTTGCCGTCGAACACCTCGACCCGTGCCACGTTGCCCTGATCCAACTGCCGGCTGAACTCCGTGTAGGAGAACTCCTGGGTGGGATTGCGCTGGCGGCTCATCATCTGGAACAGGGCCAGCGCGAGCAATCCCACCAGCAGCCACAGGGCCAGATTCTTGCTCAGATTGCCCCAGTTGGTGCGTGGGGGCCGGGAAGGAAGTCGGTCAGCCATTTATTCCAGGTCCGCGATGAACGGGAGGTGTCGGTAGTTCTCGGCGTGGTCGAGGCCGTAACCCACCAGAAACGCCGGCGGCGCCCGGAATCCGACGAAGCGGACCTCGGGACGCGGCTCGGCCGCGAGCTGCTTGTCGAGGAGCGCGCAGATGGCGAGGCTCCCCGGCCGGCGCTCCCCCAGGAGCGTCATCAGGCGCTGCAGCGTCTTGCCGGTATCAATAATATCCTCGACGAGGAGGATATGTTTGCCTTCCAGGCGGGTCTCGGGGTCGTAGAGCAGCCGCACGTTCCCGCTGGAGACCTTGCCGTCGCCGTAGGAGCTCGCCACCAGAAAGTCCACCTGGATCGGCCGCTCGATCTTCCGGACCAGATCGCTCAGGAAGATGAAGCTCCCCTTGAGCAGGCCGAGCACCAGCAGCTCGCCGTCGGGATACGCCTCGGTGATCTCCATGCCGAGCGTCTCCACCCGCGCCGCGATGGTCGACTCGTCGAAGACGATCGACTTGACCGGCTTGCCGCCGGTCCGGCGGAGCACTTCAGGCGTACTCAGCATCGACACGGACCGCCTCCGTTCCCCAGGCCGGAAGGAGGGCGTCCGACCGGCAGACGCCCGGCACCCATACCACTGCCTCCTGCCGCGCCAGCACAGGCCATGCCATCCGGTGCCGTCGGGACACCCGACGATCCTGAAAGCAGCGGACCACGAGGCGACGTCCCCTGCCGGCCAGCGGCCGCACCCGGTCGCCCGGACGCCAGGCCCGCACCTCGAGCGGCGCGGGGCTGAACCAAGCGACGAAGGCGGCGCGCTCCTGCCGCTCGGGGGCCGTGTCCGGCCGCCAGCGCAAGCGCCACCGCCCCCAGAGTCGTTCGCCCGAGGCCTGCTCCAGCACCCACGGCGGGTCCTCTCCCACGTCGGCCACCCGCGCCAGCCGGAGCCGTCCGAAGGCGAGCTCCGCGCGCCATCCGGCGCCCAGCGGCGTTTCGGCCCCGCTCCGTCCCTCTGCCACGAGCCGGAGGATCCTGGCTGCTCTCACCGGTCCGACCGGGCATCCGATCCGCCGTGCGGCGGCCATGACGAGCGCTTCCGACAGGGCTGAATCATAGCCCTGCAAAGGGGCCCCAGCAACGGAGATCGCGTCCTCCTCCCGCCTGACGTCGAGCTCCGGGAGCTGGGTGAGCGCCGCGTCCCAGGCGGCGCGCTGCCGCGCGGCTGCCCCGGCGAGTCGGCGGAGCCGGCGATCCACGTCGGGGAGCCGGCGCCGCAGGACCGGCAGCAGGTCGCAGCGGATCCAGGAGCGGAGGTGCCGGGAATCGGTGTTGGCGGGATCGATCCAGACCGGCAGGGCCTCGCGATGGGCGAACTCGGCCAGCTCGGTGCGGGAGAAGGGCAGCAGCGGTCGGACCAGCCGCCCCGCCACCGCCGGCATGCCGGCGAGCCCGGCCGGCCCACTGCCCTCGAGCGCACGCATGAGGACCGTCTCCGCCTGATCGTCGCCATGATGACCGAGGAAGACGAGGTGCGCGTCGAGCCGGTCGGCGGTTCGCGCGAGCCAGGCGTGGCGGGCAGCGCGGGCGATGGTCTCCCCGGCCGCGGCGCCCAATCCCAACGCCGTCACTTCGGAGGCGAGTCCCCTCGCCTCGGCGGCCTCGCGAACCCGGAGCGACACCTCGGTGCTGCGGGGATGGATGCCGTGGTCCGCGTGGGCCACGATCAACTCCTGTCGGTGCACGTCCACCGAGCGCGCCAGGAGCTCCAGGAGCGCCATGGAGTCGGGGCCGCCGCTCACGCCCACGAGCGCGCGCCCCGGTGGCAACGCCAGGCTCGCGAGGTGGGCGCGGAAACGGTGGAGCAGATCCATGATCCCGAAGTCTAACGCGCCCGAGGAGGGTCCGGACACAATCGGCAGACGAGGCCGGCGAGCTCGCGGCAGCAGGCGTGAGGCCGAGGAGCCCGGGGAGCTTGGGATGGGACGCGGCGCCGCGTCAGCGCCCGGCAGCCGCCTCGGTGCCGGAGGGGCCCCGCGGCCGGTCCACCGCTGTTCGCACCAGGTCGAGCAGCACCGCGGGATCGAACGGCTTGCGAAGCACCGGCACGATCGCGTCGCCGAGCCCCACTCGCGCGAGACCGGCCGGTGCGTACGCCGACATGAGCACGACGGGGAGAGTGGGAAACTCGGTAGCGAGATGGGCGGCGAGCTCGGTACCGTTCATGGCGGGCATGACCACGTCGCAGAGGACGAGATCGAGCCGCTCGGCGCGCTGGCGGATGAGGCCCAGGGCCTCGGGGCCGCTGCCCGCCTCGACCACGGTATGGCCGGCGCTGTTGAGCTGGCGCCGGATAATGGCGCGGACGCTCTCTTCGTCGTCCACGACCAGGACGGTGGCACGCGGAGCACGGCTGGACATCGGCGCCTCCCTGGGCCGCTGGGCCCCGGCATCGGCGCCTCCCCCCACGACGGGAGGCAGGGTGTGTTCGCCTGAGTCTACTCTGCGGGCGGGGCGCCGCAAGACCAGGGCGCAGGTGGGGAGCGGGTGACCACGGACTACCCATACGTCTACGTCTGGGGCAACAACCCCGTGCGCGCGATGCTGCGCGGACGCCGCTGCCGCGTCGTGGTCCGCGCGCGGCGGTTCAACTCGTGTCTGGTGGAGTTCGAGAACGGGGAGCGGGTCGTCGTCAGCAGGAACGCGCTGCGAAAGGCCGCGGGGAGCGGCTGATCACGGTCGGGCTCGAGGCGTCACGGGTTTTTCTTCCCTCCACCATTGCCGTTGCCGTTTCCGTTGTTGCCGTTGCCGTTCCCTCCCCCGTTGCCGCCACCATTGCCGTTCCCACCGGCGTTTCCGTTTCCACCGCCATTGCCGCCGCCCGTACCACCGGTCCCTTCGCTCTCCGGATCGGCCGACGCACAGGCCGCGCCCGCGACGGCGTACGAACATGCACCGGCCTGGCTGATACGGTCGGAGCTGGAGTCGAGCGCGTTCCCGACGCTGTCACGCAGCGACACCAGCATGAAGGTCAGGCTAACCCCCACGACCGCGATTATGAGCGCGT
>DASUSR010000385.1:0-12367 GCA_036375015.1 Gemmatimonadales bacterium
ACAAGTACCGCCTGCTCGCGATGGACGAGGCGCCGCGGGTGGAGGTCCATTTCCTCGAAGGCGCGGAGCATCCGTCGGGCCTCGGGGAGCCGCCCCTGCCACCGGTGGCCCCGGCCGTGGCGAACGCCATCTTCGCGCTCACCGGACAGCGGATCCGGCGGCTGCCGCTCGCGCCGGCGCTCGTGGAGCTGTCGCGCGGTTAGGCGGGGCTGCTGCTGGCGAAGCTTCGCTGCCCGCGCGACGAGCTTCGAGCTCAGACCCTCCGAGCGCGCGCCCGCCGCGGCGCTACTCCCCGAGCCGAACCCGCTCGATCCGCCGGTTCTTCGCCTGGGTGTTGTACACCCGCAGGCTTACGATCTCGCCCGGCTTCATCCCCTCGAGCGCCTTGCGCAGCTCGGCCGGCGTCCGGACCGGCTTCCCCTCGATCTCGAGGATGATGTCCGGCCCGCCCCGGCCGGGATCCACCAGCTCGCCCCAGGAGGGCCCGCCGGGCCGGACCTCGGTGACCAGCACCCCGCGCTGCTCCCGGGTGAGCTGGAAGCGGGCCGCGTCGGCGTCGGTGACCGGCGAGACGGTGACACCGAGCCGCCCGAGGGAGGCCGCACCGGTGGCACTGTCCTCGTCCTCGCTCCCGGCCCCGTCCCGCGACGCCACGCCGGTGGGCCGGGGGAGCTCCTGCAGCGCCACGGTGAGCGTCTTCCGCACTCCGCCCTTCCGGGCCACCTCCACCTTCACCCGGTCGCCGGGCTCGCGGAAGGCCACCTCCTGCTGCAGCTGGGCCACGTACTCCACGGGCTTGCCGTCGATGGCGATGATGATGTCGCCCGGCTCGAGCCCGGCCGCCCTGGCCGGCGAGTTCTCCACGCCAAAGTCCTCGACCAGCACGCCCTTGACGTCGGGCAGGCCGACGTAGGCGGCGTCGTTGGCGGAGGCGTTCCGCACGCTGATGCCGAGCGCCGCCCGCCGCACCTCCCCGTTCCGGATCAGCTGGTCCATGACCCGGCGCGCCAGGTTGATCGGAATGGCGAAGCCGTACCCCGAGAAGAAGCCGGTCCGCGAGGCGATGGCCGAGTTGACCCCGATGACCTGGCCCCGCACGCTCACCAGCGGCCCGCCCGAGTTCCCCGGGTTGATGGCGGCGTCGGTCTGGATGAAGTCCTGAATGCTCCGGTCGCTGACGTTGGGAAGCGACAGGCTCCGGCCCTTGGCGCTGATGATGCCCGAAGTCACGGTAAAGGTCAGGTTCTCACCCAGGGGGTTGCCGACGGCGAGCACCCATTCGCCCACCCGGGCCGCATCGCTGTTGCCCAGCGGCGCGGGGGTCAGGTTGTCGGCGTCGATCTTGAGCACCGCGAGATCGGTGTTGGGATCGGTGCCGATCACCTTGGCCTCGAACTCGCGCCGGTCCAGCAGCCGCACGGTCACCCGGTCGGAGCCGTTCACCACGTGGTCGTTGGTCAGGATGTAGCCATCGCGGGAGACGATGAACCCCGAGCCGGAGTTCTCCTGGAACTCGGGCATCTGGGGCAGGCGGAACCGGGGAAAGAAATCCTCGAACCCCGGCGGGAGCTGCGGATGGGCGCGGTCCCGCTCCTGGTCCGCGGCCCTCGGCGTGCGCCCGGACTTGATGTAGACCACGCTGGGCTTCACCGTCTCGGCCACCGCGGCGAACGCCTCGCTCATGGTCTGGAGTCCGGCCACGCCCGGAATGTCGGGTGGGACCGTGGACTCGACCGCGTATCGCGAATCCCGTTGCTGGGCCTCGGTGGCCCCCGGCAGGTTGAGCAGGCCGGCCAGAAGCAACCCGCTGAGGAAGGACAGACTTACGCCGCCGGCCAGAAGCCGGCGCGACCACCGCTGCGACATGTGCATTTCCCTCTTGGCTTTGAGTCTCATAGGGAGCCAGGAGGCTCCCGGACGTGGATGAAGATGCACGGGCGCGGCCCAGGGTCGCGCCCGTTCCCATTCGCGCCGTCCGAAACCGAGCCTTGCCTCGGGCGCGTAGTCAGGCCAAAATCCGCGCCCGGCGGCGGGTAGCCGCCCCGACCATGACATGGAGACACCGAATGCGCCGCCAGGCCGTTATCCGCCCCCTTACGGGCCTCTTCTGCTCCCTCGCCCTCGCCGCCTGCGGCACCGGCCGTACCGAGCCGCCGGCCACCGCTCCGGCCCCGGCCGGCACAGCAGGAACGAGCGTCGGGGCGGCCCGCGCCATGGAGCTGCCGGCATTCGAGGCCTTCGAGGCCGCGGTCGGGCAGGGGACCCGGCGCCGGAACGGGGCCCCCGGGCCCAACTACTGGCAGCAGTGGTCGGAGTACCGCCTGAGCGCCGAGCTCAACCCCGTCTCCAAGCGGCTCACCGGCCAGGGGACCATCACCTACCACAACCGCAGCCCCGACGCCCTGCCGGTGGTCTACGTCCACCTGCTCCATAACCTGTTTTCTCCCCAGGCCCGGCACAACACCAACGTGCCGTGGGCCGTGGAAGGGGTCGAGCTCGACCGGGTCGCCGCCCAGGGCACCGTTCTGCAGCCCGCGGGGGAGAAGGGGCCAGGCTACCGGGTGAACGGGACCATCCTGGAGATCCGGCTTCCGCGTCCGCTCGAGCCGGGCGCCAAGGCTGAGCTGGACTTCCAGTGGCGGCTGCGGGTGCCCCCCGATGGCGCGCCGCGCGGCGGGCAGGACGGAGAGGTCTGGTTCATCAGCTACTGGTATCCCCAGATGGCCGTGTACGACGACGTCAACGGCTGGCAGATCGACCAGTATCTGGGGAACGCCGAGTTCTACATGGGCTACGGCGACTACGACGTGGCCCTCACCCTGCCCGAGGGGTGGCTGGTAAACGGCACCGGGGAGCTGGCGAACCCGGACGAGGTGCTCTCCGCGCAGACCCGCGCCCGGCTCGATTCGGCCGGGAGCGCAGGCGAGGTGGTGCACGTCGTGCGCGAGGAGGACCGGGGCGCCGGCACCGCCACCGCCGCCGGCAGGGACGGAAAGCTCACCTGGCGGTTCCGCGCCAGGAACGTCCGCGACTTCGCCTGGGGGACCTCCTCCAAGTACCTGTGGGACGCGGTCCCCGCCGCCGCGGGTGACGCCGACGGCGATGCCCGGCCCGACACCGCCATGGTGCACAGCTTCTATCGCCCGGAGATGCGCCGGAGTCACTGGCACGAGACCGCCCGCTACGGCAAGCACTCGGTCGAGTTTCTCTCCCGCTACCTGTGGCCCTACCGCTACCCGCACATGACCGTGGTGGACGGGCCCGCCTCGTGCGGCGGCATGGAATACCCGATGATGACCTGCATCGGGGGCACCTGGGACACGCTGGGCATGTACGAGGTGACGGTGCACGAGATCGCCCACATGTGGTTCCCCATGATGGTCGGCTCCGACGAGAAGCGCTATGCCTGGATGGACGAGGGCATCACCCAGTTCAACCAGTCCCAGGCGATGCCGGACTTCTTCAAGGGCTTCGATGACGAGGCCCGGAACCGCGAGCCGTACATCAGCCTGGCCGAGCAGGGGGGCGAGGTGGAGCTCATGCGGCACGGCGACCGCTATCCCGCGTACTCCGCCTACGGCGTGGCGAGCTACTACAAGATGGCGACCGTGATGGTGGCGCTCCGGGGCGTGCTCGGCGAGGAGACCTTCGACCGTGCTCTCCGGGAATACGGCCGCCGGTGGGAGAACAAGCACCCCATGCCCCAGGACCTGTTCAACACCTTCGAGGACGTCTCCGGACGGGACCTCTCCTGGTTCTGGCGCACCTGGTTCTATGAGACCTGGCGGCTGGATCAGGCCATCGACACGGTCATGACCGCGGGCGATTCGGTCGAGGTGGTGGTGGCCAACGAGGGCCGCGCGCCCATGCCGGTGCACCTGGTGGTGAGTCGGGAGGCCGGCACGACGGATACCGTCACCGTCCCGGTGCGGGTCTGGCTCGACGGCGCCAAGCGCACCACCATCCGCGTGGCCAAGGAGCCGACGATCAAGACCATCGAGATCGACCCGGGGCGGCAGTTCCCCGACGTGGAGCGCGGCGACCAGATCTGGCCCAGGTAGGCGGGGGCAGCGGGGCAGCGGGGCAGTGGGGGCCGCCCCGCTGCCCGCCCACCCCCCCGCCCGACTAGTTTTCTTACATGTCCCGCCTGCTCATCGTCGCCAATCGCCTTCCGATCACGGTCCAGGTCCGTGACGGCGAGGTCGAGGTGGAGCGGAGCGCCGGCGGGGTCGCCACCGGGCTCTCCCGGCCCCACGAGCATTCCGGGGGTCTCTGGATCGGGTGGGCCGGTGCGTCCAGCGATCTGACTCCCGAGCAGCAGGTCTCGCTCGACCACCAGCTCGCCGCCCAGCGTCTCGTTCCCGTCCCCCTCACCTCCGATCAGGTCACCCGCTACTACGAGGGGTTCTCCAACGGGGTGCTCTGGCCCCTGTTTCACTACCTGCTCGATCAGATCCCCCTGCAGGTGAGCGACTGGGACGCCTACGTCGAGGCCAACGAGCAGTTCGCCCGGACGACGGCCGAGCGGTACCGGCCCGGCGACCTCATCTGGGTGCACGACTATCAGCTGCTGCTGGTGCCCGGGATGCTGCGCCGGATGCTTCCCGACGCACGCATCGGTTTCTTCCTCCACATCCCGTTCCCCTCCGAGGAGCTGTTCCGCACCCTGCCCGCGCGGGCCAGGCTGCTCGAGGGGCTGCTCGGCGCCGACCTGATCGGCTTCCACACCCCGGCTTACCTCCGCCATTTCGCCACCTCGCTGACCGACATCCTCGGCCTCACGGTGGACATCGACCGGGTGCAGCTGGCGGGGCGCGAGGTGCGGCTGGGGGTCTTTCCCATGGGGATCGACGCGGCATCCTTCCGCGCGCTGGCGGAGGACCCGGCGGTCGAGGCGGAAGTCGAGGCGCTGCGCGGCGACGGCAGTGTGCGGATCCTGGTGGGCGTGGACCGCCTGGACTACACCAAAGGAATCCCCCGGCGGCTGCTCGCCTACGAGCGCATGCTGGAGCTGCACCCCGAGCTGCGAGGCAAGGTCCGGCTGGTCCAGGTCGCGGTCCCTTCTCGCACCGGGGTCGAGGCCTACCAGGACTTCCGGGCCGTGGTGGACGGGCTGGTCGGGCGGATCAACGGCGCCTACGGGACTCCGCGCTGGGTCCCGGTGCACTACATCTTCCGCTCGATTCCTCCCGCGGAGCTGGTGGCGCTCTATCGGGCGGCGGACGTCATGGTCGTGACCCCGCTGCGCGACGGCATGAACCTGGTGGCGAAGGAATTCGTCGCCTCCCGGGTGGACGGCGACGGCGTGCTGGTGCTCAGCGAGTTCGCCGGCGCCTCCTGGGAGCTGGCCGAGGCGCTGCAGGTGAACCCGTACGACGCCGACGGCACCGCCGAGCTGTTCTATCGGGCGCTCACCATGGAGGAGGACGAGCGACGCGCCCGGCTCGCCCCGCTGCGCACCCGGGTGGAGACGTACGACGTCCACCGCTGGGTCGCCTCGTTCCTCGAGCAGCTCGAGGCCCTCCCGGCCGCCGGGTCGGCGGCGGATGCGGTGGTGCCCGGAGGCGACGCCGCCCGAGGGGCGCTGGCGCGGCGGCTGGAGGAGACCGATTCGCTCCTCGCGCTGCTGGACTACGACGGGACGCTGGTGCCCTTCACCCCGACCCCCGAGCTGGCCCGCCCCGACGGTGCGCTGATAGGGCTTCTCCAGCAGCTGGCGGCGCGTCCGGACACCGAGCTGCACGTCGTGAGCGGGCGGACCCGCGAGGCACTGGAGCAGTGGCTGGGCACCCTGCCGATCTGGCTGCATGCCGAGCACGGATTCTGGTCCCGCCGCCCGGCGGAGCGGGACTGGACCCCGGCGGCCGACGTGGGCGGTGGCTGGCGCGAGCCGGTGCTCGCCATTCTGCGGGAGACCACCGCGCGCACGCCCGGTTCCCTGATCGAGGTCAAGGCGGTGGCGCTGGCCTGGCACTACCGGCTGGCCGACCTGGAGACCGGGGCGCGGCGGGCCAACGAGCTTCGGCTCCATCTGAACCAACTCCTCAGCAACCAGCCGGTGGAGATCCTCGCCGGCAACCGGGTGCTCGAGATCCGCCCGCACGGCATCCACAAGGGCCGCATCGTTCCGCCGCTCCCGCCCGAGCGGCTGGCCCGGACCGCCATCCTCGCCATCGGCGACGACCGGACGGACGAGGACCTGTTCGGGGCGCTTCCGCCCGAGGCGATCAGCGTGCGGGTGGGTCCGGGGACCACCCGGGCCCGCTACCGGCTGGAGAACGTGGCCGCGGTGCGGGCGCTCCTGCACTGGCTGGTGGAGAGCGGCGCCGGCGTGGCCGGCGGCTCGGGGGTGAGCGGCCGGTGACGGGGACGCTGACGCCGCCGGTGAACGAGGCCGATCACGCGTACGGCCCGCCGGCCGCCCGGGTGACGCTGGTGGAGTACGGCGACTTTCAGTGCTCGGGCTGCGGCGAGGCGTTCCGCACCCTCAGCGAGGTGCGCCGGGCCCTCGGGCCCAACCTCCGTTTCGTCTTCCGCCACTTCCCGCTGCGGTCCTCGCATCCCCACGCGCTCGGTGCCGCCAAGGCGGCGGAGGCGGCCGCCGCGCAGGGGAAGTTCTGGGCCATGTACGAACAGCTCTTCAGTCACCAGACCGAGCTGGCCGAGCCGGACCTGCTCCGCCACGCGCGCGCGGTCGGGCTCGACCTCGACCGGTTCCAGCGGGACATGGCCTCGCGTGCCGCGGAGGTGCGGATCCGGGAGGACCTCGCCGGCGGCGCGCGCAGCGGCGTCAACGCCACCCCCACACTCTTCGTGAACGGCGAGCGGTACGCCGGAGGACACGATCGCGCGTCCCTGGTGGACGCGCTGGCACGCGCCGCCCTCACGGCGACCCGCTAAGGAGCGTCCTCATGGCCAGGCAACGGTTGCTCGCGGCAGGACGCGCCCGGGTCAGGGAGATCGGCCGCGTCACGCTGCGGCGGCTCGTGCTCTATTACGTCTGCGCGGGGGCCGTGCTGCTCCTGGCCACCGCGCTCTTCCCCGAGCAGGCGGTACGGCCGCTCACGCCGGCGGCACCGCCGACGGAGCCCCAGGCGGCGCTCGAGTGGTTCCGGGAGCGGGCGGCGGTGTTCCCTTCGGGCGCACCGCACTGGCTCGATGCCCTGGTCCAGATGTTCGGTGCCTTCCTGCTCGCGGTGCCGATCGCGTTTGTCTATGTGCGCACCCGCACCCGGGTCAAGTTCGACCGGTCGCTGGTCCAGACCGTGATCGTGCTGCCGGTCGTGGTGACGGCCATCCTGGTGGTGGTTCGCGACAGCCTGGCACTGGCCTTCAGTCTCGCCGGCATCGTCGCGGCGGTGCGCTTCCGTAACACGCTCAAGGAGTCCGGCGACTCGGTCTACATCTTCAGCGCGATCGGCGTGGGGTTCGCCACCGGCATCCACGCCCTGTCGGTCGCGGCGGTGCTGTCCATCGCCTTCGTCACCATCGAGCTGGCGCTCTGGAAGTTCAATTTCAGCGTGGAATTCGAGGAGACCTTCGCCCGGCTCTGCATGCCCACCGGGGCGGATCTGGCGGACATCAGCGAGGCGACGGGCGAATACCGCCGGCCCGAGCCGGCGGAGGAGCCCACGCGGGCGGCCCCCGCGGTGACCCCGGCCAACGGGCGCAGCGCGCTCCTCCGGGTCTACGTGGACCGGGTGGAGCAGGCCCAGCCGGCCATCGAGGCGGTGCTGAGCCGCGACGCCAAGCGCTGGCGGCTCGAGCAGGTGGACGCGAGCGACACCGGCCCCTCGGTGCTGGAGTACCAGGTACGGGCCCGGAAGAGCGTCGGCCTCGAAGCGCTGCGGGAGCATCTCCTCACCGAGGCCGCTCCGCACGTGGTCGCGGCGGACCACGCTCCCGACGGGCGGGCCTGAGCCGGCCCCGCACCCTATCGCCAGGACACGCCATGCGCTTCGAGACCCTCGCGGTGCACGCGGGGCACGCGCCGGATCCGGTCACCGGGGCGGTGAGCCCGCCCATCCAGCTCTCCACCACCTTCGCCCGGGCACCGGACGGCTCGCTGCACCAGGGCTTCCTCTACTCGCGGAGCGACAACCCGGGGCGCCGCGGCCTGGAGGTCGCGCTGGCCCAGCTCGAGGGCGGGGCCACCGCCCTCGCGTTCTCCTCGGGTATGGCCGCCACTGCCGCGATGCTGCAGACCCTCGCGCCGGGCGACCACGTCGTGGCGCCGGCGGACGCGTACTACGCCACCGGCACGCTGCTGCGGGAAGTCATGGCCCCCTGGGGCGTGGCCAGTACGTTCGTCGACATGACCGACCTGGCCGCGGTGGAGCGCGCCATCACCCCGCGCACCCGTCTCCTCTGGATCGAGACTCCCTCCAACCCGGTCCTCGCCGTCACCGATGTGGCGGCGGTCGCCGCCCTCGCCCACGGCGCCGGCGCCCTGGTCGCCTGCGACAACACCTGGGCCACGCCGCTCCTCCAGCGACCGCTCGAGCTGGGCGCCGACGTCGCCATGCACGCCACGACCAAGTACCTCGGTGGCCACAGCGACGTGACCGGCGGCGCGCTCGTGCTGAGGGAGGAGGGGCAGCTGGCGACCCGGCTCCGGGCCGTCCAGGCGCTCGCGGGAGCGGTCCCCTCGCCCTTTGACTGCTGGCTGGTGCACCGCGGCATCCGCACCCTGCCGTACCGCATGCGGGGTCACTGCGACAACGCCGAGCGGGTGGCGCGCTTCCTCGTCGGCGATGGGCGGGTGGCCGCCGTCCACTATCCCGGGCTCGAGAGCGACCCGGGGCACGCGACCGCGCGGCGGCAGATGCGGCGTTTCGGGGGGATGGTGTCGTTCCAGGTGGGCGGCGGCGCCCCGGCGGCGCTCGCCGTGGTGTCGCGGGTGCGGCTCTTCACCCGGGCCACCAGCCTGGGCGGAACCGAGAGCCTCGTCGAGCACCGGGCCTCGGTGGAAGGGCCCGAGTCGCGGACCCCGCCGGGGTTGTTGCGGCTGTCCATCGGGCTGGAGCATCCGGACGACCTGATCGAGGACCTCGACCAGGCACTCGGGTGATCCCGACTGCGCCCCCCGGACCTATTCCCGGGCGAGCGCCTCCGGCCGGATCCGCCTGATCGCCCGCTTGGCCCCCGCGGCCACCTCGTCGTTGATCTCCTCATCCATCATCTGCTTGAGCCGGGGCACGGCCGCAGCGGCGGGGGGGCCGATCTCGCCGAGGGCCACGGTGACGGGGAACCGCACCACCGGGAGCTCATCGTCGAGCGCCTCGATGAGCGCCGGCACGGCGGCGCCGGCTGCCGGGCCCATGCCGGCGATCTCGTAGGCGGCGGCGTTGCGGGTGAGCGGGGCCGGGGCCTTGAGGTCGGCGATCCACTCGCTGAGCGGCCGGCCCTTCGCCACCGGCTCCTTCGGGGCCGGCGCGTAGGTCTGCGCCGAGAGGCTCACGGTGGCCAGGCTGGCGGCGACCGCGAGAACGCCGAAACTGCGGAACCACATATCTCCTCCGGGGAATCGTGCGCGGAATGCGCACTCCCCGGAATATAGACCCTTGGGACCGGGTTCAGTCTCCCGCCTCGGGCAGCGCCGCGGCGAGCTGCGCGTAGAGCCCCTCAAAAACCACCGCGCCGCGGGCGAGACGCTCACCGTCGTCCGCCGCGCCCGCCACGATGCCCGCCACCACCGAGGCGATGCCCGGAGTCTCCGGCCGGCCGAACTTCCCGTCCTTGATGTCGATGTCATGCACCACCTCGGCGACGGCGTGGAGCGCGGGGTCGGCGAGTCCGAAGTGGCGGAGCAGCACCTCGAAGGTGCAGTGGTCGCCGTCGTGGGTGAACTCGCCCTCGTAGGTGTCGAAGCGGATCCCGCCCGGCGCCGGCGCGAAGGCGAAGCGGGCCTCCGGATCGATGAAGCGGCGGATCAGCCACGCGCTCGCCATGCGATCGACCTTGGGACCGGGACGGGTCACCCACAGCGAGCCGGGCGGCACCCGGGCGGGGGCAGCGGATGAGTCGGCATCAGGCTCCGCCCCCCGCGCCCGCTGCAGCCTGGTGGCGATCTCCTCGTCCGTGGCGCCCCCGACCAGGGAGCCCCTCACCACGGTCGCTTCACCCCCCTCGTCCTCGATCTCGCGCCGCAACCACTGGAAGTCTTCCATCGTATCCTCCTCGGCGGGAAGCACGTAGACGGAGTTCTTGAGCGGCACCGCGCCCAGCCGCGCGAGGCGGCGGCGGACCTTCACCCGGAAGTAGTCGGGCTTGGGCGGGATCTGATGGATGAGGAAGAGCCACTCACGGGTGGGAGAGGCCATCGGCTGTATCGCAGTTGAATCATTCATGATTCTATTGTAACTTCGGCCTTCGCTCCCTGCAAGAAGGCCCCATCAATCGGCTGGTCGCGTCCACCTTGGCAGGACACCTGGCCCTCCGCGCCCGGCTCGGGTTCAGCTCGCCGCTCGAGCCGCGTACCCGGCTCCTGGTCGCCCGGCTCGCCGCCGAGGCCAGCGGCTGCCGCTGGTGCATCGAGCGATCGCGGCACGACTGGCGCGCGGCAGGGCTCCCATCGATTCTTCCCGGGCAGTTGGGCCGGGCCGAGTCGAGTCTCATCCTCAACGAGCGGGAGCGGGAAGCCTGCCGGTTTGCGCGGGCCGTCCTGCGGGCCGGCCGCGACCCGCTTTCGCCCGACGTGTTCACCCGCGCGAGGCGGTGCTTCTCCGAGTTCGAGCTCGCCGACCTCGCCGGCTGCCTGGCTGACCACCACTGTCTGGACGACTCTCTTCCATGACCCTGCGACGCGTGCTCCTCATGCTGGCCGCTGTCTCCCTTGTGCCTGCCGCGCCCGCTGCCCTCGCCCAGCAACCCGGGATCGCCGGCTACCGCGCGGTCGCCGACAGCCTCATCCGTGCCGCCACCCGCGACAGCGCCGCCTACGCCCGTCTGGGGGTGCTGGTGGACCGGTTCGGGCACCGGCTCAGCGGTTCGGCCAGCCTCGAGGCCGCGATGGACTGGATCCTCGCGGAATTGAAGAAGGACGGGCTGCAGAACGTGCGCGGCGAGCCGGTCATGGTGACGCACTGGGTGCGCGGGCGGGAATCGGCCGAGCTGGTGAAGCCGCGCCGCGCGCGGCTCGCGATGCTCGGCCTGGGCGGAAGCGTGGGGACGCCGCCGGCCGGGATCACGGCACCGGTGCTGGTGGTCGAGAGCTTCGAGGAGCTGGAGCGGCGGCGGACCGAGGCGCGGGGAAAGATCGTGCTCTTCGACGTCCCCTTCACCACCTATACCGAGACGCGCCGCTACCGCAGCGACGGCGCATCCGCCGCGGCCCGGGCCGGCGCGGTGGCCTCGCTCATCCGATCGGTGGCGTCGTTCTCCATCCGGAGCCCGCACACCGGCCGGCTGGTGTACGACTCCACCGCCCCGCGCATCCCGGGGGCTGCGCTCAGCGTGGAGGACGCCATGCTGCTCCACCGGATGCAGGCCCGCGGGGAGCAGCCGGTGGTGACCCTGCGCATGGAGGCACGCCAGCTTCCCGACGCCCGCTCCCGCAACGTCGTCGCCGAGGTCGTCGGGCGCGAGCGGCCGGACGAGGTGGTCGTGCTCGGCGGGCACATCGACTCGTGGGACGTGGGCCAGGGCGCCATGGACGACGGCGGCGGGTCGGTGGCGGCGTGGGAGGCCGTACGGTTGATCCACCAGCTCGGGCTCCGCCCCCGCCGCACCGTGCGGGTGGTGCTGTGGACCAACGAGGAGAACGGCGTCGAGGGCGGCAACGCCTACCGCGATGCCCACGCGGCGGCCCTCGACCGGCACGTGCTCGCGATGGAATCCGACGGCGGCGTCTTCGAGCCGCGGGGTGTGGTGTTCGCGGGGTCCGACTCGGCCGCGGCGGTGCTCGAGCAGGTGGCCTCGCTGCTGGCGCCGATCGGCGCAACGCGGGTGGGCCGCTCGGAGGGGAGCCCGGAGGCGGACATCGCGCCGCTGGTAAAGGAAGGAGTGCCCGGGCTCGGGCTGGACGTCGAGTCGTCGCGCTACTTCTGGTACCATCACTCCGAAGGCGACACGCTCGACAAGCTCGACCCAGCGGAGATGGCCCGCTGTGTGGCGCTCATGGCGGTGATGGCCTACGTGGTCGCGGATCTGCCCGAGCCGCTGCCGCGCTAGGCGAGAGGGGCCCGGCGAAACCGCCTCTCGCGCCGGCGCGTAGGCGGAAGTGATGCTCCTCCCCACTCTGCTGGCGCTCTCGCTGGGCGGGACCGATCCGAGCGCCGTCTACCACGGCCGCACGGGCCAACTCGAGGTCCGCCTGCCGCGGGAGGATGCCGCGGTCGAGGTGGACGGCGTGCTGGACGAGCCGGTG
>DASUSR010000386.1:0-5584 GCA_036375015.1 Gemmatimonadales bacterium
CGGGCAGCAGCATGGAGACCGAGTGATAGGTCCGCATCCGCTGGTTGGCCGCGAGCGTCGTCCACTCTCCCGTGGCCGGGTTCCAGACCTCCGCGTCGCGGGCCGCCAGGCCGGGATCGATGTTCACGAAGCCGGCGCCACGCGTTCCGCCGGTGACCAGCACCTGGCCGTCCGGCAGGATGGTGGAGTTGAGGTGCCGCCGCGGCACCGACATCGGAGCGGTGTTCCGCCACTGCGGCGCAGCGTCGTTCAGGTCTATGATCTCGGCCGTCGCCGTCGGCTGCGGCGAGTCGGTATCAGGTGACTGGCCCCAGCCGGTATGCCCACCGCCGCCGGCGTAGAGGATCTTGCCCGGCTCGTACATGACCGCGGTGCCGTAATCCCGGTTGAACTGCCAGACGTGCTGAATGTCGCCGCTCCAGCGCCCGCGTCCGCTGGCGGTGGAGCCGTCCACCTCGAACCAGCGCGATCTGATGCGCTCACCCGCGTAGAAGATCCGCCCATCGGGCGCCACGAAGTTGCGAGGGTAATAGGGGATGTTGAGCGTGCCGGCGCCGGGAAGCTCGACCCACTGGCCGCCCTCCCAGATCTCGGGCGTCGTGACCACCTGCCCAAGTTCGTCCCGTCCGCCCATCGTGAGCACGCGACCGTCGGGAAGGACCGTCACCGTGGGGTACCACCGGCCGTGCGCCATGTCCGGCCCGCGCTGCCAGTTGCCGTCCTTGTCGAAGAAGTAGGTGACGGCGATGCCCTTGTCGTCCTGCGTATGTCCGCCGGACGACATCAGCCGGCCGTCGGGCAGGAGCGCGTGACCGGCGCAGAAGAGCATGGTGTCCACGGCGAGCATCGTGGCGCTGCGCGGGTCCGGGTTGGCCGGATCCCAGATCCGCGGCATGCCCATGGTGTCCGCCGCGTCGGTCTTGCCCCACGCCAGGATCTTGCCGGAGTGGAGCAGGCTCATGTGCAGGGGCACCACGTCCCAATCGATCACCGGCCCCCATTTGCCGCTGGTGGCTTCGGTCGGCAGGGCGGTGACGTTGATCGGTGAGGAGGTCACGCTCTGGGTGCCGGCCGTGAAGACGAGGGTGTGCGATCCGGTGCCGACGATGCCGAGGTCCAGGAAGCGCGCCACGCCCGAGGCGTCGCTCACGGCCGTCGTGGTCCCCTCGAGCGTACCGCTGCCCGTCGCCTTGGCGACGGTGACCTGCGCGTTCGCCACCGGTGAGCCGTTCCCGTTCTTCACCTCGACCACCGGCTGCACCGAGGGGTCGAAGACCTCACCGCTCAGAGCGCTCACCGGGGGAGCGGTGGTGAGGAGGACCACGGTGCCCTGCCCCGCGTCGGTCACCGTCACCGGCTGGGACAACACCTGGATGGTACCGGGCGCGCTGAACCGCAGCGTATAGGAGCCGGCGGGCGCGGTGATCGCGAGGTCGGTGAAGGTCGCGGCGCCGTTGTCGGCGGTCTCGCGCGTGACGGTGCCGCCGAGCGAGCCGGTGGCCCCCACCAGCGACGCGGTGACCGGCACTCCAGCCTCGGCCTGATCGTTGCCTTCCGCATCCTTGAGCTGCACCACCGGCTGGGTGGGAAGGGGCGAGCCGGTCTGCGCCGGTCCCGCGGGCTGCACCGCGAGCGCCAGCACGGGGCTGGTTCCGTCCGTGGCGGTGGCCAGGAAGGTGACGGGCGAGCCGTCCAGCCCTGTCACCGTCGCCGTGGTGGTCTGCTCCCCCGGAGTGGACCCGAGGATGCGGTTCACCGATGCCGTTCCGTTCGCGCCGGTCTCGACCGTCTCGGCGGACACGCTGCCGCCGCCGCTCGCGCTCCAGTGCACCGTAATCCCCGACACCGGATCGCCCGACTCGTCGAGCACCCGGACCACGAGGGGAGCGGGCAGCGGCTGGTTCACCAGCCCGTTCTGCTGGTCACCCGCGACCATCTCGATCGCCGAGGCGGACGGCGGGTTCACGCTGCCGTCGCTGCAGCGGAGGGAGCCGAGGGCCAGCAAGCCGGCGACAGTCCAGAAACGAAGGCGCTTCAGTCGGGTCATGGCATCGTGGTGGCGGGCTCGAAAGCCTACCCGCCGCTTAGGAATTGGGCACGAAGGGGCGCTTGGTGGTACGCATCTTCCGGGCCGCCCCCCTGCCCGCCGGAGGGCAGCCGAACAGCATTGTAAGAACCTGAGTTGGCAGGGGCGGGCCGCGCCGGCGTTGCGGCGGTGCTACGGCAGACTCGCGGACCTGCCGCGCGGGCCGACGTCTGCCAATCTTCGAATCCCGGCGCCCGCCGCCGTGCGGTGCGACACATTGCTACTTTCTTCATCCGGCCTTCACGGAGCGCGCGTGCGAATCGGAGTCATGCTGCGGCATTACGACCAGCACCGGGGCGGCGTGAGAATCTACACCCATCGGCTGCTCCAGGCGCTGTTCGAGCTCGACAGCGGCCACGAGTTCGTGCTGCTCTATCGCAGCCCGGATCTCATCGGCACGTACGCCGGCGTGCCGGGCGTCGCGGAGGTGGCGCTACCCGCGCGCTCGGTGCTCGGCTGGGACCAGCTCGCCGTGCCGCGGGCGGTGCGCCGATACGGGATCGAGCTGCTCTTCAATCCCAAGTACTCGATTCCGGTCCGCGCGTCCTGTCCCGCCGTGTGGGTCTGCCATGGGCTCGACTGGTACGTGATGCCGTGGGCCTCGCGCCGGGTGGACCGCCTGAGTCACCGCTTCCTGGTGCCGCGCTACGCCGCCCGGGCGGCCGCCATCATCGCCGTCTCCGAGATCACGCGGCAGCACGTCATGGAGTTCCTGCCGGCCGCCGCGGACCGGGTGTTCACGGTGTACTCGGGCGTGGACGACGTGTTCCGCCGCCCGGTGGACCCCGAGCGGGCGCATGCCGTTCGGGAGCGGTACGCGTTGCCCGAGCGCTTTGTCCTCTATGCCGGCGCGGTGTATCCGCCCAAGAATTACACCCGGCTCATCCGCGCGTATGCCACGGTCGGTCCCCCGCGCGGCGTTCCGCTGGTGGTCGCGGGCGGCGAGAACCGGTTCCTGTCGGAGCACGAGCTCGACGAGCCCGAGCGGCTGGGCATCGCGGAGTGGGTCCGCCGCCCCGGCTGGATGGAGCAGGAGGAGCTGGCGGTCGCCTACTCGCTGGCGGACGCCCTGCTCCTCCCCTCCCTGTTCGAGTCCTGCGGGCTCCCGATCATCGAAGCCATGGCCGCGGGCTGTCCGGTCGTCACCTCGGACCGGTACGGCACCAAGGAGCTCGCCCGCGACGCGGCCGTGCTGGTGGACCCCGAATCGGTCGAGAGCATCGCGGCGGGGATCGGTGCGGTCCTGGACGATGCCGCGCTTCGCGCACGGCTCGTGGCCGCGGGGCGCGAGCGGAGCGGCGAGTTCCGCTGGAGCCGGTGCGCCGCGGAGACGCTGCGGGTGCTCGAGCAGGTCGGGCCGGGACGGCGGGCGACCGTCGCTCCGGGAACCCGCCGGTGAGCGGCGCTCCGCTCGAGCTGCTGGTGAACGCGAGGCACCTCACCGGTCCCCGGACCGGGATCGAGGTCTACATGGAAACGCTGCTCGCCGCCCTGGCGGCCACCGGCCAGGTCCGTATCACCGCGTTGAGCTGGGCCCCGCTCGGCCTGGGCATCGCCGGGGTGCGCGAGAGCGTGCCCGCCCGGCGTCCCGACATGGCGGAGGGATCGGTCAAGGCGGCGCTGTGGAAGCTGTGGTTCGACCAGTGGGGCTGCCTGCGCGAGGCGCGGCGGCAGTCCGGGCTCCTCTTCCACGGGATGGACGGCTTCCTGCCCTATGCGCTCCGCCGGGCCGATCGCTCCGTGGTCACGGTGCACGACCTCGGCTGGCAGACCCATCCCGAGCTGTACGGCGCGCGGGTGCGGCTCATGTACCAGGCGCTGTTTCCCTGGGCGGTGCGCCGCGCCGACCGCTTCATCGCGGTCTCGCGCTACACGGCCGACGACCTGGTCCGGCGCGCCGGGGTGCCCGTCTCCCGGATCGACGTCATCCACCACGGGCTCGACCCGGCGTTCCGGGTACCGGATGGGGCTCCCCCCGCGTCGAGTTCGCCCTATGTCCTCGCCGTGGGCGGGGTCTCGCCCCGGAAGAACACCCGGCGGCTGATCGAGGCATTCGTGCGCTGGCGCGAGCGCGGCGGCCCGCGAGCCACCTACCGGCTGCGCATCACGGGCACGTCACTCGACCCCGAGTTCGCCGCGGGCAGCGGCGCCCTTCCGGCCGGCATCGAGCTGACGGGCTATGTCCCGAAGGAGGCGCTGCCCGGGCTCTACGCCGGGGCGGCCGTGTTCCTCTACCCCAGCATCTACGAGGGGTTCGGGCTCCCGATCCTGGAGGCAATGGCCTGCGGCACCCCCGTGGTGACCTCCACGACCGGGGCGGCTCCCGAGGTCGCCGGCGGGGCCGCGGTGCTGACCGATCCGTTCGACGTGGCCGGCATCGCGGAGGGGCTGGAGCGGGCGACGGACCCCGGCGAGGCGGAGCGTCTCCGGGGCCTCGGCTTCGAGCGGTCGCGCGGCTTCGACTGGGCGGCAACGGCGGAGGCCACCCTCGGGGTGTACCGGCGCGTGGCGTAGAGGAACGTTTACCTTCGGCCCGGGAGGGTATACGTTCTGAGCGACTGGCCCTTCGTCCAACGGCAGGACAGCGGACTTTGGATCCGTTAATGGTGGTTCGAATCCACCAGGGCCAACTACCACCCCCGAACGTGAACCGCCGCCGGCTGAGCATCCAGCCGGCGGCGGTTCACGCGTTTCAGTGGTGCGACGTCAGGGCGCCGGAGTCGCCACCACGCTGATGACCAGATCGTTGAAGTCCGGCTCGCCGACGCCGACGAAGCCGTCGTCGAACTCCAGCGTCCAGCCGGTGGCGAAGGTGCCGGAGACCCGGAGCTGCGGGTTCTCGGCGCCGGCCAGGCCGCTGCGCACTTCCGCGGCCAGCTCGGTGCCCGCGTTGAACGCGGCGCCGCCGTTCAGGGTGAAGGAGCTGCCTACCGGCGCGAAGCAGCCGTCGGTGAACAGGGTCTCCTCGATCGGCGCGGTGATGACGAAGGTGTTGCCGTGCGCCTCGCAATCGGAGCTCACCAGCGTCACCACGACCGTGGCGGTCTCGTCGATCCCCAGGGTGCACGCCTGGCCCTCGCAGGTCAGGGTGGCCGGCGGCGACACCGTCACCTGCCGGCTCGCCTGGCTGGTCAGGCCGTCGCTGGTGACCACCAGCATGATGGTGAAGGTCGTCACCTCGTCCACGGTGTACTGGACCGGTGCCGGGCTCTGCTCGGTGCTGGTCTCGCCGTTCCCGAAGTCCCACGCCCAGGTGACGGTGGCCCCGGTCGCACCGGTCGTGGTGTTGGTGATGGTGCAGACCGCACCGACGCAGCTCACGTCGAAGCTGGCCGTGGGCCCGCCGGCCGTGGGCGCGGTGACCGTGACCGCCTTGGTGACGTTCGCGGTGCCGCCACGGTTGTCGGTGACCGTGAGGACCACGTCATGGGTGCCGGCGGCGGCGAAGGTGACGTCGGCGGGATTCTGTTGGGTGGATGTGGCCGGCGTGCCGCTCTC
>DASUSR010000387.1:0-4396 GCA_036375015.1 Gemmatimonadales bacterium
CCGGCCCTATCTCACCGGCGCCACCGCGATGGCGGTGCCGCTGTTCCAGGGCAGCGGCACGCGGTTCAAGATCCTCGAGGGGTTCGCGGCCGGACTGCCGGTCATCAGCACCGGGAAGGGCGCGGCGGGTCTGGAGGCGGAGGACGGCGTGCACCTCGTGCTCGCGGAGACCACGGAGGAATTCGCGGCCGCAGCACTCGGCCTCGCGCAGCACCCGGAGCGGGGCCGCGAGCTCGCCCGCCGCGCCAAGACGTACGCTGCCGAGCGCTTCTCCTGGGACGCGATCACCCCTCGCATGCGCGACGCCATCGCCGCTCTCGAGGCGTGACCGATGTCCCCACCGCTGGTGTCCTGCGTGGTGCCCTGCTTCAACGGCGAGCCGTATCTCGAGGAGGCGCTCCGCAGCATCCTGGACCAGACCCACCGCCCGCTCGAGGTGATCGTGGTGGACGACGGCTCCACCGACGGCTCGGCGGACGTCGTCCGCCGGTTCGGGGACGTCGTGCGCTACCACCGGCAGGAGAACCGCGGGCCGGCGGGCGCCTGCAACACCGGAGTCGCGCTGGCGACCGGCGAGCTCGTCGCCTTCCTCGAGCAGGACGACCTCTGGCTGCCGCACAAGACCGAGCGCCAGCTCCGCGAGCTCGCCGCCAACCCCGCCGCCGGGTACTGCGTCGCGGAGATCCGGAACTTCTGGATCCCCGAGCTGGCGCACGAGGCCGAGCGGTACCGCGATCACCCCGTCATGCGGCCGGTGCCCGGGTACGTAGTGCAGACCCTCCTGGCCCGTCGCGGCCTCTTCGACCGCACCGGTCCGTTCGACGAGTCGCTGCCGTTCGCCTTCGCGAGCGACTGGTTCCTGCGGCTCCGGGAGGCGGGTGACAGCGGCGTGCTCGTGCCCGAAGTGCTCACCCGGCGCCGGCTCCACGAGCGCAATCACAGCCGGCTTCACCGCCAGGCGAGCCGGGACCAGTTCCTGCACGTGGTCAAGGCCTCGCTGGACCGGAGGCGGGGCCGCGGGTGAGCTGGATCGACGAGACTCTCGCGCTGCTGCTGCCGTCGGAGGAGGAGACCGTCCTCCTCCAGGCCTGCCTCCTGACGGGGGCGCCCGCACGCGAGGCGTGGGACCGCTGCCGCGCCGACCCCGAGCGGCTCGCGAGCGCGCGCGCGCTCCTGCCCCTGCTCGCGGCGTCCGCGGCCGCGAACGAGCCGCGGATCGATCCGGCGACGCTCGCCTTCCTGCGGGCGGCGGCCCTGCGCGAGGACCTGCGCGCCGGCCGCTTTCGCCGGATCGTGGCGGAGGCGCTGGCGGGGCTCGCGGACGCGGGGCCGCCGGTGCTGGTCACCCGCGGCGCCGCGCTGGCGGCGACCGTGTATCGGGCGCCGTCGCACCGGCACTGCCACGACCTCGACCTGCTGGTGCCGAACGGCGACGTGGCCGCGGCGGCGGACGCGCTGCACCGCATCGGGTGGACCGGCCCGGCCACGCGGCTTCGGCATCCGTCCGGAGTCGAGGCGGCGCTGCACGCGACGGTCTTCGACGTCCCCTATTTCGCGGCACCGCTCGACGAGTTCGTGCGCGGGAGCGAGACCGTCGCCATCGAGGGAGCCGCGGCGCGCGTCCCCTCCGCCGAATCCACGCTGATCCACGTGCTCGGCCATGCCGCCTCCAGCTCGAGCCGCCGGCGTCTGTGCTGGGTGACGGACGCCTGGCACCTGCTCGTGCATCGCGCCGACCTCCGCTGGACGGAAGTCGTCGCCCGGCTGGGCGCCTGCGGGCTCGCCCTGCCGGCGAGCGTGATGCTGGAGTATCTCGGCCGGCTGGGCGCGCCGGTGCCGACGGCCTCGCTGGCCGCGCTGGTGCAGCGGGCGCGAGCCGCGGGGAGGGCGGAGGAGGATGCGGCGGTGGCCGGGACGTATCGCGGGGCCGGCGGCGACCTGGGGCGGCTCTGGCGCGCGCAGCGATCCTGGCGCGGGCGGCTCGGCGTCGCGCGCTGGGCCCTGGCGCCCTCGGCGGGGTACGTCCGGACCGCGCTCGCCCCGCGGCGGGACTGGCTGCTCCCGCTCTGCTACCTCTATCGGCCGGTGCGGTACCTCGCGGGAGCCCTCGGCGGCCCTACCCGCGGGTGAGACCCGAGGGGGCCCATCGACCCGCCAGCCGGCGCACTCGGCTCGCGAGGCGTGTCAGGAGGGATGAAGCGGGGGCGGGACGGCTCGCGCCGGGCCCGCGAAACTCGAACACGAGGTAACGGGCCGGCTCGTCGCCGACATTCCGCATCCCGTGCGGCTCACCGGCGGCGTAGTAGACCACCGCCGGCGGCGCCACCTCCTCACCGAGCGTCTCCACCCTGCCGGACAGCAGCACGATGCCGACGTCGTATGCGTCCACGTGCGGCTCGTAGCCCGCGCCGGGCTGGAGCACGGTGAGGTGGGAACGGAGCTGGCCGAGACAGCCGGTCGGGCCGCGCAGGAGCGCCTGCCGCCGGGTCGCGGCCTGGCCGGCGTCCGCCGGCTCCTGAACGTACCGGACGATCGCCGTGTCCATCGCGGGCCCGCCTTCCACCGGCGGTCCATGCCACCTGAACATGACGTACGCCGCGGGCTCCGTCCCGCTGTTGCGGATGGTGTGATGCTGCCCGGCCGCGTAGTAGACGAATGCGCCCGGGCCGAGAGGCTCGATCTTCGGCGCAGGGTCGTCCGGCGCGCGGGCGATCACCAGCTCCACGTCGCCCCGGAGGGGGATGAGCAGCTCCTCATCGCCGTGGGCGTGCGGGAGATGAGGGGAATGTCCCGGGGCCAGCACCGAGGCGTGGCACGCCATGCGGGCCAGCGTTCGGGTCGGGCCGCGGAATGCCGGCACCCGCGTCCAGGGCTCCTCGGGCGCAGCGGGAAGCACAAACCGGTGGATGACGGTCGAGACCGCCGGCCGGACGGCCCCGTCGGGGGCCGGCGGCGGCACGAGTCGGTTGACGCCGCCCCCGTTCCCGCTGCCCGACACCAGGATCACGGGGGGCAGCGGCGTGGAGAAGCTGCGAAAGGGCCAGTCGCGGCGGGTGGGATCGGGAATCCTCACCGGCTGGTCCGCCGCGGCGTACTGCAGCAGCAGGGCCAGACGCCGCCCTTCCTTCCTGGTGTTGTCGGAGCCGTGCCAGAGCCGGCCATCGAAGAGGAGGGCGTCGCCGTTCGTCATGTCGGGCTGCACCAGGGCCGCCTCCGGCTCCGTCTCCCGCACCAGCGCGAGCATCCGCTCCGGGTCGGTCCCCTCGCGCGGCCACCCGCGCGCGTGCCGGGCCTCCTGCACCGTCATCCCCATCCGATGCGAGCGCGTGAGGAGCTGCAGCGCGGACTCGCGGCTGGTGTGCTCGATCCCGATCCAGGCGGAGACGAACCGCCCTTCCGGGTCGCACGACTCGATGTCGCTGTGCCAGGGATGGACGGCGCCGGGGCGCCGGCGCACGCCGGCGACCCCCCAGAGCACGACGTGCTCGCCGAGCAGGGCGGTCACGAGCCGGAGGAGCGCCGGCGTCGTGGCGAGCTCATAGAGGAAGCGCTCGGTGGCCGCCCGGCCCTTGTGCCAGTCGGGCGCCGGCGGGTGATCCTCGCGGCTCAGGTAGCCGGCGATGCGCTCGCATTCGGCCGCAGTGAAGAGCCGGAACGGGCCGAAGAACCCGTCGCGGGCGAAGCTCGCGGCGAGGTCGGCCGGGTCCGCGGTCGGTGCGCGGGTCGGCAAGGGGTGGTGAGGGTCGGCGTGCATGCAGGGAGTCCTGACCCAAGGTACAGCCTGCGAGCGGGGTTTGCACAAGGATGACGGCCAAGCTCATGAATCAAAAGGTCGGAGGGAAGCGTACGTTCACGGTCGAGCCGGACCTTGATCGAGGATCGCCCCGCAGCCGGGGCAGGAGGCATCATGCGGTGGCCCCGAGACGGCTGGATCCAGGACCTCCGCCAGGCGGTCCGCGCCCTGCGGCGCTCGCCCGGGTTCACGCTGGTCGCCGTCGGCACCCTGGGCCTCGCGCTCGGGGTGAACGCCGGGATCTTCAGCGTGGTGGACGCGGTGCTGCTCCGTCCGCTCCCCTTCCCTGAGCCGGACCGGCTGGTGTACATCGGCGGCACCGCGCCCGGATCCGATCTGCCCGAGGAATTCGACCTGTCGCTGGAGTTCCTGCTCCAGTACCAGGAGCAGTCGAGGCTGCTCGAGGGGGTCGCGCCCTACGAGGACTTCACCAACACCCTGCGCGTCGGCGACCGCGCCGAGCGGGTGCGGATGGCGGTCTCCACGCCGTCGCTCTTTCCCACGCTGGGGGCCGCCCCGGTCCTGGGCCGCGTGCCGCTGCCGGAAGACGAGGACCGGGTCGCGGTGCTCAGCCACGGCCTGTGGACGAGCTGGTTCGGGGGC
>DASUSR010000388.1:0-6547 GCA_036375015.1 Gemmatimonadales bacterium
TCTCTTCCTCTCGAGCACCGGGCCGGACGCCCACTATCACCGCCCGAGCGACGAGGCGGGGACGCTGGAGCCCGACCTCACCGCGCGGATCGCGCGACTCGCGACCTGGACCGTGCGCGCGGTGGCCGACGCCCACCACCGGCCGGTGTGGGCCCCCGGGGCCCGGGCCGAGCTGCATCTCCCCTGAGCCGTCTGCGCTCGGCAGCAGGAACCGGGCTCGCCGCTCACTCCGCGCGGGCACATGGTCGGCCGCGAGGCAGAGAGCTTCGTCCGCTGCGGCCGACCGGGCAGTTCGCCTGCTTGCCGAGCGACCCCTCGCGCGGTATCCTATCCGCACCCAGCTCCATCCCAGCGCCTTCCAACAGGTCGATGATTGCGGGTGCCCGACCCGGGGGGGAGGTCCGCATCCTCACAGGAGACACGGGTATGACCCTGCCCAGTCCGCGCGTCCCCGCCCTCCCCTGCCGTTCCCACCTTCCGGTTTCGCTCTCGATCACGCTCCTGCTGCTCGCCGCACTCGCCGCCCCTCCGGGGCTCGCGGCGCAGGGCGTCACCACGAGCGCGATCACCGGGCTCGTGACCGCGGAAGACGGCGCGCCGATCGCCGACGCGACGGTCACGGCGCAGCACGTGCCGACCGGTACGACGTACCGGGCGGTCTCCCGGAGTGGCGGCGCGTACAGTCTGCCCAACCTGCGGGTGGGCGGTCCCTATACCGTGACGGCCACGTTCATCGGGTTCGAGCCGCGGACCGAGGAGAACGTCTTTCTCAGTCTGGGCCAGACCCAGCGCCTCGACCTGCAGCTGATCCCCCGGGCCGTCGAGCTGCAGGAGCTGGTCGCGACCGCGGAGCGGGACGAGGTGCTCGACGCCGGCCGGACGGGGGCCGCGACCCACATCTCCCCCCGGCAGGTCGAGGTGCTGCCGTCCATCAAGCGCTCCACGCGCGACCTGACGCGGCTCGACCCGCGCAGCGACGGCAACTTCGCCTTCGCCGGCCGCAACTGGCTCTACAACAACGTTTCGCTCGACGGGTCCTACTTCAACAACCCATTCGGGCTGGATGACCCGGCGCCCGGCGGCCAGACCAACGCCGAGCCGGTGCCCTACGACGCGGTGGAGCAGGTGCAGGTGTCCCTGGCGCCGTTCGACGTGCGCGAGGGCGGCTTCACCGGCGCCAACATCAACACGGTCACCAAGAGCGGCACCAACGATCTGCGGGGCTCGCTCTACACCTTCGGCCGCAACGAGGCGCTGCTGGGGAACACGGTCCGGGGGGAGGACGTGGTCGCCGACCCCGACCTGAGCTTCATCCAGTCGGGCTTCTCGCTCAGCGGGCCGATGATCCGCGACAAGCTCTTCTTCTTCGTGAACGCGGAGCTGGAGCGCACCGACGACCCGGGCACCAACTTCGTGGCCGGGACGGGAACGTCGGCCTTCGGCGTGTCGCGGGTGGACGCCGCGGTGATGGACGCCATCCGCCAGCGGATGATCGACGAGTACGGCTACGACCCGGGCCCGTACCAGGGCTACATCAACGAGACCAACAACAACAAGGTGCTGGCGAAGCTGGACTGGAACATCAATCCCAGCAACGCGCTCACGTTCCGGTACAACTATCTCGACGCCAAGCGGGACCTGCCGCCCCACCCGTTCGTGCTGAGCTTCAACAACACCGGCCGCGGGCCCAACGAGAGCAGTCTGCCCTTCCGGAACGCGGGCTATGCCATCAACAACGACCTGCACTCGTTCGCGCTCGAGCTCAACAGCCGCAGCAGCGGCTTCGCCAACCGCTTCTTCGCCAGCTACAACCGGTTCCGGGACTTCCGGGAGCCCTTCAGCTCGGACTTCCCCACCATCGAGATCGGCGAGGCGGGGGTGACCTACACCACCCTGGGGCACGAGCCGTTCTCGATCCACAACATCCTGGACCAGGACGTCCTCCAGCTCACCAACAACTTCACCTGGTTCCGCGGCCGGCACTCACTGACCTTCGGGGCCAACTTCGAGTCGTTCAGCTTCTTCAATTCGTTCAACATCTTCCGGCACGGGGTGTTCTTCCTCCCCGCGTTCATCCCGGTGGGCAGCACCTTCTCCTCCCTGCAGGAGTTCTTCGACGCCACCGACCCCGCCAATCCTGATCAGAAGGACTTCCTGTCCATGATCGGGACGGGGCCGTTCAAGGGCGAGAACATCGACGTGGGCCAGCTCGGCCTCTACGCCCAGGACGAGTTCCTCGTCTCCGACCGGTTGAACCTGACGTTCGGAGTGCGGGTGGACTTCCCGATGTACTTCACCGACCCGGTGGACAATCCCTTCTCGCGGGGCCTCACCGCCCTCGACGAGAACGGTGATCCCGAGGTGGTGGATCAGAGCGAGCTGCCGGGGGCGGACCCCCTGTTCTCGCCCCGGGTGGGGTTCAACTGGAACGTCTCGGGCGACCGCCGCACCCAGGTGCGGGGCGGGACCGGCATCTTCACCGGCCGGGTGCCGTTCGTCTGGATCGGCAACGTGATCTCCAATCCGGGCGCCAACCCCAACCTCTTTCCGACCGGCCCCGAGATCCCGACGTCGGACGACGCCACCCTGGCGCAGTCCTTCGACGTCAACGCCATGGTCTCCGACTTCAAGTTCCCCCAGACCTGGGTCACCGACGTCGCGGTGGACCAGCAGCTGGGCGGAGGATTCCTCGGCACGCTCGAGCTGATCTACGGGAAGGACATCAACAACGTGTTCGTGCGGAATGCCGATCTCGTCCCCCCGGTGCGCACGCTGCCCGACGGCCGGCCGTTCTACGGCGGCGCGGGCGCCAACGAGCTCAACCCGGACGGCGGCGCGGGCATCTATGTGCTCGACAATACCGACGAGGGGCACAACTTCAACATCACCGCCCAGCTCCGGAAGAGCTTCGACTTCGGGCTGAACGCGAGCCTGGGATACAGCTTCACCGAGGCCAAGAACAACCTCAAGTCCACCGAGATCGCCAGCGTGCTCTGGCAGAACCAGCCGGTGCAGGGCGATCCCAACAATCCCGAGCTTGCCCCTTCCGAGTTCGGGCAGAAGCACCGCATCGTGGGCGGCGCCACCTACATCAAGTCGTGGTCGCCGTCGCTGCGCACCTCGATCGGCCTGTTCCTCGAGGTCGCGCAGGGCAACCGCTTCGCGGGGGCGGGGGGCAACCGGTACTCGTTCATCTATTCCGGCGACATCAACGGCGACGGGACCGGCGGCAACGACCTCATCTACATCCCGAGGGATCAGAGCGAGATCGCGTTCGCCGACTGCCCCAGCGGCTGCGGCACGAACGTGACCGCCGACCAGCAGTGGGCGGCGTTCGACGCGTTCATCGAGCAGGACGACTACCTCAGCGCCCACCGCGGGGAGATCGCCGAGCGCTTCGGGGCGGTGAACCCCTGGTACAGCAACATCGACCTCCGGATCCTCCAGGACTTCGCCTTCGGCAACGCGGTCCGGCACAACTTCCAGGTCAGCCTCGACATCCTCAACCTGGGGAACCTGATCAGCTCCGACTGGGGCGTGCGGAAAGTGGCGAGCGCCGCGGCGACCTCGCCCCTCCGCGCGGTCCTGGACGCGAACGGACTGCCGACCTTCGATGCCAACGGCAACCCGATCCTGAACTTCACCGGCCCGGCGGAGACTTACATCGACGACCCCAGCGTGTTCTCGCGCTGGCGGGCCCAGCTGGGGCTGCGGTACTTCTTCGAGTAGCCCGTCGTCCTAGAATGTCAGCGCCAACAGAATGGCGAAGGCCCGGTTCTCCACCCGGGCCCCGTCCAGGATGGAGCGGAGCCCGACCGTGTAGCGCGCTTCCAGCGCGAGGGTGGCCCGGTTGAGATGGGCCTCGACCCCGCCGCCGACCACGCCTCCCAGGTCCCAGTCGCGGAAGCTGATCTCCGCCTCGTTGCAGGTGGTCCGAATCGGCTCCGGCTGGACCACGAGCTGGAGCTCGCAGCCGATCTGCAGCGCGGGCGCGGGCCCCGCGAAGAGCACGGGGCGGTACCGGCCGCTCGGCAGCGAGTAGTGGGCGAGGACCGGCAGCTCGAGGTAGGCGAGCTCGATGTCGAGCGTGGCGCTGCCGCCACCCTCCAGCGCGGCCAGGGTCCGGCCGCCCTTCAGCGAGAAGAGCAGCTCGGGGCGGATCGCGATGCCGAGCCCGGTCGGGAACCGGAGGAAGACGCCGCTGAGGGCGCCCTGGCGACTTCCGATCCCGCTCGCATCGGCGCCGCCGAGATCGCTGCGGGAGTACCCGACCTGGGCGCCGGCGGCGGGCCGGGGGCCCTGGGCCGCCAGCTCCGTCGCCGCGAGGAGCAGCAGCAGCGCAACCCGCATCCGCATCCGGTCTCGGTGTTGAGGTATGGGGAGATTGGATCGCAGGCAATGTACGCGGAGCGGTGCGGCAGGGCGACGGTCAGGCCGGTTTGCCGGCCAGCTCGGCGAGGCCCTTCCGGCAGTTGTCGCACGCTCCGCACCGCGTCACGGGCATCTCCTCGCCGAACCACTCGTGCAGCGCGGTCCAGCGGCAGTACGCCGTCCGCGCGTACGCTTCCATCCGCTCGAGCTTCTCCCGGTCGTGCTCCCCTCGCTCCTGGTAGGCGCTCGCCAGACGGTCCAGCGCCGGCTCGTCGGCGCGCTTCGCCCCGGGGGCAAAGCGGGCGCCGCGCCGTTCGCGGGCCAGGCCGGCCTCCTTGAGCATGGCGAGCACCACCCGCGTCTTGTTGCGCGCGACGCCAGGCAGCGCCTCCTGCAGCCGGGCCAGGGGAATCCCGCCCGAATCGCTCCCGGCCGCCTGAAGCGCCGTGTACACCGCCCGCACCTCCTCGGCGCCCGGGTAGCGGCCTCCCATGAGGAAGAGCTGGGTGCGGCGGTCCTTCCCGTCGTACAGCAGCACGCAGTGGGCGGGGTCGCCATCACGGCCGCCCCGACCCGCTTCCTGGTAGTAGGCCTCGAGCGACCCCGGAAGATCGTAGTGGAGGACGAACCGGATATCGGCCTTGTCGATGCCGAGCCCGAAGGCGTTGGTCGCCACCATGGCACGCAGCTCCCCGTCCATGAACCGGTCCTGGGCAGCGCGCCGGCGGCCGGCCGCCTGCCGGCCATGATATCCCTCCACCTCGAATCCCTCGCCCTGGAGGAACCGGGTGACGTCCTCCACGTGGCGCACCGTCGCCGTATACACGATGCCGGTGCCCGCATGGTCCTCGAGCAGCTTCACCAGCACGGCCCGCTTCTCCTCGTCTCCGCTCACGTGCTCCACCGCCAGCCGCAGGTTGGGCCGGTAGATCCCGGTGCGGAAGAGCCGCATGTCGGGCCGGCCGAGCTGCCGTCCGATGTCCTCCACGACCTCCTCGGTGGCCGTGGCGGTGAGCGCCAGGACCGGCGGGTCGCCCAGCTCCTTCACCGCCTGGCGGAGCGCCAGGTAGGAAGGGCGGAAATCGTGTCCCCACTGGGAGATGCAGTGGGCCTCGTCGATCACCACGAAATCGATCTCGGTGCCCCGCAGCGTGGCCAGGAACTCGGGCTCGGCCAGGCGCTCGGGCGTGGTGAAGACGAAGTCGCTCCGGTTCTCGCCGATGCGCCGAAGCACCTCGGCCTCCCGCCGCCCGGTGACGGTGCTGTTCACCTGCACCGCCTCCAGGCCCAACTCGAGCAGCTTGTCGGTCTGGTCCTTCATCAGCGCGATGAGGGGGCTCACGATGATGGTGGTGCCCTCCAGGTGGAGGGCCGGCAACTGGTAGCAGAGGGATTTGCCCGCCCCGGTCGGCATGATGGCCAGCGTATCGCGGCCGCCGAGCACCGACTGGATCACCTCCGCCTGGCCCGGGCGCAGGGCGTCGAGGCCGAACGTCTCGCGCAACGATCGGCGCAGGGTGTGCATCTTGGGCATGATCGGGGTCCGGGTGGAGGATGGCCGCGGCGCAGGAGGAACACTGGCGTGCCGCCGCGCCCCCGAACCGTGCCCCCCGTCACAGGGGGCGCTTGACAGGATGGGCCAGGCATGTAGTATCCCGCCCGTCGCACTACCAACCACATCACCGCGTATGTCGCTGCTCTCGCTCGATCGCGTCTCAAAGCGCTTCAACGGTGTTCCGGCCGTGGACGAGGTCACCTTCGAGGTAGACCGGGGCCAGGTCGTGGGCTTCCTCGGACCCAACGGGGCCGGGAAGTCCACCACCATGCGCATGGTCACCCAGTTCTTCGAGCCGGATGCCGGGGCGATCCGCCTGGACGGCGTGCCGCTCGCCCAGGCCGGCCGGGACGCCAAGCGCCGGATCGGCTACCTCCCCGAGAACAACCCGCTGTACCCCGAGATGCTGGCCTCCGAGTACCTCGACTTCGTGGCCCGGCTGCGGCAGCTGGCCGGGAGCGGCCGGCGCGCCGCGCTCGACGAGGCGATCGCGGCCACCGGGCTCGAGTCCGTGTTCCACCGGCCGATCGGCGAGCTGTCGAAGGGATACCGGCAGCGCGTCGGGCTGGCGGCCGCCATCCTGCACCGTCCCGACCTCCTGGTTCTGGACGAGCCGACGGA
>DASUSR010000389.1:0-5801 GCA_036375015.1 Gemmatimonadales bacterium
CGCCGAGCCGAACGCGAAGCCGAGGTGCCTGGTGAAGTTCCGCGAATTCCCGTAGGTGTAGCCTTCAGCGATGTTCAGCTCCACGCTGAGCGACGCTCGCTGAAGCTGGGAGAACAGCGCCACCGCGTGTGGCTTCCAGGCATCACGGGTGAGATGGATAACCCCCACGCTGACCGCGTGCGCCTCGCTCCAGGCCTTCAAAGAGGTATGATCCCGCACCCCGACAGCATACCCCCGCCCCCGATACCGCGACCATCCCAATACCGCACCCACGACCTCCTTCACCCTTCACTCTTCACCTAGTACCTGTACATCGCCCCTGCCAGCAGCGCGATCAGCGCCAGCAGGCCCGCGATGGACGCGACGACCCGCTGCCGCTGGCGCAGCTCGTCGTAGAACGCGGCGTTGGCGCCCGCCGGATCGAGCCGCGCGAGCCGGGTGGCGGTGGGCAAGCCGACCAGCAGCGAGACGAGCGCCCCGATGATCCCGGTGCCCTGCATCACCACCAGCCAGAAGCTGAAGCCGACGAGGTCGCCGGTGCGGCCGGTGACCGAGAAGGTGAGGATCAGGCCCGAGAGCACCGTCAGCAGCGCGCCCGGCGCGATGAGCACCCGCTGCAGCGCCGCCTGGGACCGCACCACCGCCCCGAGCCCCTGACGGTCTTCCCGCTTGGCGGCGATCCCGGCCACCATCGAGGCGAAGCCCCCGCCCAGCCAGAGAGTGAAGCCGAGCAGGTGCAGGAACAGCCAGAACTCCATCACGAGGACATCGCCGAGAGGATGGACCCGTCGATCGGCTGGCGGCCGGTGAACCCGCTGTCGATCTCGTGCCAGTGGGTGATGCGTTCCTCGCCCATCCGCCAGCAGAGGAAGATCGGCCGGTCGTCGCGCAGGGAGTAGAAGTCCACCAGCCCCGCCTCGAATCCCTTGAAGACGCAGCCGATCGTCTCCAGCTCCTGGAGATACCGGTTGATCCGCTCCGCGTGGCGGGACACCGCGTCGCGGGCGGCGAGGAGCTCACCGGTCTCGCCCCAGTCGGCCCTGGCGCCGCCGGTGAGCAGCTCGAACTTGGCGACCGCCGCGCGCCACGCGGGGTACTCGGCCGTCAGGTCCTGCACGACGCGCCGCACCAGCGGCAGGGTCCGCTCGGCCTCGGCCAGGGTGAACAGCTTGAAATCGGGCATCGCGTCTCCGTGCACTGGTTGTCACACTCTCCGAGGCATGACCACGTCGCCGCGGCCGGCGTGACAACGCCGCCTCAGCCCCACACGATCTCCACACCGGTGACCTGCTCGGGATGGCTGATGAACCCGATCACCCGACGGTCGCCGTCCACCACGGTGATCGTGGGCCGCAGATGGGACTCGGTGGGGTCGAGGTCCATGCGGATCCGGAACCCGTCGAGCTCCTGGTCGGGCCCGACCACGGGCGAGTTGGTCCGCATGAGCTCGTCGGCCCGGGTGTGCCAGGGATGCTTCCCCTCGGCCAGACACCGGGTGACGAGGTCGCGGTCGCTGAGCGTACCGAGAAACTGGCGGGTACGGTGGTCGTCCACCACGGGCACGACCGAGATGTTGCGGGTCTTGAGCATGATGGCGACCTCGCTCGCCATCGCGCCCGCCACGGCCACATGCGGGTCGGCAACCATCGCTTCGGAGGCTTTCATGTGCTCAATTTGGTCCCCGTGGGAGGCGGGTCAAGTGCGCGCGCGCCACCGCAGCAGCGCCTCTCGCGCCGCGAGGTACCCTTCCTCGGCGTAGCGATGCACCCGGTCCACCCGGAAGGTCGCGCTCCGCTCAACCCGCGGCCGCACGTACACCAGCTCCGGTCTGGCCTGGTCCGCCTGCCAGAGCGCGAGCTGGGCGGCGGTGGCCTGAGCCATCAGCGTGCCCAGCGCCTCCTCGTGCGCCCGGATGACCGCGGGAACCGACACCGGCGCCCCCGGCTCCCCGAGGTCGAAGCCGGGTCCCACGTCCACCGCGACGACCGGCTCCCTCGCCAGCCGGCCCGCCGGTGCCAGCGGCAGGGCCCCGTGCAGGCCGCCGTCGCCGCAGCGACGCCCCTCGAGCGGATGGGCCGGGAAATAGATCGGGAGCGCGCAGCTGGCGAGGAGGACCTCCACCAGCGGAGCGTCCATTCCGCCCGCGCCGTAGAGCAGCAGCTCACCGGTGTCCAGGTCGGTGACGCACACGGTGAGCGGCACCCGGAGGTCGGTGAACCGGCGCGCGGGGACCAGCTCCTCCACCGCTCGGCGAAAGGGACCGGGCTTGAGCAGCGACCGCAGGAAGAGCCCCTGCACCGGGGCGAGCGGGTCGCGGACGATGCCGCGGCGGCCGATCTCGGGCAGCCGCTCCAGCAGCGTGCCCGGGTCCACCCCCACGGCCAACGCGGCCGCCAGCACGGCGCCCATCGAGGTGGCGACGTATCGGCTCGGCACGCACCCCGCCTCGGCGAGCGCGCGGGCCGCCCCGACGTGGGCGGCGGTCTTGGCGCCGCCGCCGCTGAGCACCAGGGTGACCTCGGTCCGGCTCACGATCGCTTCTGCTGCCGCCGGTGCGCTTCCGCCCGGGCGTAGCGCTCCCGCTCCTCCCGGGTCTCGGGAACCAGACGGGGAACCCGCCTGGGCTTCCCGGTCTCGTCGATGGCGACGAACACCACGTGCGCCGTGTGGGTGTGGCGCCGCTCGCCGGTGCTCACCGTCTCGGCGTACACCTCGATCGAGATGTCCATCGACGTGTTGCCCACGTAGTCCACCGTGGCCGCGCAGGTGACCAGCGAGCCGACCGGGATCCGCTCGCGGAAATCCACCCGGTCGATGCTCGCGGTGACCGCGGGCCCGCCGGCATGGCGGATAGCGGCGACCGCGGCCGCCTGGTCCACCAGCGCCATCAGCTCGCCCCCGAAGAGATCGCCCAGGACGTTCTGCATGTGCGGCATGACGAACGTCGTCAGGGTGCCGGTAGAATAGGACATGGGACGCGAGTCGGGGAGCATCGAGGTCAGTAGTCTACCGGCCGCAGATAGTACTCCCCGATCGCCGTCGCGCTCACCATCGCCACCGTCGGCAGGCGGCGCTTCCAGTGGGTCGAGTCGAGCCGGCGGCGGACCAGCGCGATCTCCTCCGTCGTGTACCCCAGCTGGGCGATGTCGGGATCGTGGTAGCCGAGCAGGATCCAGTGCAGGATGCTGTCGGCGCGGGGATACGAGATGCCGAAATCGCCTTCGTCGGTCTGGCCCTGGATCAGGTCGGCGCTGGCCGGCTTGCCGACGATCACCTCGGGCACGCCGACCTCCCGGGCGAGCGCCCAGACCTGGGTCTTGAAGAGGTCGCCGATGGGGTTGACCGGCGGCGAATCGTCGGCGTGCCAGGTGAAGTAGCCGAAGAGCCGCTCGGTCTTGTTGCCGGTGCCGAGCGGCAGGGCCCGGTGCGCCGCCGACAGGTCGAACAGGGTGATCATGCGGGTGCGGGCCATGACGTTGCCCAGTCGGCCGGGGTCGCTCACGCCGCCGAGCGCCCGCGCCAGCCCGTCCACCGCCTCGCTGATGTCGACCGTGAGTCCCCGGATGCGGAGCGCGTCGATGACGAGTTGCCCGTGCTCCAGGCTCTCCGGGCTCGAGGTGCGGTACGGCATCCGGACGCCGATGACGTTCTCCGGGCCCAGCGCCTCCGCGGCGAGGTAGGCGACGAGCGAGCTGTCCACCCCGCCCGACAGGCCGATCACCACCCGCTCGAACCCCCGCCGGCGCTGGACCTCGTCCCGAATGAACTCGACCAGCCAGTGCCGGGTCAGCGGACCGTCGATGGCGAGCGGGGGACGGGTCGTCGGCGGGGCGGCGGGGCCGCGGGGAGGCGGGGCGGGTCCCACCGGCCCTGACCCGCGGCTCCGCTGTCCTGCGGCTCCGCTGTTCCTTCGTGCCGCGTGCAGCGAGCCGAGCAGATGCGGCAACCGCATCTCGAGATCCGCCAGCAGCGGCAGGTCGGCCCGGGCCCGGGTGATCTCTTCCAGGTCCAGTCCCGCGCGGATGAGCGCCTCGTCGAAGATCGGCCCCTCGGTGAGCACGTCGCCGCGCGGCGTGGCGATGAGCGAGCCGCCGGGAAACGCCTTCCCGCCCTCGAAGCCCACCAGCTGGGCCAGCGCGACATACACGCCGTGCTCGCCGGCCACGTCCTGCACCAGCCGCTTCCACCGCGCGAGACTGCCCGGCCGTCCGGGTGCCTCCTCGCTCCCCGCCAAGCCGCGCGCCGGGCTGGCGCTCGGCACGATGATGAGCTGCGCGCCGTCCAGCGCCGCCAGCATCGGCGTGAAGGAATGCCAGACATCCTCGCACACCAGCATCGCCGCGCGGCCCCAGCCGGTGTCGAAGGCCTGCACGCTGCGTCCGGCCTCGACGAAGCGCTCCTCATCGAACACCCCGTACGTGGGCAGGAAGATCTTGCGGTGGACGTGGCGGATCCCCGCCTCGGACCCGCCCAGGGTGGCGTACAGCGCGGCGTTGTAGAGGCGGTACTGGTGCACCTCGTAGAACCCGATGGCGATCTCGAACGGCGGGGCCTTGGCGTCGCGATGCTGCCGGGAGAGGTCGTCGAAGAGCCGGTCGGCGGAGACGGCCAGGTCGCGGACGCCGCCCTCGAGGAAGTAGCCGGTCAGGGCGGCCTCGGGGGCGACGACGAGATCGGGCGGCTCCTCCCCGGCGGCGAGCTCCCGGAACATGGCGCCGAGCCGGCAGAGGTTCTCGTCGTAGGCCCCTTTGTGGGGGCGGAGCTGCGCGATAGCGAGGCGGAGCACGGCGGAAATGTATACTTTCCGGCATGCTCTGGTATATCGCCCTGGGAAGCGCCCTCGGCGGGGTGGGCCGATACCTCGTCGGCGGCCTGGTGCAGCGCGGCCTCGGCACCGGGCTGCCGGCGGGCACGCTGGTCGTGAACGTCACCGGCTCCTTCCTGGTAGGGCTGTTCCTCCGCTACGCTCTGGAGACCCCGACCCTCACCCCCGAGCTCCGCGCCTTTCTCACCATCGGCTTCTGCGGCGGGTACACGACCTTCTCGACCTTCAGTTACGAGACGGTGGCGCTGCTGGAGGACGGCGAGTGGGAGCGGGCGGCACTCTACGCGGGAGCCAGTCTCGTGCTTGCCGTCGGGGCCACCCTCCTCGGTCTCCTGGCCGCGCGGGGCCTCATCGCGGCGCGGGAGGCGTTGTGATCGGCGAGCGCACCCTGATGCGGATTCACGTGGGCGAGCGGGACAAGCACGAGGGAAGGCCGCTCTACGAGGCGATCGTGCTCCTCCTGCGACAGCGCGGCTTCGCCGGCGCGACGGTGCTCCGCGGCATCATGGGGTTCGGCGCCAGCGCGGGGATCCACACCGAAAAGGTGCTCCGGCTCTCGCTCGATCTTCCCATCGTGATCGAATGCGTCGAGACCGAGGAGAAGATCCAGTCCGTGCTGCCCGATCTGGACCGGATGATGGGCGGCGGACTCATCACCCTGGAGCGGGCCCGGGTCATCGTCTACCGCCCGGAGCCCTGAGCGCCCTCCCGAAACCGCAGGCCGAAGTTCCCGTAGATCTCTTGATCCCACCCGGAACGGGCCCCTCAGCAAATGCCCGAGTCCGCGCGCGCGCTCGGCTGCCGGCCCGGCGACCCGGTGGTGCGTGACGCGGAGGAGCGGGTGCAGATCTGGTAGCGCGCCGGCTAGCTTTGGGGCCATGCCGACCGCGTACGACGCTCTGTCCCACGTCCCCAATGCCTGTCAGGTACTGCCGGGGCTGGTCACCGGAGGACAGCCCACCGCCGCCGATCTCCA
>DASUSR010000390.1:0-4735 GCA_036375015.1 Gemmatimonadales bacterium
TACCGGCTCGGCATGCCGCCGGGGCAGCTCCGGCTGGCCACGATCGTGGAGCCGCTGCTGCCGGCGACGGAGCACCGCTGCATCATGGGACGCACCCGCTGCCGGGACGACGCGCCCTGCGGGGCGCACTTCCGCTGGAAGGCGGTGAAGGACACCGCCCAGGCGTTCTTCGCGGAGCTCACCGTGGCCGACCTGCTCACCCGGTCCACCCAACCCGGAACCGTCTCATGACCGACCTGACCTCGCTCGCGACCACCACGGTCAACGACCTGCTCCGCCGGGCCCCGTGGAGCGGGGCCGTCCTCAATCGCTTCGGCGTGGACACCTGCTGCGGCGGCGCCCTCTCGCTGGAGGAGGCGGCGCGCGCGGCCGGCGTCCGCCTCGAGTCGCTGCTCGCCGCCCTGGCCCCCGCGCTCGAGGGCGAGGCATGAACATCTACCATCCCGGCGCCATCGCCGAGTCGGCGGTCGCGGCCGCGCCCCGGCGTCCGGCAGTCGCGATCGCGCACGAGCACGACGACGCCCGTCTGGTGGTGTTCCGGATCGATCCGGGCCAGCAGGTGGCCACCCACACCAGCGCATCCAGCGTGTTCATGACAGTGGTATCGGGGGCGGGTTTCGTCGTCGGGGCCGAGGGCGAGCGAGCGATCGGGCCGGGCGCCATCGCCGCCTTCGAGCCCCACGAACCGCACGGCATGCGCGCCGGCGAGGAGCGCCTGGTGATCGCCGCCCTCATCACTCCGCGCCCCGGGAGCCGCTGACATGGAGTGGTTCGTTCGCGCGTTCCTGCGGGCCGCCCTCGCCTGGCTCGGCCTGGGAGTGACGCTCGGCGTCGCCATGGCGGTGCAGCCGGCGTGGCTGATCTACCGGCCCGCGCACCTGCACATGAACATGCTGGGGTTCGTCACGATGATGATCTACGGAGTGGCGTACCACGCGATCCCCCGGTTCGCGGGCCGGCCACTCCACAGCAACCGTCTGGCCCGCGCCCAATGGTGGGTCTCGAACCTGGGGCTGGTGCTCCTGGTGGCCGGCCTCGCGAGCCGCCCGCACGGCGCCGCCTACGCCGGACTCGTGCTCGCCGGCGGCGGGGCGCTGGCCGCCCTCGGCGCCTACGGGTTCATCTACAACCTGTGGCGCACGCTGGGCGCGAGGGCGCTGGAGATCCCGCGTCGGGCGCTGCCGACGGTGTAGCAGCGCTCACGTCCCCGCCCCACTGCCCCTCCCACTGTAGATCCGGACGTACTGCCCCGCCACCAGCAGGCTGCCGGCCAGGACCCCGGCCGCGCCGGCGCGCGCGGAGATCGGCGAGGCCAGCGCCGTCCCCACGATCAGGAGGGCTGTACCTCCCGCCAGGAGCCCCAGGGCCGCCCATGCCGTCCCGCGATGCACCAGCTCGGTGGCGGGCGTCACCGGGCCGCCGCCGCGGCCGTAGAAGTGGAGCCAGATCAGGAAGGGGACGAGCCGGTACCAGACCCCGGTGATGAAGAGCACCAGCCAGCCCAGCAGGGTCAGCTCGGCGTACACGATCCATCCGCGGAGCGACACCCCCGGGCTCGCGAGCTGCACCACCCCGGCGGCGAGCGCCAGGGCCAGCGAGACGAATCCCGCCAGCACGTGGCCGAACGCCGGCTCCAGCACCCGCACCAGCCGTCGCCGGAAGAAGCCAGCCACCATGCCGACGAAGAGCGCCGCCGCCCCGACGCCGAGCAGCGCGCCCGGCCAGACCGCGCCCGGAAGTCCGAAGAGCAGCCCGACGCCGAGCAGCAGCAACCCGACGACGGCGGCCGGCCCAATGATTCGAAGCGGCCACTCCGGTCCGGCGCCGGAGACCAGGAACATCGGCAGCATGCGGCCGCCGACTCCCACCGCGGTGAGCCCCGCGAAGCCGAAGGCCGCGAGGTGGAAGTGGGCCGCGATCGCGCCGAGCCGATCGACCGTCCACCAGCCCAGCCCCTCGCCGATGCGCGCGCCCGCCAGGAGCATGGCGAAGCCCAGCATCGAGTGCGCGGCCGAGACGTAGGCCGCCGCGCGTCTCCCCTGGGTCATGCGACGGCGGTGGGGCAGCAGGTTCCAGGAGACGCAGCCCACCGACCCGAAGAGCACCCACCATCCCGCCGCCTGCAGGGCCGGGGAGGATCGCCAGAGCCCGACCACCAGGAGCGCCACGCCCAGGTGCAGGAGCCAGGCGCCGGCGATCCCGGCCCGGACGCTCCGCGCGCCGGCGCCGAGGGACATGGGGTAGAACTGGTAGAGCGCCCCGAAGACCGAGGCGAGGATGACGCCGAGGGTATAGAGGTGGGTAACCCCGAGCACGCGCGGGGCGAGCATCCGCCCCGCCGCGAGGTCCGGCGCGACCGCCACCAGCCCGATCCCTCCGAGGACGAGCCAGACCATCGCGCCGACGAAGTGCGTACCGGGCAGCCGGAACGGGGGAGGGCCGCTCACCGGCCCTCCTGCTCAGTCGTCTTCGACCTCGAGCGTGCCCACCATTCCGATCGCCTCGTGCGGCACGCAGACGAAGTTGTACTTGCCCGGCGGCATGGTGATGGGGACCTCGACCTCCTGGCCGGGCAGCTGCAGCATCTCGGTGGTGTCGGGGAGGTCTACGCCGGCCGGGTTCTTGGCCGGCGGCCAGGCCATGTTATGCACCCCGCTCACCAGCACCAACTTGAGGCGGTCCCCCTGCTTCGCCTCGATCTCGCTCGGCTCGAAGTAATTCTTGGCTCCCTCCGAGATCATCTTCACCTCGATGACCTTGCCGGTGGCGGGCGGCGCGGCGGCCGGCGCGGCAGCCTCGCCGGGCGGGGCCCCCGGAGCGGCCTTGTCGCCGCCGCAGGCAGTGGTCACGAGTGAGAGCAGCAGGGCGGACGACAGTAGTCGGTTCACACGGAACTCCTGGTGGTGGTAACGGGCGGCCGGAGCGGAATCCGGGCGGGCTCCTCGAGCAGCTCCGCCACGGTGGTGCGGTCGAAGAACCGGGCCACCGAATCGGAGACCGACTTCCAATGGGCGTGTGCCGGGCAGGCGGTGCGGTCGCTGCAGGTGGGCTTCCCCAGCAGGCAGACCCGCCGGCCCACCTCCTCGAACGGGGCGACCACCTCGCGCAGGGTGATCCGATCCGCCCGGCGGCGCAACCGGAACCCCCCGTGCTTCCCCCGGGTGCTGTCCACGACCCCGCTCCGGGCCAGCAGGTGCAGGGTCTTGGAGAGGTAGTTGCGGGGCACGCCAAGCTCCCGGGCCAACTGCTCGACGGTGCAGCGGTCCTCGTCGCCGGCCGCCAGCCGCAGCACGGTCCGGAGGGCGTACTGCGCCGTCTGGGTCAGCACGAAACGGTCTCCCTGCGCGAGTGAAGCGGACAATAGGGTGCACAAATGAGGAGGCGCAAGAGCCCGCGCGTCACCGGGAGGGAATCTCATACGAGATTCATCATATCATCATGTCGAGATGTGATTATACCCCGGACCGTCGCCGCCGAGACCTCGGCGCGATCTGAAGGATTCCTCATGGAACCTTCACGCACCGCTCAGGGCCTCGAGGACAAGCTCGTGTCACAACCGCACGACCCCGACCACCACAGCCCTGGAGGGCAGCAGCCCATGTCACCCCGTTCCCGTTCTCGACTGCTCCTGGGAACCCTCGCCGGCGCCGCCGCCGCCGCCATCGCGGTCGCCAGCTGCGGTCCCAAGCAGATTGCCGGCTCGGCGCTGACCGGGGCCGCCGACGCGGCGGCCAAGGTGTACGTCCCCCCCGGGCAGTACGACGAGTTCTACGCGTTCTTCTCCGGCGGCTTCAGCGGCAACCTGGCGGTCTATGGCCTGCCGTCGGGCCGCCTGCTCCGCGACATCCCGGTCTTCTCCCAGTATCCCGAGAAGGGCTGGGGCTATACCGAGCAGACCAAGGCGATGCTGAACACCAGCTACGGGATGCAGCCCTGGGACGACTCCCACCACCCCGAGCTGTCCCAGACCGATGGTGTCCCCGACGGCCGCTGGATCTTCATCAACGGCAACAACACGCCGCGGATCGCCCGGATCGACCTGGCGACCATGGAAACCAAGGAGATCATCGAGATCCCCAACTCGGCCGGCAACCACGCCTCGCCCTTCGTCACCCAGAACACCGAGTACACCGTCGGCGCCACCCGCTTCAGCGTGCCGACGCCGCAGGCCGACGTCTCGATCAAGGACTACAAGGACAACTTCAAGGGCCTGTTGAGCTTCGTGAAGGTGGACTCGGTCACCGGCGCCATGTCGCTCAGCTTCCAGATCGAGATGCCGGGGTTCGACTACGACCTCTCGCACTCGGGCAAGGGACCGTCGCACGGCTGGTCCTTCTTCACCTCGTACAACTCCGAGCAGGCGCACACCATGCTCGAGAAGAACGCCTCCCAGCGCGACAAGGACTTCATCGCCGCGGTGAACTGGAAGCGGGCCGAGCAGTGCGTCCGGGAGAAGAAGACCGTCCAGCGGGACGGGCGCTACGCGCACAACGTGGTCGGCGAGGACCACATCGCCCGCACCGAGTGGAGGACCGGCACCACGGTCGTGACGCCGGCGCTCTGCCCCGACATGGTGTACTACCTGCCGACGCCGAAGTCCCCGCACGGCGTGGACGTGGACCCCTCGGGCGAGCTCATCGTGGCCGGCGGCAAGCTCGCCACCGTGATCCCGGTGCACAGCTTCTCCAAGATGATCAAGGCCATCGAGGCCAAGGCGTTCGAGGGCGAGGTCTCG
>DASUSR010000391.1:0-8871 GCA_036375015.1 Gemmatimonadales bacterium
GGTACAGGAACGCCTCACCGACCAGATCGCCGACGCGGTGATGGACGTGCTGCAGCCCACCGGCGTCGGCGTGGTGATCGAGGCGGCTCACTTCTGCATGATGATGCGCGGAGTGGAGAAGCAGAACTCCCGCACCGTCACCAGCGCGCTCCGGGGCATCTTCCGGGACGACTCCAAGACCCGGGTCGAGTTTCTCCGTCTGGCCCACGGCGGGCGCGGGAACGAGTGACCCCATTGGCCGGCCGGCTGGCCGTCGTGACCGGCGCCTCCCGCGGCATCGGTGCGGCGGCCGCGGCGGCGCTGGCCTCGGCAGGCGCGCAGGTCGTGCGGGTGGCCCGGAGTCTGGCACCCGGCACCCACGCCGGATATCGCGACCTGTCGCTCGACCTGACCGAGGCGGAGCAGGTCGAGCGGCTCGCGTCCACGGTCGAGTCGGAGCACGGCGTGCCCGAGATCGTGGTGAGCAATGCCGGCGGCTTCCTGCTGCGCCCGCTCGAAGACACCAGCCCCGCGGACTTCGAGGGCCAGATCGCCGTGAACCTGCGCGCGGCCTTCCTGGTGGCCCGCGCCTTTCTGCCCGCCATGCGGCGGGCGGGGCGGGGCACCTTCATCAGCATCGGCAGCGTGGCGGACCACGTCGGCTTCCCGGAGAACGCCGCCTACGCGGCCGGCAAGTACGGATTGCGCGGGCTGCACGAGACCCTGGTGGCCGAGTTCCGCGGGAGCGGGGTCCGCCTGACGCTGATCTCGCCGGGTCCGACCGACACCTCGGTCTGGGATCCCTTCGATCCGGATCGGCGCGACGGGTTCCCCCCGCGCTCGGCCATGCTGCGGCCCGAGGACGTCGCCGACGCCATCGTGTTCGTGGCCACCCGCCCCCCCAGGGTTCACCTGGACTGGCTCCGGCTCGGTCCGGCCTGATCCCCCGTACCTCGACTCCTTCGAATCCAGAGCCCAGGATGCCGCGAATCTCCCGCACCCTTCCGGCCCTCGCCGCACTCCTGGCGCTGTCCGCCGGCCCCCGCGAGCTGCGGGGACAGGACGCCCTCCCGCCGCTGCCCGACAGCACTGGGTGGGGCGTGCATGTCCTCACCGCCGCGCGCGACGGGCAGGGCGCCCTCTGGCTCGGTACCTACGGCCGGGGCATCCTCCGGCTGCCCTTTGGAGGGACGAGCTGGGAGGACATCCGCCGCGATACCAGCGGCACGTCCATCAGCTGGGATTTCGTCCAGGCGATTGCGTTCGGGCCGCGGGGGCAGGTGTGGTACGGGACGGTCGGGAACGGATGGGGCGTGTCGCTCGATGGCGGCCGCACCTGGAGGAACTGGACCTACGATCAGCTCGGCCCCGAGTGGCAGTACGTCGTGCCGGACGGCATCGTGACCCGGGGGGATACGACGGTCATCGCGACGGCCGATGGCCTCCAGGTGACCACCGACGACGGCGTGTCCTGGACCGCCATCGGGGACTCGGTGGGCCCGCCGGCTCGCGGTCCGGCTGACACGGCGCTCCCACTCCTCGGGAGCGAGTACGTGCGGCGGATCGCGGCCGACCGGCAGGGCTGGATCGTCACCACGCTGCGGGGCAACCAGCGGCTCCGGCATACCGGCCAGCGGTGGGAGTCGCGCCCGATGGGCGCGGCGCCGTTCTCCCCGGCGAACGCGATCCTGATCGGCCGCCAGCAGTACCGGGGCACGCCCTGCGGGCTCCGTCCCGTCCTCGACACGCTGCCCTGCCTCAGGGGCACGGCCCGCGAGGCGGAGGCGCCGAAGCCGCTTCGCACCGCCTGGCTGCGCCGTCCCATCGAGCGGCCCTTCAACCCGTTCATCGACCAGACCTATCGCTACGGCTCGACCATGGGAGGCAACTTCCAGGAGCACCAGGGCGTGGAGTTCAACAACCCCGACGGCACGCCGGTGCTTGCGGCCGCAGCGGGGCGGGTGGTCTACGCCGGCCCGGCGGAGCAGGGCGCGCTCACCGTCTCCATCCGGCACGACAGCTCGGTGGTGGCCCGCGGAAAGCGGTACCGTCTCTATTCCACCTATTACCACAACACCAGTCTCACGGTGAAGCCGGGCGCCCGGGTGCGAGCCGGGCAGGTGATCGCCCGGGTGGGGAACACCGGGCGGGCCACCAACGACCACCTGCACTTCGAGCTGGCCGCTTCTCCCACCGACTCCATCGGCGCCATCGTGGACTCGACCCAGCGCTTCCCGCCCTACACCACCAACCCCGAGCTGTGGCTGCAGCCGCTGCCAGGCACCGGTGTGGTCGCCGGCCAGGTGGTCGATGCCTCCGGGGCGCCGGTGCCGCAGGCGCGGATCTACGGCCTGGTGAAGCGGGACCCGGTGGAGACACCGTTCTCGTTCGCCGAGACCTACGGGGAGCACGGCCACCCGCACCCGCTGTACGGGGAGCACTTCGCGGTGGGAGACGTCCCCGAGGGGGTTTACGTCCTGGGGACGGAGGTCGGGGGCCGGCGGATCCTGAGGCGGGTAACGGTCGAGCCGGGCCAGCTCACCTGGGTCGTGTTCCGGCCCTAGGCGCGCGTGTTCATCGAGCTGACCGATCACCTGCGCTGTCCGGCGGAGCACGAGGAGCGGTTCCTCGTCCTCCTGCCCGACCGGATCGAGGACCGCTCGGTGCGGGCGGGGCGGCTCGGCTGCCCGGTCTGCGGCCGGACCTTCCCGGTGGAGGACGGCGTTCTCGATCTCGGCGGGGGACCGCTCGCGGTCGAGACGGCCACGGGGCTGGTGCCCGACGCGGCCGTCGCCCTCGCCGGGCTGGGCGGGCCCGGGGGGTACCTCGTCCTGGTGGGCCCGCCCGGGGACCATTGGCGGGGCGTGTCGGAGCTGCTCCCGGGCGTCGGCCTCGTGGCGGTGAATCCGGGTCTCGAGACGGCCGACGAGCCGGGGATCAGCGTGCTCCGCGGCCATCGCATTCCGCTCAGGAGCCGCTCCATGCGAGGCGTGGTGCTGGGTGCGCCGTACGGAGGGGACCCAGCCTGGGTGGCCGAGGCGGCGCGGGTGGTGCTGCCCGGCCTCCGGGTGGTGGGAGAGGGGGCCGACCCCGCGGGCGAGGTGATCGAGCTGATGGCGACCGCCGGCGGCGTCTGGGTCGGCACGCCGCGTCGATAATCAGCCGCCGGGCGGGCGGCCGCGTCTCATCGCCCTGGTGACCAGCCAGATGGCCACAATCACTCCCACCAGCACGCCGACGATGGTCTCGAGTCCCACGGCATCCTCCCGTTGTCCGTCGGGACCGATCTAAGCACTCCCCGGGAGGGGTCGCCGTAACTCAGATCACGCGTGGTCGGCGTAAACCGCTTCGATGGCCTGCCGGTGACGCTGCTCCACGATGCGCCGGCGCACCTTGAGCGTGGGCGTGAGCTCGCCGGCCTCGACGCTGAAGTCGCGGGGCAGGAGAATCAGGCGCTTGGGCATCTCGAACTGCGCCAGGTCCCGCAGGGTCTTGCGGACCTCCCGCTCCACCTTCTGCCGCACCTCGGCAAGCGTCAGCAGCTGTTCCAGCTCGTCATCGCCGAGGCCCTTGTGCCGGGTCCAGGCCCGGACGGAATCGGCGTTGGGCACCACCAGCATGATGGGGAAGGGACGCCGGTCCCCCAGCACCACCGCGCTGGAGACGAACTTGCTTGTCTTGGCCAGGTTCTCGATCGGCTGGGGCGCGATGTTCTTCCCGCCGGCCGTGACGATGAGATCCTTCTTCCGGTCGGTGATCCGGAGGAAACCATCCGCGTCGAGCACTCCGATGTCACCGGTGTGGAACCAGCCGTCGCCGTCGAGCGCCTCCGCGGTGGCCTCGGGCTTGTTGAAGTAGCCCCGCATCACGTTGGGTCCACGGGTCAGGATCTCGCCGTCCGCCGCGATCCGGATCTCGACGTCGGGGATCGGCCGCCCCACCGTGCCGAGCTTGAGGTGCTCGAAGGTGTTCACGGCCATCACCGGCGAGGTTTCGGTGAGCCCGTAGCCCTCGAGGATCGGAAGTCCCGCCGCGAAGAAGAACCGGGCGATGTCGGGCGAGAGCGGCGCGCCGCCCGAGATGAAGAACCGGATCCTCCCGCCGGTGCGGGCCCGCAGCTTGGCGAAGACCAGGCGGTCGGCCACCCGCCGGGCGATGGCCAGCCCCGGCGACACCCGGCGCCGGTCGATCACGCGGTCGGCCCACTCCTCCCCGACCTGCTTGGACCAGGCGAAGAGCCGCTGGCGCAGCGGCGACGACGAGCGGGCCGTGTCGTGGACCCGGGCGTAGATCTTCTCGTAGAGCCGGGGCACCGACGCCATGAGGGTGGGCCGGCGCTCCTGCATGTCCGTCGGGACCGTCTCGATGCTGCCCGCGTAGTTGATCAGCACCCCTTTGTGGAACATGCAGTAGTGCCCGAACATCCGCTCGAAGATGTGGGAGAGCGGAAGGAACGAGAGACACTCGTCGGTGTCCTGGAAGGAGAAGAGCTCGACCGAGGTCGTCACGTTGGAGGCGATGTTCCCGTGGGTCAGCATCACGCCCTTGGGGTCGCCGGTCGTGCCGGAGGTGTAGATCAGCGTCGCCAGGTCGTCGGGGGCGGCCTGCAGCGCCTGGGCCCGCCAGTCCGGATGGCGGTCGCGCGCGGCCCGGCCCCGGGCCAGCACGTCGGTCCAGGGGAGCACCCCCTCGCCACGCCCGTCGAAGCCGATGACGTGGCGCAGGGCCGGGAGGTGGTGGCGCACTGCGAGGACCTTCTCCACCTGCGCATCGCTCGAGGCGAGCACCGCGACCGCCCCGCTGTCGCGCAGGATGTACTCGGCTTGCTTGGCGGGAAGGGTGGGGTAGATCGGAACGTCGGTGCAGCAGGCGGACAGGCAGGCGTAGTCGGCGATCGCCCATTCGGGGCGATTCTCCGACAGAATGCCCACTCTGTCGCCCGGTCGCACCCCCAGCTCGAGCAGCCCGATGCTCAGGTCCTGGACCTGGTCGGCCATCTGGCGATAGCTGATGTCGACCCATCGCCCCTCCCGCTTGATCCGGAGCGCCACGGGGCGGTCCGGGTAGCGGTCGATGGTGCCGAAGTACAGCTCGTTCAACGTGCGCGGCGTGGGACGCCCCCTACTGGAAGAGAACGATGAAGCGCTGCCCCGATCCCGGAACCGCGGCCCCGCGAGTCCGGCTGGCCCGGACCTCGACGATCACCGTGTCGGGGACCGGAGTGCCGGGGGCCCGGCTCACCACTGCACCGACCGTGCCGTCGGTCGCGGTCGTGAGGGTGTCGATCAGCACGCCGCCTGGCAGGGTCACCGCGACCGGCACTGCCGTGGGGCGGGTGATCTCATAGATCACCGGCCGGGCATCGAGCGGCCCCGGCGGATTGAAGCTCTGCAGCTGGACCGTGAGCGGAGGGGTAGCGCCGGGCTCGGCCGCGGCGACCACGACCGAATCGCCCAGCAGCATGAGGGTGTCGGCGGGGGCGAGAACGGTGAGGGAGACGAGCTCGCTCGAGAGCGCGCCGGCGGTGGCCTGCACCCGGCCGGTGCCGGGCGCGACCGCGGTGACGAGCCCGCTGGCTTCGTCCACCGTCACTGCGGCGTCGGCAGTCCGCCAGAGCACCACCGCGTCCACCACGTTGCCGTCGGCGTCGAGCGCCGTCGCGGAAAGCTGCAGTGTCTCGCCCACCTCGAGCACGAGCGAGGAAGGGGTGCGGATCTCCAGCCCCACCACCCCTCCGGCACCTTCTTCCAGGCTACTGCACGCGAGCAGGAGGGCGAGCGGCGCGAGGCGGGACCACCGCCTCACAGGGTCTCCTGGGCGGGACTGCTGGCGATGTCGCGGAGGGCCGTCTCGGCGTGACGGATCCAGCGCTCGGCATCGGGCCCCTTGGGGGGGCGGGCGAGGAAAGCGCGCAGATGCTCGGCTGCCTGCTGGGTATCACCCCGCTTGAGCAGCAGGAATGCCACGCCGTAATGGGCCCCGCCGAGGCTGTTGTCCAGCTCCAGGGCGCGCTTGTAGTGGCGAATCGCCTCGTCCGGCTGCCCGGTCTTGGTGAAGGCGATGGCCATGTTGAGCAGGATGCGCGAGTCGCCGGGGTTGTCCCGCAAGGCGAGGCGGTAGGAGGTCAGGGCGGCCTCGTAGTCGCCCTGCCGCTCGAGCGCCAGACCTTCATTGAGATAGTCGAGCCGCTGGGGCTGGAGCGCCTCGCGCTTGTCCTTGCCGAACATGCGTTGCCAGAAGCTCATGGGATCGGCGGGACTCTCCGACAGAAGTCGAACGGGCACAACATCTTGAGCACAGGCACAAGATACTTGGCGCTCGCAGGTGCCGCAACGCGACAACGCGGTTGCCGGGCCGCCGGAACCGGCGTAGGTTGGGGAAGCAACTTCCGGAGGCTGCATGCGACGTTCCTCGACGCCCGGCCCGCGAGGTGTCCTCGAGGTCGATTGGCCCTTCTTCGGCGAGATCTGCCGTGCGCTCGCGCTCCGCGTGGCGCGCGACTATCAGCCGGAGATCGTGCTGGGCGTGGCCAAGGCCGGCGTCATTCCCGGCGTCGTGGTCGCCTCCATCCTCCAGTGCGAGTTCAGCTCCATGGCGGTGACCCGCCGCGAGGCCGGATCGCAACCGGTGCTGGTGTCGGGGCCGCCCCCCACCATCCGCGGCCGCCGCATCCTCGTGGTAGACGAAACCTGCGACACCGGAAGCACCATGAAGCTGGCCCTGAGCGAGGTGCGCGCGCTCAAGCCCGCCGAGGTGCGCTCGGCCGTGTCGTTCAAGACCGGCGAGTACGCGCCCGACTACCACGCGTTCGAGACCGACAACTTCATCATCCTGCCGTGGGACCGCGAGATCATTCAGGGAGGCGAGCTGGTCATGCGGCCGGACTACGCCTCCCGGCTCTGACCTGCATCTCCCTTCTCCCGCCGACACAGCCCGCTGCAACCTCCGGCGGCCCTGCGCCGTCTAATCCCGGGTCCTCACCCAGGAGCAGCTCCGATGCGGGTCCCGTTCAGCATCCTGTCCCTCGCCCTCGCGGCCGGCCTCGCCGAGGCCCAGCAGGGCGAACGCTACACTCTGGCCGGCGGCGACGTGGCCATCTACAACCTCGCCGGCGCGGTCACCGTGGAGCCGGGCACCGGCTCCGTCGTGGTGCAGGTGACCCGGGGAGGCGCGGACGCCGGCCGGCTCGGCGTCGAGCAGGGGGAGATCCGCGGTCGGGAGACGCTCCGCGTCCGCTACCCCGCCGATCGCGTGGTCTACGCCGGGCTCGACCAGGGCTCCTCGACCGACCTCCGGGTGCGGGACGACGGCACCTTCGGCGACGGCGACTCCGACGACGACCACCAGCGCCATGGCCGCCACGATCGGGAAGGCCGGCGGGTCCGCATCATCGGCGGTGCCGGAGACGGGTTGGCCGCCCACGCCGATCTGCGGGTCCGGATCCCGCCCGGAAGCGAGGTGGCGATCTACCTGGCGGTCGGCACGGTGTCGGTCGGGAACATCGAGGGCCGACTCCATGTGGACGCGCACAGCGCCGCCGTCACCGCCGCCGGGACCAAAGGAGAGCTGAGCGTGGACGTCGGCGCCGGCGCGGTGGACGTGACCGGCGCCGAAGGGGTTCTGCTGGTGGACACGGGGTCCGGGCCGGTCCAAGTCTCCCGCTTCCGCGGCACCGAGCTGTCGGTGGACACGGGCTCGGGGGAGGTGACGGCCACCGAGGTCCAGGCGAACGACCTCAGCATCGACACCGGGTCCGGTGACGTCCGCCTTTCGGGGGCGAGCGCCCCTGCCGTGCGGCTGGAGACCGGGAGCGGGAGCGTGACGGCCGACCTGCGCACGGCGACCCGGAGCCTCAGCGTCGAGACCGGCTCGGGCGACATCAGCGTGACGGCTCCGGGGTCGCTCGGCGCCGAGATCGAGATCGAGACGGCGAGCGGGGAGATCGAGACCGATTTCCCGCTCCAGCTCACCCGGCACGCGCGCGATCACCTGATCGGGCGGATCGGCGACGGGAAGGGAAAGATCGCGATCGAGACGGGGTCGGGCGACGTCCGGCTGAGGAAGCGGGCCAGCTAGGCGCCCAGCGCCTCGCCGTAGCCGGCGCCCTGGGCCATGCGGTCGTAGAGTGCGCCCAGGGTTTCGGGGGCGCCCGCGAGGAAGCGGCAGCGCCCGTCCCCCCGCGACCGGCACTCGACCTCCATCACGGCCACGAGACCGTCGGAGAGCCGGCCGAAGAAGTCGGCGAGGAGGCCGCAGGTGAGATGGCAGGAGGGGAACTCCCCCCGGCCGTCCTCGGCGGCCTCCGCCCACTCCGTGGAGTCGAGGGCCAGCACCGCCGCGCTCCGCGGCGTCGCCGTGAGCGCCCCCCATCCCTGATCGGTGAAGAACTCCGAGAGCACCTCGCTCAGGAACCGGGTGTCCAGCTCGGCCGGACGCTCGACCCCCCGGGTGGCCAGGAGCCATTCGCAGAACTCGGCGTACAGCTCCTCGCCGCCGGCGAACCCCGCTTCCTGCAGGTAGGTGGAGGCCTGCAGCCCGGTGTCCCGCTCCAGCGAGGCCCGCAATTGATGAAGGACCCGGCGGCCGAGGCGCAGGCTGCTGTGGTGCTGCCGGGGGGAAGAGCCGGACGCAGGTGAGGTCATGGATGGTATCGGTGAGGGACGGTGCATCTTAGGCCGTGCGCCCGACCCGACGCAAGAGCTCGGCCTCGTCGATCACCTCCACTCCGAGCTCGCGTGCCTTCTCCAGCTTGCTGCCGGCGTCCTCGCCGGCCACGAGGGCGTCGGTCTTCTTGCTCACGCTGCCCGCCACCCGCCCCCCGGCCTCCTCGATGAGATCGCTGGCCTGGGTGCGGGTGAGGGTCGGCAGCGTGCCGGTCAGCACCAGGGTCTT
>DASUSR010000392.1:0-25706 GCA_036375015.1 Gemmatimonadales bacterium
TATACCTGGCTCGGGACCTCCGGCACGAGCGTCCGGTCGCGCTGAAGGTGCTCCACACGGAGCTCGCCGCCACCCTCGGCGCCGAGCGGTTTCAGCGGGAGATCAAGCTCGCGGCCCGGCTCCAGCATCCCCACATCCTGACGGTGCACGACTCGGGCGAGGTGCCGGCCGGCGGCGGCCCGCCGCTGCTCTGGTTCACCATGCCCTTCATCGAAGGTGAGACGCTGCGCGGGCGGCTCGCCCGCGAGGGGCAGCTCCCGCTGGCCGACGCCGTTCGCATTATCCGGGAGGTGGCCGACGCCCTGGGCTACGCGCACGAGCACGGTGTGGTGCACCGCGACCTCAAGCCCGAGAACATCCTGCTCACCAGAGCCCATGCGCTGGTCGCCGATTTCGGCATCGCCAGAGCGTTGGGAGGCGGTGCGACAGGTGCGGGCGGCGGCGGGGCGGAGGACCGGCTGACCGCGACCGGCTTCGCGGTGGGGACACCGGCCTACATGAGTCCCGAGCAGGCCATGGGTGGGCAGGAGGTGGACGCCCGGACCGACGTGTACGCACTCGGATGCGTGCTTTACGAGATGCTCGCCGGAGAGCCGCCCTTCACCGGCCCCACGCCGCAGGCCATCATGGTGCGAAGCCTGTCGGAGGCGCCCCGCCCCCTGCGCCAGGTACGGGACTCGGTCCCTCCGGGAATCGAGGCGGTGGTCACCACGGCCCTCGCCAAGACGCCGGCGGACCGGTATTCCAGCGCCGTCCAGTTCGCGCAGGCGCTGGGCCCCGAGGTGCTCACGCCGGTGGCGATGCCGGCGGCCGCCACTGCACCGGCGCCCGCCGCGGCGGGAAGCGCCGCCGCGCCCATGCGGTTCCTGGCCCGGCGGCCTCTCTTCGCCGTGCTGCTGCTCGGCATGGCCATCGGCAGCGGGATTCTGTTCGCCTGGCGCGGGCGGCATCCGGTCGAAGACGCGGGCGCGGCCCGCCAGCTCGCCGTGCTGCCCTTCGAGAACCTGGGCCCGGAGGACGAGGAGTACTTCGTCGACGGCATCACGGACGAGATCCGCGGCCGCCTCACCGGTCTTCCAGCCCTTCGGGTGACCTCGCGCAGCAGCTCCAGCCAGTACCGCGGGACCACCAAGTCGCCCCAGGAGCTGGGCCGGGAACTGGGTGTGCGCTACCTCCTCACCGGTACGGTCCGGTGGGACCGGGGTGACGCCGGCGCGGGGCGGATCAAGGTGAGCCCCGAGCTGATCGATGCCGCCACCGGCGAGTCGCGCTGGCAGCAGTCCTTCGACGCGGCCATCTCCGATGTCTTCCAGGTGCAGGCCGACGTGGCCGGGCGCGTGGCCCAGGCGCTCGACGTGGCGCTCAGCGAGCCGGCGCGCCGGCAGCTCAGCGAGAAGCCGACCGAGAGCCTGGTCGCGTACGACGCCTACCTGAAAGCCCGGAGCTACGAGCAGCGGGCCCGGCTCAACGTCGAGCCGCAGCTCATGGCCATCGCGGGCGACATGTACCGCCAGGCGATCGCCGCGGACTCGGGGTTCGGGCTGGCGTGGGCCGGCCTGGCCCGGGTGAGTCTGTACCGCCACTGGCGGGACGCCGCCGACAGGGAGAGCCGCGACCTGGCCCGCACCGCGTCGGAGCGGGCGGTGGCCTCCGCACCCGACGAGGCGGAGTCGCACCTGGCGCTGGCGCGGTACTACGAAGGCATCGCGCGAGACGAGGCGCGCGCCTCGGCGGAGCTGGAGACGGCCCTCCGGCTTCAGCCAGGGAACGCGGAGGTCCTGCAGGCCGTCAGCTACCGGCTCTGGGAGAGCGGGTACCGGGACTCGGCCCTGGCCACCATGATCCGGGCCGCCGCGCTCGACCCGCGCGACCCCGAGGCCCAGGCGCGGCTGGCCGACGCCTACAGCGCGTCCCGACGTCACCGGCAGGCGGACAGCGCGTACGGCCGCGCGATCGCGCTCGCCCCGGACCAGTACCACGCCTACTTCGGCAGGGCCCGCAATCTCCTCCGGTGGAGGGGCGACGTGTCCGCGGCCCGGGTGGTGATGGCCGAGGCGGAGGCCCGGATCGGCAAGGTGGAATTCGTCCGGAAGATGTGCGTCGCCTGCTTCGAGTGGAGCGGGCCGCTCGGCGGTGACTACGAGCGCATCCTCGACCAGCTCTCGCTCGACGGCTTCGCGCCGAACGACTCGGTCAACTACTATGTGGCCCGCGCCTATCGCGCGTTCATGCGCGACGCGGCCGGCCCGGGCCGGATCTACTGGGACTCGGCCCGGATGGTGAGCGAGCGGATCTCCCGCGCCGAGCCCGACCGGGCGTACGTGCACGAGGAGCTGAGTACGATCTACGCCGGGCTGGGGCGGCGGGACGCGTCGGCCGCCTCGCTGCGCACGGCGTTCGAGCTCTACCGGGCGCATGGCGACACCAGCCTGATCGACAGTTGGCGCCGCTTTGCCGCCGCCACCAACCTCCTGCTCCTCGGCGATCGTGCGGCCGCCTCCGATTCGCTGTCGCAGGTGCTCGCCGACAGCAACGTCTACTTCGTGACCCGGCAGTCGCTGGCGGTCGATCCGTTCTGGCTGAAACTGAAGGGGCAGCGCTCGTTCGACGAGGCGATCGGCGGGAGGTAATCACCGAGTCGTCAGCCTGAGCGCAGCGAAGGGGGCATGCCTTTGGCATGCCCCCTCGCGTTGTCCGGCCCGCAGGTCCACCGCGACCTACGGCCGCAGGGCGATGCTGTGCACCGAGGAGCCGGGGATCTCGCCCAGCAGGGTCGCGGCGCCGGTCTGGAGGTTGACGGCGTAGAGCTCCGACCCGCTGTCGGTCCCCAGGGCGGCGTAGGCGGTGCCGTCGGTGTCGATGTCCATGCCGGAGCAGAGGTACACATTGAACGGCAGGTCGGCCACGGTGGTCAGCTCGCCGGTCGCCGGCGCCACGCCCACCAGGGTGTTGGCGTTGGTCTCGATCCCGTAGAGCGCCGTGCCGTGGTACGCCACGGCGGCGAGGCCCGGGTCGGTGTCCGCGTGCTCGTCGCTCGCGGCGTAGGCCAGCTCGGCGTCGGCCGCGGCGGTGGCGCCGGTGGCCGGGTCGAGCGCCTGGCTCTGGTTCGACTCGACGCCGCTCAGCCGCAGACGGTCCTCGGCGGCGCTGAAGGCCAGGCCGAAGTGGTCCCCCGACGCGGCAGGCGTGAAGCCGCCGCCGACCGGGCTGGCCGCCCCGCTCAGGGTGTCGATGGTGTAGACCCGGCTGTCGCTGCCCACGCCGTAGAGGTCGCCGCCGCGGAAGTCGATCGCGAGCATCTCCGCGCCGGCGGGCATCCCGCCGATCGCCACCTGGCGGGCCAGCGAGCCGGGGTTGCCGCTGCCGAACAGGACGAGCTGATTGGCGCAGGTGAGCCCGAAGATCGCGCGGCCCTCGATGCCGGACGTGGGCGAGGGCAGGGGGTTGGGGTCCGGACCGGGCCCGGTGGCGCCGCCGCTGTCGCCGCCGCCGCAGGCGCCGAGCAGCGCCGCCGCGGACAGGGTCGCGCTGCCGAAGAGCCGGCGAAGGAGAGTAACGGACGGCATGGTGACCTCCTGTGAGACGTGGGGCGAGGGGCGACGGCGTGTCGCCACCGACGCCGCAACACTACCGGCCGGGGTTCATCGCGACCTCAACCGGATCTCACTTCGGGTCCGGTGACCGGTACCACCGCGTGGGGAGAAGTTCCGGGGCACCTTCGCTAGTATCTCGGAGCGATCCTGACGGGAGCGGCAGCATGACGCAGGGCTGGCGGCTGACCCTGGGCGCGAGCCCGGAGCCGGAAGGCGTGCGGTTCCGGGTCTGGGCGCCGGAGGCGGCGAAAGTGGAGGTGGTGCTCGACGACTCGGGGCGGGCCCATCCGCTCGCGCGCGTGCGGGGGGGCTACCACGGGGGCCTGATCCGGGAGACCGGAGTCGGGGCGCGGTACCGGTACCGGCTGGACGGCGGGTCGGCGTACCCCGACCCCGTCTCCCGCTCGCAGCCGGAAGGAGTGCACGGTCCCTCGGAGGTGGTGGACACCGCGGCGTTCCAGTGGACCGACGGGGACTGGCCCGGGCTCAAGGCCGACGACCTCGTGATCTACGAACTGCACGTCGGGACCTTCACGCCGGGCGGCACCTTCGATTCGGCCATCGAACGGCTGGACCGGCTGGCGGGGCTCGGCGTCACGGCGATCGAGGTCATGCCCATCGCCGAGTTCGCCGGGGCGCGCAACTGGGGCTACGACGGCGTGGCGCCCTACGCGCCCGAGAGCGCCTACGGCGGACCGGCCGGGTTCCACCGGCTGGTGGACGCCGCGCACCGCCGCGGGCTCGGCGTCATCCTCGACGTGGTGTACAACCACCTCGGACCCGAGGGCAACTTCCTCCCCGCGGTCACCGGCGGGCGGTTCTTCACCGCCCGGCACCACACACCCTGGGGCGACGCGGTCAACTACGACGGCCCCGACAGCGCCCCGGTGCGCGACTTCGTGGTCCGGAACGCCCTCTACTGGGCCCACGAGTACCACGTGGACGGGCTCCGGCTGGACGCCACCCACGCCATCCTGGACGATTCGCCCCGGCACATCCTGGAGGAGATCGCGGACCGGCTCCACGCGCTGACGCCTCGGCGAGTGGTGATCGCCGAGGACGAGCGGCCCGAGCCCCGGCTGCTTCTGCCGCGCGAGCGCGCGGGCTACGGGCTCGACGCCGTGTGGGCCGACGATCTGCACCACCAGCTCCGCCGGCTCACCGCCGGCGACCACGAGGGCTATTTCGCCCGCTACGGGGGCACGATGGCCGAGGTGGTGGACACACTGCGCCGGGGCTGGTCCTACGAGGAGGCGGCGCTCGAGCTGCCGCCCCGCGCCTTCGTCCACTGCATCCAGAACCACGATCAGGTGGGCAATCGCGCGATGGGCGACCGGCTCAACCACAATGTGCCGCTCCCGGTGTATCGCGCCTTGTCGGCGCTCCTGCTGCTCTCCCCCTACACGCCGCTGCTCTGGATGGGCCAGGAGTGGGCCGCCTCCACGCCGTTCCAGTACTTCACCGACCATCCCGCCGAGCTGGGGCGATTGGTGACCGAGGGCCGGCGCAGAGAGTTCCGCCGTTTCACCGCGTTCACCGACCCCGCCGCGCGGGAGCGGATCCCCGATCCCCAGACCGAAGACACGTTTGCCCGCTCGAGGCTCCGGTGGGAGGAAGCGGACGAGATGCCCCACAGCGGCGTGGAGGAGCTGTACCGGACGCTGCTCGGCTTGCGGCGGACGGAGCCCGCCTTGCGGTACCGCGGCCGCGACGGGCTGTCGGTCACGGCGCTGAGCGACACGGCACTCGCGCTCCGACGCACGGGGCCCGACGGTTCGGCGGTCCTGCTCGTCGTGAGCCTCGGCGGCGGGCTCGCGGTGAGCCTGGACGAGCGACCGGAGACCCGTGCACCGGCGGGCCGCGCGTGGAGCTTGGTGCTCTCGACCGAGGACGCCCGCTTCGGAGGCGGATCCGACTGGCGGCTGCACGACGGAGGACGGGTGGAGATCGGGTCCGCCGCGGCCCTGGTGCTGCGCTCGTGACCGAGCGGCGACGCGCGCTGCACCGGCTCGCCGAACATGTCGGCATCCTTCCCGAGTACCTGGATCTGACCGGGGTGGTGCGGCGCGCACCCGATGAGACCCGGATCGCCATCCTGGGCGCGATGGGTTTCCCCGCCTCGACGGAAGCCGAGGCGCGGGCCTCGCTCGCGGCGCTCCGGGCGACCGATCGCGAGCGCGTGCTCGAGCCCGTCCGGGTGCGGACGCGCGCCGCCGCCTTCGGGGTGCGGGCCCGGGTGAACCGGCCCGTGGGCGAGGCGGTCCGCTGGCGGGCGAAGCTGAGTCCGGAGGAGGGGGAGCCCCGCCTGCTCGACGGCGTCGCCGAGGTGGGGCGGGGGGGCGTAGTGCGCCTCGACCTGGGCAAGGCGCCGCCGCCGGGCTACCACTCGCTGCGCGTCGCGGTCACCGCGGGCGGACAGGAGCGCGAAGCCCGGCAGTCCCTCATCGTGGTCCCCCGCACCTGCCGGCGGGTGCCGCGGGTGTTCGGCGTCGTCGCCAACCTGTACGCCGCCCGCGGCGCCGGCGACTGGGGGATCGGAGACCTGTCCACCCTGGCGACGCTGCTCGAGTGGACCGCGAGCGTCGGCGGCGCGTTCGTCGGGGTGAACCCGCTGCACGCCATCCGCAACCGGGGGTGGGAGGTGAGTCCCTACAGCCCAGTGAGCCGCCTCTTTCGCAATCCCATCTACATAGATCCCGCGGCGGTGCCGGCCTCCGACGAGGTCCGGGCGATACTCGACGCCCCGGACGTCGCGGACGAGCGCGAGTCGCTCCGGGGGAGCGCGCGGGTGGAGTACGAGCGGGTGATGGCGCTCAAGCGGCGGGTGCTCGAGGCGCTGCACGCCGGCGCGGAGACCGGCGCGGCCTACCGGCGGTTCCTCGACGCGGAAGGCGAGCCGCTCCGGCGCTTCGCGACCTTCGAGGCGCTGACCGACCACTTCGGACAGGGCGACTGGCGCGCCTGGCCCGCGCCCTATCGCGACCCGCGGTCGCCCGAGGTCGCGGCCTTCCGCGACGAGCACGCCCGCCTGGTGGACTTCCACCAGTGGCTCCAGTTCGAGCTCGACCGGCAGCTCGGCAGCGCAGCCGAGCGGGGGCGCCGCGCCGGGCTCTCCGTGGGGCTCTACCAGGACCTCGCCATCGGCACCTCGGCCACGGGGGCCGACATCTGGGCCAATCCGCACCTGTTTCTCGAGGGCATCGGCATCGGCGCGCCGCCCGACGATTACGCGGCCGGCGGGCAGAACTGGGGGCTGCCCCCGATCGATCCCCATGCCCTTCGCGAGGACGGGTATCGCTTCTGGATCGAGCTGCTCCGCGCCTCGTTCGCGCACGCGGGCGCGTTGCGCATCGACCATGTGCTCGGGCTGTTCCGCCAGTTCTGGATCCCCGAGGGCGCCTCCGCCGCCGAGGGGGCCTACATCCGCTTCCCCGCCGACGACCTGCTCGGCATCCTGCTGCTCGAAGCCCGGAGGCACCACGCGGTCGTGGTTGGCGAGGACCTCGGCACCGTGCCGCCGGAGGTGCGTCCGGCTCTCCGCCGCCGGAGGATTCTCGCCTCACGGGTGTTCTACTTCGAGCGGGACGGCGACCGGTTCCGGCCGGCGGCGGAGTACGAGCCGCTGTCGCTCGCCACCGCCGACACCCACGACCTGCCGCCTGTCGCCGGGTACTGGGCGGGCCGGGACATCGAGCTGCGGCGGGAGGCCGGCGACTTCCCGAGCGACGAGGCGGCGGAGTGGGAGCGGCAGCGGCGCGAGGTGACGCGGCGGCTGATGCTCGAGCGCCTCGCCGCCGACGGCGCGCTCCCGTCGCCGGAGCAGCCGGCGTCGACGGCCGAGCTGGTGGGGGCGATGCACGCCTTCCTGTGCGCATCGCCGGCGGCCATGGTGGGCTTCAACCTGGACGATCTGGTCGGCGAGACCGACCCGGTCAACCTGCCGGGAGTGACGCCGGACCGCTACCCCTCGTGGACCCGCAGACTCGCCCGGCCCGTCGAGTCATTGTCAGTCGATCCATCGGTCCAGACGGCACTCCGATGCGGGCGGCGCCGCGGGGGCTGAGCCCATCTTGCGCAGCTCCCGGGGGGACGCCAATACTGACCCACTCATGCCGCGTCCTCTCCATCCGGAGATCCTCATATGCGCCACTCGCTCCTTCCCGCCGCCGCGCTCGCCGTTCTCCTCGGCTGCTCGGCGCCGTCGTCCCCCAGCCCCGAGACCGTTCGCGCACAGGCCGACGCCGCGAGCGCTCCCACCCTCACGCCCCAGTCCAGCGGCACGACCAACCGGCTGCAGGCCATCAGCGCGGTGAGCCCGCGGATCGCCTGGGCCAGCGGACTGGGCGGCACCTTCGCGGTCACCACCGATGGCGGCGAGACCTGGCGCTCCGGGGTGGTGCCGGGCGCCGAGGCGCTCCAGTTCCGCGATGTCGAGGCGGTGAACGCGCGGGTGGCGTACCTGATGTCCGCCGGGGTCGGCACCGACTCGCGGATCTACAAGACCGAGGACGGCGGCGCCACCTGGACGCTCCAGTTCACCGCCCAGGATCCCGCCGCGTTCTACGACTGCTTCGCCTTCTGGAGCCCGCGGCGGGGACTCACCTTCAGCGACGCGGTGGACGGCAGATTCCCGGTGATCCGCACCACCGACGGCGAGACCTGGCAGGACATCGGCGACAACCTGCCGGAGGCGCTGCCGGGCGAGGTCGCGTTCTCCGCCAGCGGCACCTGCGTCACCGTGCAGGGCGGCCAGCGCGCCTGGATCGTGACCGGCGGCGCCGAGGAGGCGCGCGTCCTGGCCACGACGGACGGCGGCGACACCTGGAACGCGTACGGGACCCCGATCGTGCAGGGCACCGAGGCCTCCGGCGGGTTCACCATCGACTTCCGCGATCCGTTCCACGGCATTCTGGCGGGCGGCGACCTCGAAGACAACGGCGTGCCGACCAATAACGTCGCCGTGTCGGACGACGGCGGCCGCACCTGGACGCTCGCCGCTCCCACCCCGTTCCCGGGCGCCGCCTTCGGGCTGAGCTACGTCCCCGGTCTGGGCCAGCGCACGGTGGTGGTGACGGGGCCCGGTGGGGCGGCCTGGTCCGCGGACGAGGGCGGGAGCTGGACGCTGCTGCCGGGGGTGGAGAACTACTGGGCGGTGGCATTCGCGAGCCCGCAGGCGGGATGGCTGGTGGGAACGGAGGGCAGGATCCTGAAGATCAGCTTCTGAGCTACGGGGCGCCCTGCTTCACCAGGAAGTGGACCCGCGCCCCGTTTCTCGCTAGGCTCACCAGGGTGCCGGTCATGCCGTCCTGGGCGAGGAAGAGAGGGGCCGAGCCGGCCGAGTCGCGCCGTTCGGTGGAGGTCCATCCGAGCGGAAGCCATTCCCGCAGCAGCGCGGTGAGTCTGGCATAGCGCTCGGCGGCCGGCTCCGGCTCGCGCGAGGCGAATACCAGGCACCGCACCGCGGCGCCGATCACCTCGCAGTCGTAGGTGCCGGGCGTGCCGTGCTGCGACTCGTAGACCGGAACGGCCGCCAGGCTGTCGAGCGCGCGCCCCCGGCTGGCGACGAATCCGTCCGCCGCCGCCCGCACCAGCGTGTCCAGCGCCGCGGCCCACGCCTTCCGGTCGGTGCGCAGCTCCAGACAGCGCCGCAGGCTCCACACGTGGGCCTCACCCCCCAGGTGGGTCTCGTCACCCGGCACGGTGCGGCGGGAGCGCTCGAGCAGCGCCAGGTGCCGCCCCCTGATCATGCCACCGTCCACCATCAGCTGAATCGCCCAGCAGTCGGCCTCCGTCTCGGAGCGCCGGTCGTCGCCCCGCATGTAGAGGTGGCCCAGCCGGTGGTGCGCGCACTCGTGCAGGTAGATGAAGATCTGCTCGGTGTCGGAGAGATGGCGGTTGGCGGCGGCGTTCCACACGATGACCGGCTTGCCTTCCCGGATCGTGGCGAGCCCGGCGTAGGAGGCGCTGTCGTCCACCACACCCGGAATGACTCGGTCCTCCCGGTCCCGGCACGCGTCGAACGGGACCTGGGCGGCGGCGTCGGGAAGGAGGACGGCCAGGAAGACGAAGAGCAGGCGGCCCATGACGACTCAGGTGGTGATCGCGGGCAGCGCGGCCTCGATGGCGCGCCGGTTCGGCTCCTCCCAGGGGGGCAGCTTGAGGGCCTGGCCCAGCGCCTCGACCGGCTCGTCCACGGTGAACCCGGGTGACGTGGTGGCGACTTCGAAGAGCACGCCACCCGGCTCCCGGAAGTAGATGGACCGGAAGTACTGCCGGTCGAGCACCTCGGTGACGGGGTACCCGCGGGCCAGCAGCTCCTCGCGGACCCGGAGCTGCGACTCGGGGCTGTCCACCGCCATGGCCACATGGTGCACCGTGCCCAGCCCGTTGCGGGCGGGCTCCGCGCCGGTGCCGTACACCAGCTCCACGGTGTGGCCCGGGAGACCGGGCCCGGCGCCGAGCCGCACGCGGCCTTCGGTCTCGGCCACGACCTCGAAGTCGAGCAGGTCGGTCATGAGCCGGACCGTCGGCTCCGGCGTGGCGATCGTGAGCGTCACCCCGTGGAGCCCGCGCACGGCGGCGGCGGGATCGACCCCGGGGGCCACCCAGGGCGAGCGGCGGTCCCCGGCGTTGGCTACCAGCTCGAAGCGGAGCCCGGACGGATCGGCGAGCTCCAGCACCTCCTCGCCGAAGCGGCCGGGCCCCGGTGCGGCCGCGACCCCCTGCTCGGCCAGCCGCGTCCGCCAGTAGTCGAGCGACCCCTCGGGCACCGACAGCGATGTCACCGTGATCTGTCCCTCTCCGATCCGGCCGGGCCGCACGCCGGTGCCGGCGTAGGGAAAGGTGGTCCAGATGGTGCCCGGGCTTCCCCGCTCGTCGCCGTAGTAGAAGTGGTAGACGTTCCGGTTGTCGAAGTTCACCGTCTTCTTCACCAGGCGGAGCCCGAGGGCGCCGAGGCAGAAGTCGAGATCGCGCTGCGCGTCGGCCACGGTGGCGGTCACGTGGTGCAGGCCGAGGATCATTCGGGTGTGGTCCCTCTCGCGTACACCGTGCGTCCCTCGAGCAGGGTGCGGACCACCCGGGCCTCGTGGATCCGGTCGGGCGGAAGCTCGAAGAGGTTCCGGTCCAGCACCACCAGGTCGGCCAGCTTGCCGACCTCGATGCTGCCGGTCTCCCGCTCCTGATGCAGCGCGTACGCGGCGTTGATGGTATAGAGCGCGAGCATCGTCGCGAGGTCCACCCGCTCGGCGGGGTTCCAGGGCGGCGCGGCCGGGGCGCCCGCGGGCCGGTGGGTGATCCCCATCTCGATGGCCTCGAGCGGATCGAGCGACGACACCGACCAGTCGCTCCCGCCGGAGACCACCGCACCGCTCCGGACCACGCTCGCGATCGGATACAGCCAGCGGGAGCGGGCGGGACCGAGCGCCGGCTCGGCGAGCCGGGTGAGGTATTCGTCGCCGTTGGCCCAGAGCGCCTCGAAGTTGGCGACCACCTGCAGCGACCGGAAGCGCGGGATGTCGGCCGGGTCGATGAGCTGGAGGTGGGTGATGGAGTGCCGCGCGTCCCGCGGGCCGTTGGTGCGACGAGCCCGCGCCAGCGCGTCGAGCGTCATCCGGACGGCGCGGTCACCGATGGCGTGCACGTGGATCTGGAAGCCATCCGCGTCCAACGCCGCAGCCAGGCGGTCGAGCGTGGCCTGATCGTGGACCGGCTCCCCCGGGTCGCCCTTGCGGTCGAGGTACGGCGCCAGCAGCGCCGCCGTGCGGGCCTCGATCACGCCGTCCTGGAACAGCTTGACGGCGATCGGCCGGACTCGCGGGCTGGTGTAGCGCGCCCGCCAGTCGCGGGCGCGGGAGAGGAGGCTGTCGGGCTCCCTGGGGTCGGGATGGGCCGCGGCCGCCACCCGCACGGTCAGTTCGCCCGCGCGGTCGGCGGCGGTGTAGGCCCGCAGGTGGGCCTCGTCCGCGGTGGCGGCGAAGAGGCTGGTGATCCCGAACCGGTTCGCCTCCCGCTGGGCCCGCGCGAGGCCCGCCCGCAGCTCCGCGTCGGTGCGCGCGGGCATGACGCGAGTCACCAGCTCCATCGCGCTCTCCCGCAGCGTGCCGCTGGGCTCGCCGGTGCCGGGGTCGCGCTCGATGCGGCCGTCGGGCGGGTCGCGGGTCTCCCCGCTCACGCCGGCCAGCGCCAGCGCGCGGGAGTTGGCCCAGAGCGAGTGCCCGTCCATGGCCTCGAAGGCGGCGGGACGGTCGGGCACCAGGCTGTCCAGCAGCTCGCGCCGCGGGCTGGCGTCGGCGAAGAGCGGCAGCTGCCAGCCCGACCCCCGCACCCACGGCGCTTCAGGCAGGGCGGCGGCGCAGGCGCGAATCGAGTCGAGGAGCGCCGCGCGGGTGGTGAGCTCCACCAGGGGACACTCGCCCAGCTCCACTCCGGCGCTGATGGGGTGCACGTGGGCGTCCTGGAACCCGGGCAGCACCATGCCCCCGGCGAGGTCCACGGTCTTGGTGGCCGGGCCCGCGAGGCCGGGCGGCAGGGAGTCGGGGCCGACATACACGATCCGGCCGTCGCGCACCGCCACCGCGCTCGCCCAGCGCCGGGCCGCGTCCATGGTGTAGACGGCGCCGTTCCGGAGCACGAGGTCGGCGGGCGGGTGCGGCGATTCGCGCCCGGCGGGCGCGGCGGGCCCGCCGCAGGCGAGCCCGAGGAGAGCGGCCACGAGGCCGCGGCGGTGCGGAGCGATCAGCGGGGTGGACCGATCAGCGGATATCGTACAGGTAGCTGGTCATCTGCGCGATCGTGGTCTGCTGCTCGCTCACCTGGTGCGCCAGGAGGTCGCCGATCGTGACCACGCCGATGAGCCTGCCGCCGTCGCGTACCGGCAGGTGCCGGATGCGCCGGCCGGTCATGAGCGCGGCCGCCTCGTCGAGGTTCAGGCCCGGCTCGCAGGTGGTGACCGGTGCGCTCATCACCTCGGAGACGGTGGTCGCCGCCGGGTCCCGCTCCTGCGCCACCACCCGCCGGAGCACGTCGCGCTCGGTGAAGATCCCCACCGGCTCCTCCGTGTCGAGCACGAGGAGTCCCCCGATACCTCGTTCGTTCATGAGATTGGCGGCGTGCAGGACGGTGTCGGCCGGGCGGACGGAGATGACGTGGTGCCCCTTCCGCGCCAGGATGTCTCGGAGAGTCGCCATCGCGGGCTCCTGTGGGGGGTTGTTTAGTCTACGCCCGGACCCGGCCGGACGCCACGTGCCCGCTCCGCTCGGCGAGGTAGCCGTGCCAGAGGATCCGCGCAGCCGCGGCCCGGTAGGGACGCCAGCGCGCCGCGAGCGCCTCCGCCTCCCCGGACGACGGCGGGCCTGGCAGCCCCTCGAGCCGGGCGAGCGCCTTGTGCAGGGCGAGGTCGCCGGGAGGCCAGACGTCGGGCCGGCGCAGGGCCATGAGCAGGTAGATGCCCGCCGTCCACGGCCCGATCCCGGGCACCTGCATCAGCAGCGCACCGGCCTCCCGATCCTCGAACCGGGACAGCCGGGCGAGGGGAAGCCTGCCGTTCGCGGTCCACTCCGCCAGCTCGCAGGCGTATCGCGCCTTCTGGCGCGTGAAGCCGAGCCGGCGGAGGCCGGCCGGGCCCAGCGCCAGGGTGGCGGCGGGCGTGACGTCGTGAACGGCGGCCGCCAGCCGGAGGTACATCGCGCGCGCCGAGCCGAGGGAGACCTGCTGTTCCAGGATGGTCCGGAGCAGGGTGGGGAAGCCGGGTGGGCGGCTCCAGAGCGGAGGCGGGCCGTGCCGCCGCACCAGCAGGCCCAGCCGGCGGTCCCGGCGGGCGAGCCGGTCCACCGCGGCGAGCAGCGAGGCCCGGTCGAGCCTCACCGGTGCACCGGTCAGCGCTTCGCGGTCGCGAGCGCGGCGCCGAAGCAGACGAAGGCCGCCCCGCCCACCCGGTTGACCGCGCGGCCGCCGCGGGTCGAGCCCAGCCAGCGCCGGGCCCGCTCCGCCGTCAGCGCGTACCCGCAGTGGATCACGACCACGAGCGTGCTGTAGGTCAGGACCAGGAGCGCGAACTGCGCCCCGTAGCCCCGCGTCGGGTCGATGAACTGGGGGAAGACCGAGAGGAAGAAGAAGATCGCCTTGGGATTGGTGAGCTGAAGCGAGAGCCCCTCCGCGAAGCGCCGGCCGGCGCTCGCGGGATGCGCGGCGCGCTCCTCGATCCGGAGCAGAGGGGCGTTCCACAAACGTACTCCCAGGTAGATCAGGTACGCCGCGCCCACGTACTTGAGCGCCGCGAAGGCGACCGCCGAGGTCGCGAGTAGAACGCCGAGTCCGGTGGCGGAGAGTGCCGCCACGGCGAGCGCGCCCGCGGCGATGCCGAGGATGCCGCCGACGGTGCCGCGGAACCCGTAGCGCAGCGAGTTGCTGAGAGTCATCACCACGCCGGGGCCGGGGCTCAGCACGGTGGCGGTGGCCACCAGGAGAAAGATCGGATAGAGGGTCATGGGGTCGCCACCCATGACGGCCCCTCCGGTTCCCCGGTTTCGGTCAGGCGGCCGCCGCGAGCGCGCGCGAGGCCAGCTCCCGCAGCTGGTCGTCGGTCATCTCGAATCCCTCTCCCAGCGGAAAGAGGACGATGCCGGCCTCGCCCTTCCGGGCCACCAGGTAGCGCAGTCCGCCGGGCCCCTCGAACAGCACCGCCTCGTCGCCCAGTCCCGCGACCGGCGACCGGTCGGGATAGACGTCCGACGGCACGGCCTCCACCGACGCGGTGAACTCGCCCTGCGACTCGAGCCGGTTGACGCCGAGGTAGGCGCGTCCGTCGGGCGAGGCGAAGTTGACGCAGGTCCCGCCGGCCCCCATCGCGGCGTTGCGGTCGATGCGCGTCACGGCCACACCGGTCACCGCCTGCACGTCGGCGGCGGTGAGGATGTCGCACCGCTCGGCGGCGGTCGCCGCGGACGTCCGCTCGGACGATCCGCCGCAGGCCGCCAGCAGGACCACGGCCGCGGCGCCGAGGAGTGGGGTGTGTGGCATGCTGCCTCCGGGGTTGAGTCAGCGTCGACCACTGGATGGCGGAAGGCGGAGGAGTGAAGCGCGATCAACCTACAGGCCGGCCATGCCTCCGGCAATGGCCGGATGCGCGCCAAGGGAGGCTGGTGTGATGTCTACGCCGCCGCCGCGGCGGTCTCCGCCTCCGGCGCCAACGCGTTCCGGATCGCCGGCCCGGCCTGGCGGCCCAGGAGCAGCAGCTCGCGCCGGGCTCCGTCCCGGAGCCGGAGCCGGATCCGGCCGGAGCAGGGCACGTTCCCCATGCCCCACTTGGGCCGGGCCACGAACTCGACCTGCTCGATCGCCTCCCGGTCGTACCGGAAGTTGGCCCGGTCCACTCCCAGGAACTCGTCGGACTCCGGGTCCAGGTCGTGGTAGCGCGTCTCGAGCCTGGGGTTAGGGTAGAAGTTCGGGTCGAGCCAGGCCTCGCCGGGCGGCAGGAATGGGGAGCTCATCACCCCGCGCACCCGCGCTCCGCAGAGCGCACGCTCGGTGACGATGATGCGATAGACCCGGTTGAGCACGAGCCCGTAGTACTCCATGGCGACGAAGCTCCACGGGCGGAATGTCCGCTCGGCGGGGGCTCCCGCGGGCGGGGCCACTGCCGCGCCGAGATCGAGCGAGGCGATGCCGCTGCGCTCGCAGAGGAGGAGCCAGTCGCCGGTGGCGAGCGCGCCGCTGTCGAGGTCGCGCATGAGGGTGAATGGCCGGATGGTCTCCGCGCCCTTCCGGAGCACCACGTCCTCTCCGGGCATGGCGCCGATGGTCCAGCCCCGGTCGGCGAGCGCGGTGCACAGCGTGATGCCCACCGCCCAGGCGGCGGCCTGCGCCTCGTCGGGGGTGGCCGCCTCCGGCGATTCGGCAAAGCCGAGGCGTACGGCGAGCGGCGCGAGATCCGCCGCGTGCGAGGGCAGCTCCACCGGCGTGAGCCCGGCGATCCCCCGCGCGTGCTGCCCCGCGCGCTCGCGCCAGAAGGGCCGCCACAAGCGCTCGCCCAGCTCTTCCCACTGCACCGGATCGAAGCTCGCGTCCGGGGCCGCCAGGAATCCGATGAGCCGACGTTCCACCTCGGCGACGTCATCCATCAGCGTGATCGCCGCGGGGTCGGCGCCGCCGCGGTCGCCCTCGGGCAGCCCGTCGAGCGCGGCCAGGCGGTCGGCGAGCGACGGGTGGGTGTCGTAAGGATCGCTGGCCTCGGGCTCCATCGCGCGGCCCAGCGCCTCCTCCACCGCCCGAGCCACCGGCGGCGCGGTGAGATAGTGGCGGTAGCCCGACGCGAGCGGCGGGCGGAGGCCGCGCTGGAGGGCCGGCACCAGCTCGTCCTGCCAGTAGCGGTCGAACGCGTCCGAGGAGGCGTAGAGCACGCGCAGCGCCTCGCGCTGCGGGCCAGCGCCCACCGTCCGCGCGGCGAGCGCGTCGGCGGTGTACTCCTGCCGCCGGCTGACCGCATGGGTGACCCGGAGAAAGGCGCGGCCGTACCACTGGAACGGCTTCACCAGCGCCGAGCCCTGGCGCTCGAGCTGGGTCACGCTCCGGCCGATCGCCGAGCGGGTGACGTAGATCCAGGGGCCCAGCCGGGTGTCGCCCCCGTGGTAGTGGCCGAACTCGTGGGCCAGCACCGCCCGGAGCTGGCGCACGCTCAGCGCCTGCAGCAGCGGAAGCCCGAGGCCCATCACCCGCCGGCTCCCGAACCCCATGATCCCGCCCCGCTGGGCGACCCACGCGTTGAGCTGGGGCACCAGGAACACCTCGACCGGCATGGCCTGGCCGGTGGTTCGCGCCACCTCCCGAATCGCCTCGAACAGCCGGGGATGGTCCTCCGGCAGCAGCCGCGGCCCCGGGTCCTCGAAGCGGTCCCGCCTCGGCACGATAGACCAGAGGATGGTGCCCGCACCCACGACGGACACCAGGGTGAGCTTGCCGCTGATGTGGCCGAGGTACTGGACCTCGAGGAAGGGCACCGCCAGGAGGAGCCCGGCGATCCCGAGCGCGAGGAGATAGAAGCCGACCATCAGGGCGATGGCGAGCGCGGCCCGGACGGCGATCGAGCGGGTCGGGAGCATGAACAGGTCGCGGTTTGGGGTAGGCTGCACCGCAGGCAAAATCCAGACCGGCGGCCTGCACATGGACCGTGCCGTTCCGTCCGGCTAGGTGCCCGGCTGCTCTCTCCGCAGCCGCTCGAGGTCGGCGGGGTGGTCCACGTCCAGCAGGAGGCCGGCCGGGCGGCGGATCGCCGCGGCCGCCGCCCGGTGCTCGCGCACCACCTCGCGGCCGCCTTCGCGCGCGGCCAGCATGGCGGGGAACAGCGACCGCGCGTAGAGCGTGGGCGGGGCGGGGGTATCGCCGTACACCGTGATCACGAGCGGACGGCTTTCGGCGCGGTAGCGGTCCACCGTCTCGGCAACCATCGCGGGTGTGACGAAGGGCATGTCGGGCAGGAGGATGACGAGGGCATCGCACCGGTCGGGCACCGCGCGGATGCCGGCGCGGAAGGATGACGGCATGCCCTCGACGTGCCGCGGGTTTTCGACGGGCGTCACCGGGAGGCCTTCGAGCGCGGCGCGCACCCGGTCCGCCTCGTGGCCCAGCACCACGATGACGGGAGCGAGACCGGCCGCGAGCGCCGTGCTCGCCGCACGCCGGACGAGCGGCTCCCCTTCCAGCTCCACCAGGAGCTTGTTCTCGCCCAGCCGCGAGGACGAGCCCGCGGCGAGCACCACTCCCGCCACGTCCCCCAGCCTGCCCGGCCGGGCGCGCTCGCCGGTCATGCGCCTCCGATGCGGTGGGCTGCCAAGTTATCGGCCGCCGTCGTACCGCGCCAGCAATTCTCCGCACCGTCGCGCTGAAGCCGCCTGCACCGGAAGGCACCGGCCACGCATTCTGCGCTGCGGGCGTTCGCAGGCGTGCGGCGCTTTGCGGCGTACCGTCCCGAGGCGCCGTCGTGCTCCTCGACACTGTCGTACTCCTTGGAATTGACGGGCCGGCCGGGTGAGCGGATAGTGGTCATCGATGTACTCACACGCGAGGCGCAGGATGATCGAACGCGCATTCATCGGCCCGGACCGGCGCTTCTGGCTCGTGCGGCCGCGGAGCACCGCGCGGAAGCACGAGGAGAGCACGCACGTGGTCCTGGAGCTCATGACCGACGATGAGACGCGGGTGGTCACCTGCCCGCGCGAGGAGTGGGAGGTACCGGCCCCCGATTTCGCCGCACTGCTCGCTCGGTCGGTGGCGGGCGGCGCCTCGCGCGGGGTCCTGCGGATGGACGAGCCGGCGGGACTCGACGAGTAAGGGCTCGGCTCAGCCGAGCGCGGCCGCCTGTTCCCGCAGCACCCGCACCGCCAGATCGATGGTGCGCCGGTGGGTGCGGAACGACACCGCCGCCATCCGCAGGGTGAACCGCCCGTCGAGCAGCGTGGACGAGATGAACACCCGCCCGTCCCTGCGGGCACCCTCCACGATCGCCTGGTTGGCCCGGTCGGCCTCCTCCGGCGTGGCCCCGGCCGGCACCCAGCGGTAGGTGACGATGGACAGGTCCGGCGGCGGGCCCACCTCGAAGCCGGCCGCGGCGATCTCTTCGCGGAAGTAGCGCGCGAGGAGCAGCTTCTCCTCCAGCGCGGCGCGGAACGGCCGCACCCCCGCCAGCACCAGCGGCAGCCACATGCGGAGCGCGCGGAAGTGCCGGGAGAGCTCGGGAGAGACGTCGGCGGGACTGACCTCGCCCGGGTCGCGGATCGCGTCCTGCATGTAGTGGCCCCCGTACCCGTGGGTCGCCGCCAGCCGGGCAGCGTCGCGCGCCACCACGATGCCCGACCCGTACGGCAGGAAGAGACTCTTGTGCGGGTCGAGCACGACCGAGTCGGCACGGCCGATGCCCCGAAGCGCGCGGCGGCCCTGCTCGGTCAGGAGAAAGAACCCCCCGTAGGCCGCGTCCACGTGGAACCAGCAGCCCTCTCGCTGCGCCACCCCGGCAATGTCCTCCAGCGGATCCACCGCGCCGGTATCGGTGGTCCCCGCCGCGGCCACCACGAGCCAGGGCCTGAGCCCCTGGCGGCGGTCGGCCTCGATCGCCCGCGCCAGGGCGTCGGGACGCATGCGGAACCCCTGGTCCATCGCGACGTGACGGATCGGCGCCTCGGCCATCCCGGCGATGCGGAGCGCCTTCTCCAGGCAGTGGTGGGCCTGGGTCGTGAGATAGACGGCGGCCGTGCGGTAGTCAGCGCCCCGGAGTCCGTGGGCGTCGCGCGCGGCGGCGATCGCGGCGAGCGAGGCGACACTGCCTCCCGAGGCGATGTGGCCGCCGGCGCCGGCGGGATACCCGAGGAGATCCGCCACCCAGCGGATCAGCATGTTCTCCATCCGCACCGGCCCGGGCCCGGTGAAGAAGATGCCGGAGTACTTGTTGGTCACCGCCGCCAGGTAGTCGCCGACCGCCGAGTGGTACAGGCCGCCGCCGGGGATGTACGCCAGGTGTGCGCCCGACGCCGTCGCCGCGCCGGGCCGGAACACGTGGCGCTCCAGCAGCGCCATGGCCGCGCGGACGGAGATGCCGTCCTCGGAGATCGGCGCCTCCAGCAGTCCGATGCCCTGGCGCCCCGACTCCTCGAAGCCCTTGGCGCTGTCGAGCGCGCGGAGAAACCGCTCCGACGAGGCGAACGCGGCGGCGCGGAGCGTCTTCCGCCGCGTGGCGCCGGGCTCCAGGGGCCGCGCGGCGCGCTCGAGCCGGCGCAAGCGCGCGAGCAGCTCGGCGCGGTCCGGGGACGGGTCGGGGGCTTCTGAGGGAGTGGAGGCCATCGGTCGCCTCCAAGGTAATCGGGGCCCGCGGGCTATCTCACCAGCGGCAGCGATTGGGGCCGTCGTCCTGGATCACCCGGAAGTCGAGCAGCCGCATCTTCCAGTCCCGGTGGGCACGGCCCCACACCGGGTCCCGCGCGATGTCGTCGGTCGCCCAGGTGGTCCCGGCGTACTCGAACCGCACCGGCACCGTCGCGCCGGCGCGGCTCCAGGCCCGGATCAGCTTCCGGAACTCCACCACCGGCAGGCGATGCCCCCGCAGCGGCTGGTACTGGTGACCGATCGCCGCCCGTGCATCGTCGATCTCGAGCACGCGCACGGCGTCCTCGTCGTAGCCCCACAGCTTGAGCGGGTTGCCGGGAAGGACGAGGTGATTCGAGCGCGCACCCTCGGTGCGCAGGTTGCTGAACATGGTGAAGTTGCCGGCCGTCCTCAGGCCGAGGTACGAGGTGAGCCCGTGGAGCAGGAGCAGCAGGGGAAACGCGAACAGCCACCGCGGCGTGAGCGGGCTCGAGATCGGCACGCCGCGCCACGGGGCCGCGCCGCGGGCGGCGGCCGCCTCGATGATCGGCCACAGGAGCACCAGCGCCGCCAGGTTGAACGCCAGGCCGGCGGGGAAGCGCCGGCCCAGCGCCGAGCACACACCGGCGACCACGCAGATCGCGAAGTACACCTGCACTCGCGGCATCGGACGGCCGACGAGCGGGAGGCGCATGGGCGCGTTCACCAGGTCGGCGTAGCCGCGCGGGACGAACGTCAGGAGCAGCGCGAGCGCGAGGGCGCCGAAGTCCACGAAGCCGATGAGCGCGAGCGCGGCGTGCATGCCCCAGGAGACCACCAGCACCGGGAGCTGCAGTGCCGGTATCGCGAGCATGGGCCCGAGCACCAACTCCCACAGGATCACGGCGACCGCCATGCCCACCAGGAAGCCGGAGGCGGCGGGAGAGTCGAGGCCAGGCCATACGAGCAGGGCGACGAGCCACGTGGCCGCGACCGCCGCGAGCCCGGCAACCAGGGGCGCCCGCGAGAGGCGCGGCGCGAGCAGGCGGTATGCGAGATAGAGGAGCGGGAGGAGGAGCAGCAGTCCGGTCGGGATGCCGGCGCGCTCGAGCGTCGCCACGCGGGCCAGGTCGCCCACCATGGTGCCGACGCAGGAGACCTCGGGATTCAGGAAGTCGGCGTTCAGCTTGGCGAACCCGGCCAGCCCGTACACCAGCAGCATGCTCGCCTGGAGGGCCGGGCGCACCATCTCGTAGACGTCGTCGTCCTCCGGGTAATCCCGGCGGCGGACCAGCGACCACCCGATGGCGGCCATCAGCAAGAGGTTGCAGTAGATCTCGATGTTGACGTGGTTGGCCACGTCGGGGAACTGCGCCAAGAGGAAGTAGGCGGTTGTGGAGGCGAGAAAGACCAGAAAGGTGATCCGGGTGACGCCGAAGGCCAGCAGCGCGAGTACGAGCGCGAGCGCCGCCGTGGCGGCATACGGGTGCCGCCAGCGCTCCACCAGCTCCAGCAGGATCGCGGTCATGTAGAGCACCGCGAAGCCGCCCAGGCGCGTCAGCGCAGGCACTCCGCGCCCGGGAGCTCGGCTGCCGGCAGCGGCACCAGGAACTGCAGCTTCCCGCTCGGCGCCGGGGGAATGCGGTCGACCAGCTCCAGCTCGATCGAGAAGGCGGGTCCGATCCCCGACCGGAGCGTCTCCTCCAGCGCGAGGCGCTGGGCCTCGTCCGGATGCCGCCGCGCCTCCAGCAGCACGCGCAGCCGGTGGCCCGGCTCCTCACGCACCTGGAAGGCCCGGACCCATTCGTAGGCACGGGCCCGGCTGAACAGGCTGGTCACCAACGGCGTGATGATGATTCCGCCGTCCGGGTGCCTGATGGCGTGCGCCGAGCGGCCCTGCACCCGGCTCATGAGGCCGAGCCCGCGGCCGCACGCGCAGCGGCCGGGGACGCGGGCGGCCATGTCGCCCATGCGGTAGCGGATCAGCGGCATCGCGGTGAGCCCCAGGCTGGTGATGACCAGCTCGCCTACGGTGCCGTCGGGCACCGCGGCGCCATCCGGGCCGAGGACCTCCAGGAGGAAGCAGTCGCCGTTCACGTGCAGCACGTCGGGCCGCTCGGGGCATGCCCAGGCCACGACGCCGAACTCGTTGGTCACGTACACGTCCACCGCCGGCGCGCGGAACGCCTCCCGGGCCAGCTCGAGGCAGCGGTCGGTCACCTCCATCGCGGTGCAGAACACCACCCGCGGGGGACGGATCTCGGCGCCGGTGGCGAGCACGTGATCGGCCAGCGCCTCGATCGCCCCGGCGTAGCCGGTGAGGATCGGCGGGCGGAGCGTCTGGAGCCGTGCTAGGATCTCGGCCGGCGGCACGGTCGAGGCCAGGCGCTCGACCCGGGGCAGCAGGCCGAGGCGGCGGAGTGCGGTGATGGGGCCGGGACGGTCGGGCTTGGGCGGGCCGGCGATGTTGAGCTGGCTGTCGCGCGCGCCGCACCCGTAGGCCTGGTACACCCGCATCCAGCGCGCCGAGAAGTCCGCCTCCTCGGGCCCCGAGCGCAGGAACCGCCCCGGTACGCCGGTGGATCCGGAGGTGGTCACGGCAAACAGCCCGTCGGCGGGCACGGTGAGGAAGGCCTCGAGCCCCCGAGCGGCGATGAGCTGCCGGTCCACCAGCGGCATGCGTCCCAGATCGTCCAGCTCGAGCCCGCCCGGATGGCGGATCCCTGCATCGGCCAGGGCGCTTCGGTAGAAGGGCGCCGCCGCCGCCGCGGTCATGACGGCCCGGAGACGCTCGAGCCGGACGGCGGCCAGGGCGCCGGGCGGGAGCCATTGCTCCCGCCGGAGCCGGCGATTGCTCCGTGCGATCGCGAGTAGGGTCGAGCTCAAGAGGCCTTGAGGCTTTCCCCGCGGTGCGGCGGCTGCGCCAGGGGAATCAGATACTGGAGCTTGCCCGTGGGTGCCGCCGGGATCGTATCCACGAACTCGAACTCCGGCCGGAAATCCGGACCTACGCCCAGCTCGACCGAGCGGAAGAGCGCCGCGCGCTGCTCCTCGGTGGGCGCCCGCCGCGCGACAATGAGAAAACGAAGCCGGCGCCCCGGCTCCTCGCGCACCTGGTAGCGGCGCACCCAGTCGTGCGCGTCCACCCGGCCGAACAGGCTGGTGACGAGCGGCGTGGTGATCGGCGCCCCGTTCGGGCGGCGGATCACGTGCGCGGTGCGGCCCTGCACCCGGGTCATCAGCGCGAGCCCGCGGCCGCAGTCGCAGCGCCCGGCCACCCGGGCGGCCATGTCGCCCATGCGATAGCGGATCAGCGGCATGGACGTCAGGTCGACGCTGGTGATCGCGAGCTCGCCGACCGTGCCGTCCGGCACCGGCTCCCCCTCCGGGCCGAGGACCTCCATGATCAGCGCGTCGTCGTTGAGATGGAGCATATCGCGCCGGACCGGGCAAGACCAGGCGATGACGCCGAACTCGTTGGTCACGTACACGTCGACGGCGGGCGCGCGGAACGCCCGCTCCGCCAGCTCGAGGCAGCGGTCGGTCACCTCCATCGCCGTGCAGAATACCGCTCGCGGGGGCCGGATCTCGGCGCCGGTGGTGACGACGTGATCGGCCAGCGCCTCGATCGCCCCGGCGTAGCCGGTGAGGATGGGCGGGCTCACGGCCTGCACCCGGGCGAGCACGTCGGCGGGCGGCGTGTCCGAGGCGAGCTTGACCACGGCCGGCAGCAGGCCCGCCCGGCGCAGAGCCTTGATGGGTCCCTTGCGGTCGGGCTTGTCGGCGATGGCGACGTTCACCTGCGCGTCCCAGGGCCGGCAGCCGTAGGCCGAGTACACCCGCATCCAGCGCGCGGAGTAGCGGGTCTCCTCGACCCATGAGCGCAGGAACCGGCCCGGCGTGCCGGTGGAGCCCGACGTCTGGACGCTCACCAGGCCGGCGCGATCGACCGCAAGGAACGCCTCCAGCCCGTGCCGCGCGATGATGGACCGGTCGAGGAGGGGCAGCCGCGCGAGGTCGGTCGGCTCGAACCGTCTCAGGTCGGATATGCCCGCCTCGCGCAGCGCTTCGGCGTAATAGGCCGTCCTTGCCGCGCGCGTGATCACCGCACGCAGGCGCCTGCGGCGAAGCGCGGCCAGCTCCGCCGGGGTTCGCCACTGGGCTCCGAGCGGCACGAACCCGGGCCACATCGGCGGCGGTTCGGCCCGCCGAGCGTGAAGCGGTAGTGAGGTCATCGCAGTCGGATGGTGAAGGTGGAGGCGAGCCCTGTCGGCCGCCGGGTGCCAGCCATGCAAGTGTGGTTCCGATGGAGTCGGCGGGCCTCGCGTTGGTCCCCGCGGGTGCAGGGCGGCGGCCCGCGGCGCAGCGCGCATGCGAGGCGGCGTCGAAGTGCTTGCGGCATCGGCCTATCGCCGTGCGCGGGGCGGAGGGATCATCGCATCCGGCGATGCTGCATCAGCTTGCATGGGCGCGTGGGCCCCCCGTGCAGCGTCCGCTTGCCGGATTTCGGCAACAGCGGCTTGTGGTCCGTGCGTCGCGTTGTGAAACAACGGAGGTCGCCGGACCGTCATCCGGGAATGCTCGAAACGCTCCTCTTGATCGCGGCCGTGCAGGCGGCCGGATCTCCTGCCGTCTCTCCGCCGCCCGCAGTGCTCCGCATCGAGGTGGGCGTCACGCCCGCCGGCGAGGCATCGGACCGTTGGCTCGCCATGATCCGCAGGCGGGTCAGCCCTGATCGGTACGCGGCCATCGCGCCGATCCGGAAGCCACTGAGCGCCGAGGAGCGGGCCTGGGCCGATCTGATCGTGTCCCGGAGGGACGGCTGGGAGCGGGACATCCCGGCGCTCGCCGCCTTGTTCGAGCCGGTGCCGCCGCCCGCCGAGGCGGTGATCGTGATCGGCAATCGCGGCGCCGAGGACGCCTTCACCCACGACCCCATCACCATCGGCTTCGATCTCTCGGCCCTTCAGCGGGTGTACGGCGACGCCGCGTCGCCGGCCAACCCCGCCCGGATGGACCGGCTGTTCCGGCACGAGTACGTGCACCTGATGCAGAAGGCGTGGCTCGCGGTACATCCCTACCGCATGGATTCCCCCGTCGGCGCCGCCCTTGCCGAAATCTGGGGCGAGGGGATGGGGACCTGGTTCTCCATGTCGGAGCGGTGGCGAGGAGGAGCGTCGGAGGCGGCGGCAGGCGCGCTGGCCAGGCTGGCCCCGCGCTTCGCGGACCGCCTGTCGGCGCTCGCCTGTGCGTCCTCGGCGGAAGCGGACAGTCTCACGGCCGACCTCAGCAACGGCGCGTTCGGGCAGAAGTGGGGGGCGCTGCCGGCGGGTCTGTGGCTGGAGGAAGAGGTGAGCCGGGAGGGGACGCGGGCGCCGCTCCGCCGGCTGGTTCTCGAGGGACCCGACGGGGTCTGGGCGCTGGCCGAGCGCCATCTGCCCGACTCGCTGTGGCGGCGAGCCTCGCGGGCGCGGGTGGGGTGCCCCGCGCCGGCTACTCCCGGCGGCCCGCTGTGAACCGGGCCACGACGCGGTCGCCGTCGTAGAGCGTCACCTCGTCGCCGGCCACCACGCTCCGGTCCACCAGCTCGAGCATGCCGAGGAACTCGCGCTCCTGGGCCGCGAGGGCCGTGTCGGCGCACGCCATCAGGGTAGTGACGATCGGCCCGAAGCGCAGCCGGTCACCGTCCTGCCGGTACTGGCCGCTCAGGCTGTTGCAGCCGGTCGACCCGGCCATGCGCTGTCCGTGCTCGCTGAGCCGCAGATGCGCCTCGCGCCCCGGTTCCCCCGCGATCGCGGGCCTGCCCTCGAGTTCGGTGAGCGTCCAGTACCGGTCGGTGGTCGCTCCGAGTTCGGGCTGCCGCCCGCAGCCGTGCACCTCGCTGGTGTCGAGCCGCACGGTGACCGTGTGGCTGTAGGCCTCGCCGCTCATCACATCCCGGCAGGGTGCCTCGCGGATCTCCACGGTCAGCTCCCGGCCCTCGCTGCGTGCGCGGTAGGTGACCGTGCCGCCGGCGCTGTCGCGTCGCGGCGCCGGCGCGAAGGCGCGAGTGCTGCCGTAGTCGCCCACGTAGCGGAGCCACCGGCCTTCGTCGATGTCGAGCAGCCACCCGGGCTCCTGACCCACCGCGCGGAACTCGACGCCGAGCAGCGCCGCTTCCTCCCACGGCGTGGCCGCGGGCCGCCCCCGGCAGTCGGGGCGCGAGCCATCCGGGGTCTCCAGGGTGGCGAGCTCTCCCCTGGACCAGAAGGTGGTCCCGGCGGAGACGTACTTCGCCCCCGACGC
>DASUSR010000393.1:0-6976 GCA_036375015.1 Gemmatimonadales bacterium
CGCAAGCACGGCGAACTGCAGCGCCGCCCGCAGCTCGATTTCGCCGATGTGGCGCACCATGCCTTGGATCCGGGTCTTCTCCGCCAGCGCCACCACGGCGACCGCCGCGATGCCGCTGCCCAGCCGGCCCTGCCCCATGCCGCAGAGGGCGCCCACCGCGAGCACCAGGAGCGCTGCCGCCTCCGTCGTGCCGTCGGGATCGCCGCTGGTCCGGGACGCGATGACGTAGGCTGCCACCGCCAGCGCGGCGCCCCCGGTCAGCAGCACCGCCGCGATGGACCCGAGGCCCTCGGAGATGAGCCAGCCGCCCACCCCGCCGAGCAGGCCGAGCAACAGGAAGGTGCGCACCCCGGCGAACCGCGCGTGCGGTCCGCTGGCGTGCCCCGACCACTCGCGCTCGATCCCGACCGCGAGCCCCACGAGCCCCGCGAGCGCGAGGCGGACCGGCACTGCGAGATCGGGCGACAGGACGCGGGCTCCTCCCCAGCGGGCCAGGGTTGGTGCTGCTTTCATCAAAGAACACCGGAGCCGATGAAGAACCGCTGAAAACCCCGGGAGGGTGTGTTCAGCCGGGGAACCGGGGGCCCGCTCACGGCGTTTGTCGTTTATCCGCCGTACGCCTCCCCAGGTCGAGGACCACGCATGAAAGCTCCGGAGAAGGTCGATGCCATCGTCATCGGCGCGGGTCAGGCCGGAGGTCCGCTCTCGGTCGCGATCGCCGGTGCGGGCCGGCGGACCGTGCTGATCGAGCGGACCCACGTGGGCGGGACCTGCATCAACGAGGGGTGTACACCCACCAAGACGATGGTCGCGAGCGCCCGGGCGGCCTATCTCGCCCGACGGGGATCGGACTACGGCTTCGAGACCGGACCAGTGCGGATGGATCTTGGGCGGGTCCGCGGCCGGAAGCGTGCCATCGTCGAGAGCTTCCGCGGCGGCAGCGAGCGCCGGCTGGCGGCCGCCCGGGGGCTCGAGCTGGTCTACGGCGAGGCGCGGTTCACCGGGCCCCGCCGCGTGGCCGTGAACGGCCGAACCCTCGAGGCCGATCACGTGTTCATCAACACCGGCGGGCGTCCCGCCGACCCCGACGTCGAGGGCCTGGACCAGGTGGGCTCGCTCGACAGCACGTCCATCATGGAGCTGGAGCGCGTGCCCGACCACCTCCTGGTCCTGGGCGGCGGCTACATCGGGCTCGAGTTCGCCCAGATGTTCCGCCGCTTCGGCAGCCGGGTGACCGTGGTGCAGCGCGGCCGTCAGCTCCTGCCGCTGGAGGACGAGGACATCGCCGCCGCGGTGCTGGGCCTCCTGCGGGAGGACGGCATCGACGTGCTGCTCGAGAGCGAGGCGCGATGCGCCGGCCCGGCGGACGGGGGCGTCCGGCTGGTGGTGCGAACCCCCGCCGGAGACCAGACCCTGACCGGGTCCCACCTGCTGCGGGCGGCGGGCCGGGTGCCGAACACCGACCGACTGGGCCTCGACGCCGCCGGGATCGAGACCGACGCGAAGGGGTACGTGAGGGTGAACGACCGGCTCGAGACCAGCGTGCCCGGGGTGTTCGCGCTGGGCGACGTGAAGGGCGGCCCCGCGTTCACCCACATCAGCTACGACGACTACCGGATCATTCGCGCCAACCTGCTGCAGGGCGGCGACGCATCCACGAAAGGACGGTTGGTGCCCTACACGGTCTTCACCGACCCGCAGCTCGGGCGCATCGGATTGAGCGAGCGCGACGCCCGGCGACAGGGACGCCGCTACCGGGTGGCGCGGATACCCATGACGTCGGTCGCGCGCGCGCTCGAGATGGACGAGTCCCGAGGAGTGATGAAGGCGCTGGTGGATCCGGAAAGCGGCAGGATTCTCGGCGCCGCCGTGCTCGGGATCGAGGGGGGCGAGCTGATGGCTATGCTGCAACTCGCCATGATGGGCGATCTGCCGTATGATAGGCTGCGGGACGCCGTCTTCGCCCATCCCACGCTGGCGGAGTCGCTGAACACCCTGTTCTCGTCGCTCGAGGAGCCCCGATGACGACAGCCGCCGCTCCCGGCGCCATCGATGTGCGGACGCTCCGCGAGGAGCTCCGGGAGGCCCGCGCCCGCACGCTGCTGCTGGTGACGCCGCTCAGCGATGCCGAGCTGCGGATGCAGCACGACCCCCTGATGAGCCCCATCCTCTGGGACCTGGGGCACATCGCCCACTTCGAGGAGCTCTGGCTCACCCGGAACCTCGACGGCCCGATCGAGTTCGTGGAGATGCCCGGGATGTACAATCCCTTCGAGCATCCCCGCAGCACGCGAGCCGGGCTGCCGCTGCCCGGCATGGCCCAGGTCCGCGCGGTCCTCGACGAGATCCGTGGCCGTGTGCTCGCCCGGCTCGATGGGCTGGACCCGCGCGCGGACCATCCGCTGCTCCGCGAGGGCTACGTATACCGGATGGTGCTGCAGCACGAATACCAGCACAACGAGACCATCCTCCAGACGCTGCAGCTCAAGCAGGGCCGCCCCTACTCGCCGCCGGGCCGCGTCCCCCTGCCGGGCCCGCTCCGGCCGCCGGGCGCCGGGAAGATGGTGCGGTTCCCGGGCGGTACGGTCACGATCGGCACCGATGACCGCTCCGCGGCGTACGACAACGAGCGGCCCCGTCACGCGGTCGAGGTCGCACCGTTTCTCATTGATGTGGACCCCGTGACCAACGGCGAGTATCTCGGCTTCATGGAGGCAGGCGGCTACGAGATTCCGGAACTGTGGTCGGCGGCCGGCCGGCGCTGGCTCGCTGAGTCGGACGTGAAGGCGCCCAAGTACTGGGAGCGGCGCGACGGCGCCTGGGTCACCCGCACCATGGATCGGGTGGCGCCCGTGGAGCCGGCGCACCCGGTCTGCCACGTCTCCTGGTACGAGGCCGAGGCGTACGCCCGCTTCGCGGGCAAGCGGCTGCCGACCGAGATCGAGTGGGAGGTCGCCGCCTCCTGGGACCCGGACACCGGTGTCGCGCGGACGTATCCGTGGGGCGAGGCCCCGCCCACGCGCGAGCACGCCAACCTCGACCAGCTGGGTTTCGGCACTGCGCCGGTGGGGGCCTACCCGCGAAACGTGTCGGCCCTCGGCTGCTCCGGGATGATCGGCGACGTGTGGGAGTGGACCGCCAGCGACTTCGGGCCCTGGCCCGGGTTCGAGAGCTTTCCCTACCAGGAGTACTCCGAGGTTTTCTTCGGCAGCGAGTACAAGGTGCTCCGCGGTGGCTCGTGGGCCACCCGCCCGGGGGTGGTGCGCAACACCTTCCGCAACTGGGACTACCCCATCCGCCGCCAGATCTTCAGCGGCTTCAGGTGCGCCCGCGATGAGTGAGCCTCGTGCAGCGACGACGATTGCCGATTCCCGGATGCTCGCCGAGGTGGCCGAAGGGCTGGCGGCGCTCCAGAAGGAGCTCTCGCCCAAGTACTTCTACGACCACCGCGGCTCGGAGCTGTTCGAGGAGAGCACCCGGCTGCCCGAGTACTACCCCACCCGGGCGGAGCGGGCCATCCTGCAGGCCTGGATGCCGGGACTGGTGGCGCGGCTCGGAACCAGGACCCTGGTGGAGCTCGGTGCCGGCAGCGCGGAGAAGACCCGGGTGATCCTCGACGCGATGCGCGCGGCCGGCACCGCCGAGCTCTACGTGCCGATCGACGTGAGCGCCACCTTCCTGAGCCGCACCGCGGCGCGGTTGCGGCGCGAATATCCCGGTCTCGCGGTGGAGCCCGCCGTCGCCGACATCGGCGAGGAGCTCGCGCTGCCGCGCCGGCTGGCCCACCCGGTGCTCTTCGCCTTCCTCGGCAGCACCATCGGCAACTTCTACCCCGGCGCGGCGATCCGGCTTCTTCGCCGGGTGCGTGCGGCCATGGGGCCGGGCGACCGGTTCCTGCTCGGCGCCGATCTCCGGAAGGACGTCGCCCTGATCGAGGCGGCCTACAACGACAGCCGGGGGGTAACGGCGCAGTTCAACCGCAACATGCTCCTGGTGCTCAATCGGGAGCTGGGCGCCGACTTCGATCCGGAGGAGTTCGAGCACCGCGCATTCTACGATCCGGTGGCGCACCGGATCGAGATGCACCTCGTGTCGGTGCGGCCCCAGTTGGTGCGCATCCCCGGGGTCGGCGTGATCTCCTTCGAGCGCGGAGAGTCCCTCCGCACCGAGATCAGCTGCAAGCACGACCGGGAGAGCGTGGCCACGCTCTTCCACTCGGCGGGGCTGCGCGTCGAGTCCTGGCGCACCGATCCCGACGGCTTGTTCGCGCTGGCGGTCGGGGCCCCGGTGTGAGCCTCACCCGGCTCACCCGTGCCGCGCTCGCGGCCGACCTCGCGGAATCGGCCTTCCGCGCGCCGGCGCGCGCCACGCTCACGCCGCGCCGGGTGGGAGCCGAGGTCGAGCTGATCCCGGTGGAGAGCGGGACGGGGCGGCGATGCCCCATCGAGCCCGGGGGCGTCCCGGGTACCCTGCCGCTCCTGCGCCGCTTCGGCGCCCGCCAGGGGTGGCGGGAGACCCGGACCGCGAAGGGCGCCCCCTGCTTCGAGTTGCCGGGCGGCGGGACGGTGAGCTACGAGCCCGGCGGGCAGATCGAGTACAGCTCGCCTCCCTGCCGCACGGCCAGCGCGCTGCTCGCCGACCTGCGGACCACGGTGCCTCCGCTGTGCTCGGCCGCCGCCGCCGAAGGGATCGAGCTGCTCGCGGTGGGCATCGATCCCTTCAACCCGGTGGAGCGCACCCCGATGCTGCTCCGGCTCAAGCGTTACGAGCGCATGGCGGAGTACCTGGCCACCCGGGGGCCGTTCGGCTCTCTCATGATGCGGCAGACCGCGGCCTTCCAGATCACGCTCGACCTCGACGACGAACCGGCCCTCCGGTGGCGGGTGCTCAACGCCGCCGCGCCCTATGTGACCGCTATCTTCGCCAACTCACCGGTGCACGCGGGGCAGCCGACCGGCTGCCGGAGCACCCGCGCCGTGGTGTGGCGGGCGCTGGATCCGGCGCGCACCGGGATCCCCTGGGCCCCGGCCAATCCGGTCGAGGCGTATCTCGATTTCGCCCTGGCCGCCCCGGCCATGCTCCTGCCCCAGGTGGAAGGGCGCCACCTCCCCTTCGCCCACTGGCTCGCGGCGGCGCAGCCCACCCTGGAGGAGTGGCGGGAGCATCTGAGCACCCTCTTTCCCGAGGTGCGTCCCCGGGGGCACCTCGAACTGCGCTCCGCCGACACGGTGCCGCCGCGATGGTACGCCGCCCCGATCGCGCTCGCGACCGGCATCACCTACGACCCCGGCGCGCTCCGCGCGGCCGCCGACCTGCTCGGCCCTCCCGACCCCGGTCTGCTGGAGCGTGCCGGCCGGTGCGGGCTGCATGATTCCACGATCGCCCGAACGGCGATCGATCTCGTCGAGATCGCGCTCGCGGGCTGCCGGGCCCTTGGGCCGGCGTATCTGCATCCCTCCGACCTCGAGCAGGCACGCGCCTTCTTCGAGTGCTACACCCGCCGCGGGCGCTCACCCGCGGACGATTTCGCCGGCACCGACATCGCCGCCTAGCCTTCCGGCGACGCTGGGGGGTGACCGCGATCACCTATTCAACCCGCCCATAGACCTATCTTGCGGGCCGCTAATCGACGGTCGCGTCCTTGACGCGACCCGTTCCGACATACAGCTGGAGAGTTCACTCATGACAGCACGCAGCGAGACCCCCCGGACCGTGGTCGGTCTGTTCACCGAGCGCAGACATGCGGAGCAGGCCATCCGCGATCTCAAGGCAGCCGGCTTCTCCGAAGAGCAGATCGGCGTGGCCATGCAGAATCGCGACGAACAGCAGAACCTGATCGACGAGACCGGCAGCCAGGCGGCCGAGGGCGCGGCCAAGGGCGCGGTGAGCGGCGGGATCGTGGGCGGGTTGGTCGGCCTGCTCGGCTCGCTGCTGATTCCCGGCGTCGGCCCCATCGTGGTTGGAGGCGTGTTAGCCTCGACGGTCACCGGGGCCGGGATCGGCGCGGCGACCGGTGGGCTCATCGGGGCGCTCATGGGCCTCGGCGTGCCGGAGGAGGACGCCCAGCATTTCGATCAGGGGATCCGGTCCGGCGGCATCCTCGTGACGGTGAACAGCGACCACCGCGTCGCCGAGGCCGCGGCGATCCTGCGGGAGCACGGGGCCGACCTGGGCCCGTCCGGCATCTCGCGGTTCGAAGGGGTCGAGCTCGGCCGATCCGCGGGGCCGGTGGATCAGGAGCGCCTCGAGCTCCGCGAGGAGGAGCTGGACATCGAGAAGCGGAAGGTGCAGGCCGGGGAGGTGCGGGTCCGCAAGGAAGTCGTCACCGAGCAGAAGAACATCGAGGTCCCGGTCTCCCGTGAGGAGGTCGTGATCGAGCGGCGGCCGGTCGCCGGGCGCGAGGCCAGCGGCGCGGGCATCGGGGGGAGCGAGGAGATCCGTGTCCCGCTCACCGAGGAGGAGGTCGACGTCAGCAAGCGCACCCGGGTGCGCGAGGAGATCGAGGTCGGCAAGCGGCGGATCGACGAGACTCAGCGCGTCTCCGACACGGTGCGGCGCGAGGAGGCGAAGATCGACACCGAGGGCGACGCGACCATCCACGCCGCGGGGAACCGCGCCGGCTATCAGGGCCGCGAGCGGCGCCGCAAGCGCGATCGTGCCTACGCCGGGCCCGAGCGCAGACTGACGGTCTGACCGGGACGCAGCCGCCCGCCGGATGGCTCGGCGGGCGGCGCCGCCTGGCGCGCCGCGGCACTCAGGAAGGGGCATCGCATGACCGAGGTCGAGACCACTGGCCGGACCGTCGTGGGGATGTTCGGCAGCCGAGCCCAGGCGGAGGCAGCCATTCGGGACCTCCTGGACTCGGGCTTCCCCGATGAGCGCATCGGCGTCGCCATGCAGGACGAGTCCGAGCAGCGCGACCTGGTGGAAAGCAGCGGGGCGAAAGCGGCGGAAGGGGCGGCCACCGGCGCCGTCA
>DASUSR010000394.1:0-10657 GCA_036375015.1 Gemmatimonadales bacterium
CGATCGAGGCAGGCGTACCCATCCTGCCGCTGGCGGTCTCCGGCACCGGGCCCGCTCTGCCCAAACACGATTGGCGCTTCGGCCGTTCCTCGGCCACGGTACGGGTGCTGGAGCCGGTGGAGACCGCGGGGCTCACACTCGAGCAGGCTCCGGAGCTCAAGGAGACGGTGCGCCGGATGATCGTGGAGGCACGCGATGCGCTCCGGGCGGGCGGGAGTTGATCGGTCGCTTCGCGTCGGCCATCGCCGCGGCGACCCTCCTCTCCGGGTGCGGTGACCGTGCCCGGCCGGTCCAGTACGATCCCGGACCGGTGCCCGCGGAGCACGCGGCGGGCGAGCGGATGTTCAACGCCGGCTGTGCCCGGTGCCACGGGTCGCTGGCCGCCGGGACCGACCTGGGCCCGCCGCTGGTGCACGTCTACTATGTGCCCAATCACCATGCCGACGCCGCGTTTCGGCGCGCCGTGGAGTTCGGCGTGCAGGCCCACCACTGGGGCTACGGTCCTATGCCACCGGTGGAGGGGCTGACGGAGCCCGAGGTGGAGCAGATCATCGGCTACGTGCGCTGGCTGCAGCGCCGAGCCGGGATCTCCTGACCGCGCCACCGATCAGTCCCTCGCGAGATCCGCCGGCGCCCGCACCCGTCCGACCGCCCCCGCCAGTGCGAGCAGCGTGAGCGCGTAGGGCAGCATCAGGAAGAGCTGGTACGGCACCTCGAGCCCCAGCGTCTGGAACAGGTACTGGAGCGCCGTCGCGGCACCGAAGAGCAGCGAAGCCACCGCCACTCCCACCGGGTGCCAGCGCCCGAGCACGACGATCGCGATGGCGACGTAGCCCCGCCCCGCCGTCATCCGCTCGGCGAAGGTCCCCACCTGCGCCAGCACCAGGGTCGCCCCGGCCAACCCGGCGAACCCTCCTCCGGCCACGGTGGCGAGCGTGCGCACCAGCCGGGGTCGGACGCCGGCCGCACGAGCCAGCCGCGCGGACTCGCCGGTGGCCCGGAGCGCCAGGCCCGCCCGGGTGCGGAACAACAGCCACCAGACCAGCGGCAGCGCGGCCAGCGCCATGTAGGTGGGAGCCGGCTGCCGGAAGAAGCCGGGTCCGACCAGCGGGATGTCGGACAGGACCGGCACCGACAGAGCGGCCAGCGTGGGCACGTCGAGACCGGCGCCGGCTACACCGTAGGCCTGGCGGTACACCATGCCCGTGAGCCCGATCGCGCCCAGGCTGATGGCGGTGCCCGCGATGATCTGGTTGGCCCGGGCGCCGACGGCTACGGCGGCGAACAGCAGGGCCAGGAGCATGCCCGCGGCCACCGCCGCCGCCACTCCGGCCCAGGGTCCTCCCGCGGTCGCTCCGAGTGTCGCCGCCAGCGCACCGGCCAGCATCATGCCTTCGAGCCCTAGATTGAGCACGCCGGCGCGCTCCGCGATCGTCTCCCCGGTTGCGGCCAGGAGCAGCGGCGTCGCCACCCGCACCGCCGCGGCCAGAAAGCCGCCCGCCAGCACGATCAGCTCGGTCACGCGAGCTCCTCTGCTCCACCGCGGTGGCCGCGCGCGGCAAGGATCGCCACTAGGATCACGACGGCCTCGACCAGGTACACCGCCACCGCCGGCACCCCCGCGTCGCGCTGCATGGCGCCGGCCCCGGCCTCCAGCGCGCCGAACAGCACGCCGGCCGCGACGACCCCCCGCGGGTGCAGCCGGGCGAGCAGGGCCACCGCGATGGCGGTGAAGCCGTACCCCGGCGAGAGATTCTGGAAGAGCGCGTAGGAGACGCCCGTCACCTCGATGCCGCCCGCGAGCCCGGCGATGGCGCCCGAACCGAGCAGCGCGGCCGCCGCCACTCGCTCGGCGTCGATCCGGCCGCTGATCCGCGCGGCGCGCGGTCCCGCACCGACCGCGCGCAGCCGAAAGCCCCAGAGGGTGCGGGTGAAGAGGTACCAGAGCCCCACCGCACCGACCAGCGCGATCGGGAGGCCGGCGTGCAACCTCGTGCCGGGCAGGAGCGGCAGCCGCGCGGCCGGGGCGATCATGTCGCTCTGCGGATAGATGCCCTGCGCCTCCTGGAGCGGTCCCTGGACCATGAGGCTCACCAGTGCTTCCGCGACGAAGTTGAGCACCAGGGTGCTGATCACCTCCGTCACGCCGTAGCGCAGCCGGAGCAGCACCGGCAGCCCTACCCAGAGAGCGCCGGCCACCGCCGCGCCGGCCGTGGTCGCGGCCACCGCGAGGGGCGGGGGGAGCGTCGCGACGCGCAATCCGATCCAGGTCGCCGCGATGGCGCCCGCGTAGAACTGACCTTCGGCACCGATGTTGAACGCGCCCGCCCGAAAGGCGAGCGCGATCCCGAGCCCGATGACGGTGAGCGGGACGGCGCGCACCAGCGTTGCGGACGTGATGGCGTACCATCCGCCGAAGGACCCCCGCCACAGGGCGGCCAGCGCGGCGCCCGCGTCGTAGCCGGCCAGTCGCAGGCCGACCGCGAGCGCGAGGAGGCCGAGCAGCACGGCCGCCACGGCCATCGCCCACCCCCACAGGCGCCCCACGTCGCTACACGACCGCCAGCATCAGCGCGCCCACCTCGGCGCGCGACGTCCCGGCCGGCGCCTCGAGCAGCCTGCCGCGTGTGACCACCACCACCCGATTCGCCAGGGCGAGCGTCTCGTCCAGATCGCCGGAGTGAAAGAGCACCGCGGCCCCGTCGGCGGCGGCCCGTCGCAACCGGTCATGTATGTCGGCCGCGGCTCGGAGATCGAGACCACGGGTCGGGTTCTCCGCCACCACCACCGCCGGGCGGCGGGCGAGCTCGCGCGCGAGCACGAGCCGCTGCTGGTTGCCGCCGCTCAACACCGCGGCGGGTGCGTCCGGTCCCGGCGCGACCACGCCGTACCGCGCCAGCAGGTCGCTGGTGTACGCACGGGCCCGCGCCCAGTCGAGACGCCGGCCGCGGACCCACGGGTCGCCCGGTCCGGAGCCAAGCGCGACGTTCTCGGTGAGCGAGAGCTCGGGGATGAGTCCCTCGGTACTGCGGTCCTCTGGTATGAAGCCGACCGGAGCGGCCACCTCGAGCCGGCCGCGGAGCGCCCGGAGCCTTCCCGCGACCGCGCGCAGGAGCTCGCGCTGGCCGTTCCCTTCCACCGCGGCCAGCCCGACGATCTCGCCCGCCCGGACCTCGAGCGAGTCCGCACGCAGGGCAATGCCATGCCCGCTCTCGCGCGGCACCTCCAGGCCCTGCAGCTGGACGAGCACCGGGCTCGCCGAGTCCTCGATCAGTGCCCCGGCGGTCCCGGCCGGCGCGCGGGGCGCCGGATCCGCGCCCAGCATCGCAGCGGCAAGATCGGCCGTGTCGAGCCGCTGAGGTGTTCCCCGAAGCACCACCTCGCCGCGCCGAAGCACCGTGATCCGATCGGCCCAGGCGCGCGCCTCGGCCAACTTGTGCGTGATCAGTACGGCCGCGCCGCCACCCTCGGTGAAGTGCCGCACCATCCGGAGCAGATCCGCCACCTCGGCCGGGGCGAGCACCGCGGTGGGCTCGTCCAGCAGCAGCACGCGCGCATCCGCCGCCAGCGCCTTGACGATCTCGAGCCGCTGCTTGAGCGCCACACCGAGGCGGCCCGCTCGCTCATCCGGCTCCAGGGGCAGTCCCACCCGCTCGCACAGCGCCCGCACCCGGCGGCCGAGGGGTCCCGGGGCGACCGGCCAGCCGGCGGCGAGCGCGACGTTCTCCGCCACGCTGAGCGCGGGAACGGCGGTGAAGTGCTGATGCACCATCCCGATGCCCAGCGCGCGCGCATCCCTGGGGGAATGCACGCGCCGGACGACTCCGCCGGTCCTGATCTCCCCCCTGTCGGGCCGCACCAGACCGTACGCCACGTGCATGAGGGTGGTCTTGCCCGCGCCGTTCTCGCCGAGGAGGGCGTGCACCTCGCCCCCCATGAGCGAGAAATCGGCCCCATGCAGGGCCTGCACGGAGCCGAACCGTTTGTGGACGTCGAGCAGCTCGAGGGCCGGCGGAGCGGTCACAGGCCGGTGGGGTGGTCGTGGAACTCCCAGTCGAGGTCGAAGCGGTCGGCGAGGTGCGACGCAAGGGCCTGAACGCCGAGCGTCTCGGTGGCATAGTGCCCCGCATAGATCACGTTGATGCCCCACTCCATCGCGTCGAAGTAGGTGTGGTGCGGCCCCTCGCCGGTGATATAGGTGTCGAGCCCGGCGTCTCGCGCGGCGGCGATCATGCTGCCGGCGCCGCCCGTGATGATGCCGACCCGGGCGACCCGCTCCGGCCCACCGGGAATCAGCCGGGCGCCCGGCGTGAAGGTGCCCAGTGCCCGGTCCACCTCGGCGAGCAGCGCGTCGCGGGTGCCCCAGCGCTGGGGCGCCCGGCCCCAGACCCCGAGGGCCGTGCCCCGGTAGGCGCCGAACCATCCCTGAACCTCCAGCCCGAGGCGTTCGGCGAGGACCACGTTGTTGCCGACCTCGGGATGCAGGTCGAGGGGAATGTGCGCGGCGTACAGCGCGATGTCGTGCTCGAGCAGCGCGGCCAGGCGGCGATAGCGCCGACCGACGACCGGAACGTTCCCGTCCCAGAGAAGCCCGTGGTGAACCAGGAGGAGCGGCGGGGGCTCATCCCCGTCGGGCCCGGGCGCCTCCGCGGCCACTCGGGCGATCGTGGCCTGCGAGGCGTCCACCGCCGCGACGATGCTGCCGACCGTGCCGCTGTTCTCCACCTGGAGACCGTTCACCGCATTGCGCTCGTCGGGCACCTCGCGCACCCGCAGGTAGTCGTCGAGGTATGCGACCAGATCGGCGAGGGGAACCCGGGCCATCGCTCAGCTCGAGCGGCCGGGGCGCACGTGTCGGGGGCTCACATCAGTCCCGTCGCCGCGGGCGCCGCTGCGGGCAGGCCGGCCTGCATGGAAGCCGGGCGCGGCGCGGCGAGCAGCGTTCCCGCCGCTATGGAGTCGGCCGCCGCCTGCATCCGGGCGCTCAGCTCCGCGGGCACGAGACTCCCGAGGCCGGGGTTCGGGTCGTAGCGAACGACGCCGCTCGACAGGCCGAACGCCTCGACTTCGGGCCGGTAGGTCCCGGCCTGCACCTCGCGGGCGACGAGAAGGAACGCGCGGGGCAGGTCGATGATCGCGCTGCCGACCACCCGGTCGGGAGCGAGCTTCGACTGGTCCGCGTTGGCGCCGAAGACGTACACCCCCGGCTGCTCCTTGGCCGCCTGGAACAACCCCAGCGCTGCGGCATCCGCATTGTGGTGGAACATGTCGGCGCCGATCCGCATCAGCGCCAACGCGGCCTCCCGTCCGGCCGCGGCGTCGTCGAAGCTGTTGAGGTAGATCTTGCGGCTCTCGATCCCGGGGTTCACCGCCCGCGCGCCGTTCACCCACCCCTGGTAGGCCGCCTCGATCGGCGGCAGCTCGATCCCGCCCACAAAGCCGATGATCCCGCGCTTGGTGAGGCCGCCGGCGGCCATGCCCGCCAGGTAACTCGCCTCCTCCAGGCGGAAGATGAGCGGGGCGACGTTTCCCTGCACGCGCCGGCCCGAGGTGACGATGAAGAATGTTCCTGGGTTCTCGAGGGACACCCGCTCCGCCATGTCCTGGAACTCGAACCCGTGGGCAAAGACCAGGTCGTACCCCTGCGCGGCATAGGCTCGGAGCGCCTCCTCCTGCTCGGCGGGTGTTCGGGCCTCCACATGGCTCACCGCGACACCGAGGGAGTCGCGGATCTGTTCGAGGCCCTGGTAGGCGCCGGAGTTCCAGGCGGCGTCCGCCACCGACCCCGGGGTGATGAGCCCGACCCGGACCCCGGACTGCGGAGGGGTGCGGGAGCACGCGATAAGACACAGCAATACGACACCACGGCGCCACTTGCTCGACAGTCCGACCGTCCCGGAGGACGGCCTCGCGCCAAAAAGCCCATGTTTCCACAGACTTAGGTGAATTTTCAACCTCTGTGGGAATCCGCCAGGGTTGCGGGCGCGTTGCCCGCCATGTCCATCTTCACCTCGCCGCTCACTCGGGCTCCCTCCACGATCGCGATCCGCGGGGTCAGGATATCGCCGGCCACGACGGCGGTGGCCTGCAGCTCCACCCGGTCCTTCGCGTGGATGCCGCCGCTCACCTGCCCGGCGATAACCGCTTCCTGCGTATGCAGATCGCCCTCGATTACCGCCCCGGCCGCGACCAGCACCTGCGCGCCGACCCGCACCGCCCCCTTCACTCGGCCCTCGATCCTCACCACGCCTTCCGTCTCGAGGTCGCCGATGACGGTCATATCGCTCGCGATGATCGAGAACGGTATCTGGTCACTGCGGCGGCGCTTGAGCTCGTTGCCCTGCTCGTCCCGCGCCGGATTGGAGAAGATCCCCATCAAACCCCCTGTTTGACCATGGTTCGTGGATCCAGCGCGGTGCCACCCTGCCGAATCTCGAAGTGGAGGTGCGGGGCGGTGGACCGCCCGGTGTTGCCGCTGAGCCCGATGACCTCACCTCGCTGCACGGTGCTCCCTGCTGTCACGATGATGCGAGAAAGGTGGCCGTACATGGACTGATATCCGTCGGAGTGCTCCAGGAGCACGAAATAGCCGTACTCCGGATCCTCGCCCACTTGGTTCACGGTCGCGCCCCCCGACGCGCGAACCAGGGTGCCGACCGGAACGGCGATGTCGAGACCGGGGTGGGCCTCGTCCCCGCCGCCGGCACCCACCTGGCCACGGGTGACGTAGCCGGGCTCGTCGAGCGGCCAGCTCCGCGGCGCCCCGGCGCCTGCCGCCGGCGCCACGGACTCGCCGGGGACACGGGCGACGATCGCCGGCGCCAGGGGGAGCGGGGCCGCGAAGGCGAGCGGGTCACGGACGATGTCGGCGCCGATCATGCTCCTGACCTGCGCGTAGCGCAGCTCGACACTGTCGAGTGCGGCGGAGAGCTGGCGGACCTTGGCGTTGTCGGCCTGGAGGCGGGCGACCTGGCGCTCGAGTCCGGGCACCCGGGCGGCCGCGCGCACGATCGGCAGGTAGAGCACGGCGACGAGGCCAAGGGCGATCAGGAAGACCGAGCCGGCGAGGGCGCCCAGCCGGAGGGTCCAGACCGGCAGGCGCACCGTCCGCGACCGGGTGGCACCGTCGCGCTGGATGACGACGGTGACGCCGCGACCCGCCTTCATCCCTCGAACGGGGCGCCGGTGATCAACTCGAGGAGCCGGGCGAGGTCGTCGTTGGAGTAGTAGCTGATGGTGAGGAACCCGCGCCCGCGCCGGCGGGCCGTGACCCGCACGTCGGTCCCGAGCCGCTTGCGGAGCGCGTCCTCGACCCGTTTCACGTCGGCCGACTGCGGTCCGCGGGGGGCCTTGCGGCCGCCGGGTCGGCCCTGCGCATCGCCCCGGCGCGGGCCGCCGCTCACCAGCGATTCGATCGCTCGCACCGACCAGCCGTTGCTCACCGCGTCGCGCGCGAGCTGCAGCATCCGCTCGGGATCGGCGACGGCGAGCAGCGCGCGCGCGTGGCCCTCGGAGAGCTCCCGCCGGTGCAGCATACCCTGCACCTCCTCCGGAAGCTGGAGGAGGCGCAGCAGGTTCGCGACGGTGGACCGGTTGCGTCCCACCAGGCGCGCGATCTCGCTCTGCGCCAGCCGGAACTCCTCGCCCAGCCGGCGATACCCTGCCGCCTCGTCGATGGGCGAGAGGTCGTGGCGCTGCAGGTTCTCGATCAGCGCGAGGGTGAGCAGCGTCTGGTCGTCGACCTCCTTCACCACCGCCGGGATCCGGACCCAGCCCAACCGCTCGACTGCACGCCAGCGGCGTTCGCCCGCGATGAGCTCGTAGCCGCCGTTCCGTGGGCGCACCACCACGGGCTGGAGCAGGCCCGACGCTTCGATGGATGCTGCGAGCTCCGCGAGGGCGGTCTCGTCGATGTGGCTGCGAGGCTGGAACGGGTTCGGCCGCACGCTCGCCATGGGCAGCTCGCGCAGGGCGCCCGCCGCCTCCGCCTGTTCCCGCGTCACCGGGCCCAGCAGCGCCTCGAGTCCGCGGCCCAGCCGTTTGGTCTCGCTCATGTGGTGACCTCGGGCAGCGGCGCGGGCGGGAGGGGCTCGCTGGGAGCGCCGACCTCGAGGCGCCGCAGGAGCTCCTGCGCCACCGCGATGTAACTCTTCGCGCCGACCGACTGCACGTCGTACAGGAGGATCGGCTTGCCGAAGCTCGGCGCCTCGGCGAGCCGCACGTTACGCGGGATCGCGGTGATGAACATCTTGGCGCCGAAATACTCTTTCGCATCCTCTGCCACCTGGCGGCAGAGGTTGAGGCGGGCGTCGTACATCGTGAGCAATACGCCGCTGATCGCGAGGCCGGGATTGAAGTTCTGCTGCACCAGTCGGATGGTATTGAGGAGTTGGGAGATTCCCTCGAGGCCGTAATACTCGCACTGGATGGGGATCAGCACGGCGTTGGCGGCGGCGAGCACGTTGAGCGTGAGCAGGCCGAGCGAGGGCGGGCAGTCCACGACCACGTAGTCGAAGTCGCCGGCGAGCTGGTCGATCACCCGGCGCAGCGCTCCCTCCCGCCCCTCGCGGTCCACCAGCTGCAGCTCGGCACCGACCAGGTCCTGGGTCGCGGGCAGCACGGAGAGATAGGGCAGACCCGGTACGGGGAGGAGCACGTCGCGCGCGGGGCGATCATCCACCAGCGCGTCGTAGAGCGAGAGCTCGAGCTCGTGCTTGGCGATCCCGACGCCGCTGGTGGCGTTCCCCTGCGGGTCGGCGTCGAGCAGGAGGGTGCGCCGCTCGGCGATCGCGAGTGAGGCGGCGAGGTTGACGGCGGTCGTGGTCTTACCGACCCCGCCTTTCTGATTGGCGATCGCGATGATATGGGCCATGCACGGCCTTCTGTTGTAATATGTTGCAGGACAACAACTTACAACGTGTAACGAGTCGCGGATTTTCCGGGGGTGCGGCTACTGGAGACTACAGCTTCCAATATAAAGTCAGGTGCCACTCCAACGGAAGCGTGTTTCGCGTGAAACACCTAAGCATACATCTTACTGCGGTGATGCAACCGAGGGTAAACTCAGCAACAATCTATTGCCTTTCATGGGGTTGCACACGGGGTCTTGAGGGCCGGTCCCCCGCGCGTTTGTTGCGTCAGGACCTCGAGCGCCCTCCCCGGGATACACCCTGGCCGATCCGCCCTACGAGCCCTGGGGCCCCTCTGACAGCTCCGCCGCCTGGGGAACACCTCCGAAGGCAAGGTGCGGAGAACAGCTCTGCCGATACGGCGCTCAGACCACGATTCTTCGCTCGGCCCGACGGATCTCCGATTAGACCAGAATTCCGGTTATGGGCGATGGGCAGGGTCGAAAGGATCAGAGTCGCATCCCCCGCGCCTGATGCCAGTCAGCGGTGGAGCACCAGCTGGCGCAACGAGGCAGCGGGTCTGATTCGAGCCTGAAAGAGCGGGGCCCGGACAGTCACGCGGTCAATTGCCAATTGTGGCCCACTCGGTCTGCGTAGCTGGTGGGGGCGCCCCTGAATGAGGTACTTCCAGCCCACCAGGGCTGTGGGAACTGTGGCGACGCCCACCGAGCGTGGACGCATGGCCTCGGGTACAAGCAGACCACGACATCAAGCGCTGAAGTGATGGGCGGGTCCTCCCTCAGCTGGGCTGGGCGCCGGCTCGCGTTCCATGCCGGCCGCACGCGAAGGGGACGCCCGGGTCCCACGTTGTTGGCTGCAAACGCGCCCCGGCTGTTGAGTGCTGTTTTCCCACGAATCCAGGTGCGATGCTGCCTCATGCTATCCCAGCAGGCCAGGTGGCCCGGCGGCACTCCTCGCACTCCTCGCGCAAAGTCCCGGGCAACAGATGCACTTCGGCATCCACACCGTACTTCGAGTTCGGCGTGCGGGCGGGTCGAAGGGTGGGGACGGTTCTCTGCGGGCGATTGTTCTACCGGGCTGATCGAGCCGATGCCCCGATCAGAAAACTAGTAAGGCCGGCCGAAAGGAGGCTCTCGGTTACGTAGCGTTGTTTCACGTGAAACACGTAGCACTGGCGCTCGCTACTGCCCTACTGCCCCCGCCTTCGCTTCACTAGTTCGACAACGAGACACTGGAGGTCACTGGGAGACACCCCGGGGATCCGCCCGGCCTGACCCAACGAGGCCGGCTGAATTCGGTGCAGCTTCTCCCGGGCTTCGTAGGACAGCGCGCTCAGCGCCAGATATTGCATGTCGGCGGGCAGGGTGACCTGATCCATGGCGCTAAGCCGGGCGGCGGACTCGCGCTCCCTCCCCATGTAGCCGGAGTACTTGAGCTCGATGTCGGCCCAGTCGCAGTCCTCACCGCTGACCTCCACACCGGCCGCACGCAGGAGCTCGACGGTCGGAACGCCAGGCCGGCGCGCCAACTCAGAAACCCTGGCAGGGGCGGTCACCGGGGTCGATCCGGCCGCCCCGAGCACGGGATTCGCCTCAGTCGGGCTCAGGACCGCCTGCTCCGCCTGAGCGAGTACCCGGTCCTCCCGCCCCAGACGCTCAATCGCCCGTCGAAGCTCCGCCTCCCGCAGCAGTCCCACACGCTCCGCCAAGGGTAGGAGCCGGCGGAGCGCATTGTCCTGGCGCAGCAACAGACGATACTCCGACCTCGAGGTGAACAGGCGGTAGGGC
>DASUSR010000395.1:0-3807 GCA_036375015.1 Gemmatimonadales bacterium
CCCGGACCACGAGCAGCGGGCCCTGCACGACCTCGTTCGAGCCGATGCTGAAGTCGCCCTGCCGGGCCGTGCCGCCCGGCACGGTGAGGCGGAGCTCGTCTGGGTCGTCGCCGATCGCCTCCTGCAGCCGGGACTCCAGCCCCATCGGGTCGCTCACATCGTCGAGGGAGACACTGGGACCGCCCGAGGGCGCGGGCGGGATCGCCTGGGGACGTGGGCGGGCCTGCTGACCCTGCCCCTGGGTCCCGAGGCTCGACACGTCCGAGACGAGATGCCAGAACTCCCGCACCACGGCCGCGGCCCGGGCGCCGCTGGGCGTGCTGCGCGCTTCGGCGTGCGCCACGGCGGGTACAGCCACCAGCAGCGCGACGAGGGCCAGGCGCCGGTTAAAGTCCCGCATGGGCCACCTGCTGGGTCGGAAGAGCCAGGAGGCGGCGGAGGGCGAGCACCCCGACCAGGTAGGCGAGCGAGGCCACCGCCGATGCCAGCGCCAGCCGCGCCGGATTCCCGGCCAGCACCTTCACGCCCTCGTACCAGGGCTGCTCGATGACGGTGGTGGCGAGGCCTCGCAGGGCCAGCCAGGACGCCTGCGCGCCCTGGGCCAGCAGCCACGAGCCGATGGACGCCAGGGTGTCCTGGTTGCCGAGGGTCCAGGCGATGCTGCCGGCCATGGAGCCGAGGAGGAGCACGGTGAGGGTGGCGGCCACCGCGAGGGCGCGGCGGGAGCCGAAGAGCCTGCGGCGTGCGGCGTCGAGCGAGTGGATGGCGAACGGATCCGCGACCTTGACGGCGACCATGACCCGGTCGGCGAAGTCCGGGGCGGGCGACATGAGCGGCAGCGCCGCGATCTGCTCCGCCATCTCCCGCTCCGCCCGGGCGAGCTCGAGGCACTGGTGGCAGGCGTCGAGATGGTTGGCGCGCCCCGGAGGGAGGGTGCCGTCGAGCCAGCGATCGATATCGTCCGGCGAGAGATGAGGCCCGGGTGCCTGGGTCATAAGTGGACCCTCCTACGGTCGGGGTTCGGGGAAGGTTTCATTCCTTGAGGTGCGCCAGCGCCAGCCGCAGCTCGTTGCGGGCGCGGTGGATATAGGTCTTCACGGTGCCGAGCGGCAGATCCAGGATCTCGGCGATTTCCTCGTAGGCCCGGCCCTCGACGTGGCGGAGCAGAATGCAGGAGCGGTACTCGGGCCGCAGGCGGCCGATGGCGGCCTCGATCGCCCCGCCGAGCTCCTTGGCCTCCACTGTGTCCAGCGGGGATTCCTGGCGGGCCCCGATCTGGAGCGCCGTCGCCTGCATGGCTTCGGGGGTCTCCGCGTGGGGCGAGCCGTCCAGCGAGAGCGTGTCCAGCTCGCGCCGGCGCAGGTGGTCGATGGCGGCATTGTTGGCGATCTTGAAGATCCAGGACGAGAACTTGAACTCCGGCCGGTACGACTCGATGGCGTTGAGCGCCTTGATGAAGGTCTCCTGAGCCAGATCCTCGGCCAGCTCCCGGTCCCGCACCATCCGGAAGAGCAGCGCGAATATCGGGCGCTCGTAGCGCCGGATCAGCTCACGATAGGCTGCCTGCAGGCCGGCCCGGGCCTGCAGCACCACCTCCTGGTCGGTGAGCCGGGCCCACTCGGGTGTCTCAGCCATGGCGTGCTCGCCTTGCCAAGGCCATCGAATGGGGACTACATTCAGCGGCTATGTTAGCCTCAGATCGTGAGTTACCGGTTTCCGGCGGACCGGAGAAGCGGGCCTATGTCCGCGAGATGTTCACCGCCATCGCTCCGACGTACGACCGGCTCAACCGCATCATCAGCTTCCGCTTCGATCAGCGCTGGCGGCGGGCGGCGGTGCGGCGGCTGGGATGGGAGCGGCGCCCGACAGGAGTGTATCTCGATCTCTGCGCCGGCACGATGGACTTCGGGGCCGCCCTCGCGCGGCAGTCCGGGTTCCAGGGCCGGATCGTCGCCGCCGACTTTGCCCAGGCGATGCTCCGACTGGGGCGGGGCAAGTCCTCCCGGCTCCGGCCGGTGACGGCCGACGCGCTCGAGCTGCCGTTCCCGGCTGCGGCCTTCGACGGCGCGATGGTCGGGTGGGGGGTGCGGAATCTGGTGGATCTCGACGCCGGTCTCGCGGAGGCCGCCCGCGTGCTCAAGCCGGGCGCGAGGCTGGTGATCGTCGAGATGACGCTCCCGCCGGGGCCGCGCCTGCGACGGCTCTTTCAGCTGTACTTCCGGCGCGTCCTGCCCTGGATCGGTCGCCGCATCTCCAAACATACGACGGCCTATACCTGGCTTCCAGAGTCCACCCAGACCTTTCCCCCGCCCGCCGAGCTGGCGCGACGCATGGAGCGGCAGGGATTCACGGAGACGCGCTGGCGGCTGTTTCTCGGCGGCGTCTGCGCGCTGCACGAAGGCACCCGCGCGTGAACCCGGCCGCCCGCGAGGGCCAGACGCTCGCCGGGGAATCCCTCCTCGTCCGCTACGTCAACTTCGTCAAGCTGCCGCACACCCTCTTCGCGCTCCCTTTCGCCCTCCTCGGGGTGCTCGCCGCCTCACAGGCAGCTCCGGTGACCGCGCGCACGGTGCTCCTCGTGGTCCTGGCCTTCTCGGCCGCGCGCTGGGCGGCCATGGGGTTCAACCGGATCGTGGACCGCCAGTACGATGCCCGCAATCCGCGCACCCGCAACCGCGAGCTGCCCCGCGGCGCGCTGTCCCTGGGCCAGGCCTGGATATCCGTCGCGGCCGCCGCCGCGCTCTTCGTGGCCGCGGCGGGGCTGCTCAACCCGCTCTGCCTGCTCCTGAGCCCGCTCGCCCTGGGGTGGATCCTGGTCTACAGCCTCACCAAGCGGTTCACCTGGTGGCCCCACCTCTGGCTGGGCATGAGCCTCGCCATCGCGCCGGTCGGCGGATATCTCGCCGTCACCGGACGCTGGAGCGAGCCGTGGTGGATGCTGGGTGCCGTGACCGTGGCGGTCGCCACCTGGGTGGCCGGGTTCGACATCTTCTACGCCCTGCCGGACGCCGGGTTCGACCGCGCGCACGGCCTGCGCAGCGCCGTGGTCCGGCTGGGGGAGCCGCGGGCGATCCTGCTCGCCAAGCTGCTGCACGGGGTCACCATTCCCGCCCTCGCGCTGTTCGGCTGGGGCGCGGGCTTCGGCGGGTGGTTCTTCGTCGGGCTCGTCGCGGCCGCGGCGATCCTGGCCTACGAGCATCAGCTGGTCCGCCCGGGCGATCTCTCGCGCCTCGACGCGGCGTTCTTCACCATGAACGGGGTCATGAGCGTCACGGTCTTCGGGTTCGCGCTCCTCGACCGGCTGGCCTGACCCGGCCATGAGCCGCCATCCCATCGTGCTCGCCATCACCGGTGCCTCGGGAGCGCCGTACGCGGTGCGCCTCCTCGAGGTGCTGGCCCGCGGCGGCGCGCCCGTCTGGCTCATCACCTCGAGCCACGGCATGCGCCTGCTGCGGGACGAGTGCGGCATCGACTCCCTCGACGCGCTCCGCGCCGCCACCGGCGGCGACTGGACCTCCGTGACGCCGTTCCCCGACGACGACCGCGGCGCGCTACCCGCCTCCGGGTCCCGGCGCACCCGGGGGATGGTGATCTGCCCCTGCTCGATGGGCACCGTGGCCGCCATCGCGGGGGGGACCAGCCGCTCGCTGGTGGAGCGCGCGGCGGACGTCACGCTCAAGGAGCGCCGGCGCCTGATCCTGGTGCCGCGGGAGACGCCGCTCTCGCTGGTCCATCTCCGCAATCTCGTCGCCGTCACCGAGGCGGGCGCCCTGGTGGTTCCGGCGGCGCCCGGCTTCTATCATCGTC
>DASUSR010000396.1:0-2803 GCA_036375015.1 Gemmatimonadales bacterium
GTCCACGGCACCATCTACGGCGTCTACACCAACGGCACGCCGGTGGACGCGTACCGGGGCGCCGGCCGCCCCGAGGCGGCCTACCTGCTCGAGCGGCTGGTGGACGTCTTCGCCCGACGCATCGGGATGGACCCGGTGGAGGTCCGGCGGAAGAACTTCATTCCGCCCGAGCAGTTCCCCTACACCACCTGCACCGGACTCACCTACGACTCCGGCAACTACGCCCCCGCGCTCGACAAGGCGCTCACGATCCTCGACTACCAGGGGTTCAGGAAGCAGCAGGAGGAGGCCCGCCGGCAGGGTCGCTATCTCGGCGTGGGCGTCATCTCCTACATCGAGATCTGCGGGCTCGGCCCGTCGCAGGTGGCCGGCGCGGTCGGCTTCGGCGGAGGGCTCTACGATTCGGCGATCGTTCGGGTCTACCCCACGGGAGTGGTAAGGGTGTACATCGGCGCCAAGCCCCACGGACAGGGGGAGGAGACCACCTTCGCCCAGATCGTGGCGGAGGAGTTCGGCTACCCGGTCGAGAACATCGAGATCGTCCACGGCGACACCGAGACGACCCCGCAGGGATGGGGCACCTACGGAAGCCGCACCACGGCGGTCTGCGGGTCGGCGGTGAAGGTGGCCGCGCAGCGGGTGAAGGAGAAGGCCAAGAAGATCGCCGCCCACCTGATGGAGGCCAACGAGCAGGACATCGAGTGGGGGGACGGCAAGTTCGCCGTCCGCGGCTCGCCCGATCAGGCCAAGAGCTTCGCCGAGGTGGCCCTCATGGCCAACGTCGCCTGGAACATGCCGGCCGGCGTGGAGCCGGGGCTCGAGGCCACGGCCTTCTTCGACCCGACCAACTTCGTCTACCCGTTCGGCAGCCACATCTGCACGGTCGAGGTGGACGTGGAGACCGGCGAGGTGAAGATCCTGCGCTACATCGCGGTGGACGACTGCGGCCCCCACATCAATCCGATGATCGTGCAGGGCCAGATCCACGGCGGCGTGGTGCAGGGCATCGGCGAAGGGCTGCAGGAGATCTGTATCTACGACGACTCGGGGCAGCTGATCACCGGCACCATGATGGATTACGCGGTGCCCAAGGCCAGCCAGATGCCGCGGATCGAGACCGACAACACGGTGACGCCCTCGCCGGTCAACCCGCTCGGCGTGAAGGGCTGCGGCGAGGCGGGTACCATCGCCTCCGCGGCCGCCGTGATCAACGCGGTCTGCGATGCCCTGGCGCCGCTGGGGATCGAGCACCTGGACAAGCCGGTGACGCCGGCGCGCCTGTGGCGGGCCATTCAGGCAGCACAGCACAACGGAGGCGCACGCCCATGATCCCGGCGGCTTTCGACTATGTCCGCGCGGCCTCGCTGCGCGATGCGCTCAACGTCCTCGCCGCCGGCGACGGCACCAAGGTCCTCGCGGGCGGGCACAGCCTGCTCCCGATGATGCGCTTCCGCCTGGCGCAGCCGCCCCGGCTGGTGGACGTCAGCGACCTGGACGAGCTCCGCGGCATCGCGGAGCATCGCCGCGGGGCCCGCATCGGATCGGCCACCACCTACCGGGAGCTGCTGGAGTCCGAGCTGCTCGAGGAGCGATTCCCCATCATCGCCGAATGCACCCACGGGGTCGGCGACCTGCAGGTGCGGAATCGCGGCACCATCGGCGGCAGTCTGGCCCACGCCGACCCTGCCTCCGACATGCCCGCGGTGATGCTCGTGCTCGACGCGACATTCAATCTCCGCTCCAAGCGGGGAAAGCGTTCGGTGCGTGCGAGGGAGTTCTTCCAGGGGCCGTTCGCCACCGCGCTGGCGGAGGACGAGCTGCTGATCGACATCGTGCTGCCGCCGCTGCCCAGGGGAGCCGGTACCGCCTACGTGAGCCAGGACCAGGCCGCGTCGGGCTACGCCCTGGCCGGAGCCGCCGCGGTGGTCGGACTCAGCCGCAAGACGGTGAACCATGCGGTGGTGGCGCTCACGGGCGTGGGAGACGTGTCCCGGCTCATCGGGGCCACGGACCAGCTGGTCGGCACCAGGGCGGAGCCCGAGGTGATCGCCCGGGTCGCGGCCGGGGCGGTGGAGGGCATCGAGGTGGACGGCGACATCCACGCGCCCGCCGAGTACCGCCGCCACCTGGCCACTGTCGTGGTCCGCCGGGCGCTGGAGCGCTCGCTGGAGCGGGCCCGCGCATGAAGCTCGAATTCTCCGGCGCGCCCGAAGTCACCGCGCCTCGCCAAGTCGTCTGGGACCGGCTGATGGATCCGCAGTTCGTGGCCGCCTCGGCGCCGGGAGTGGAATCGGTGGAAGCCGTCGATCCTCACCACTTCAAGGTGGTGAGCGGGCTCGGCGTCGGCGCCGTGAAGGTCAGGTTCAAGCTCGACGTCGAGCTCTTCGACGTGGTGGAGCGGGAGTCTCTCAAGATGCGGGCCCGCGGCAAGGCCCCGGGCTCCAACGTGGACGTGACCTCCGGCGTCCGGCTGGAGGATGCCGGCGACGGGCGCACCCGGCTCAACTGGTCGGCCACGAGCGAGGTGAGCGGCACGGTGGCGAGTGTGGGCGCGCGGCTGCTAGAAGGCACTACCCGCAAGCTCACCGAGCAGTTCTGGAACGACTTCACCCGGCGTGTCGGCGCCGGCTGAGCGGGGATGCGCGCCCGGCGGCTCTCCTTCACCGAGCTCGCCACGCTGTCCCCCGAGGAGCTCCGCGGCGCGGTGCTCCTCGGTGCGGTCCGCCTTCCCGACGGCATCCTTCCCAAGGGCACCCGGCTCGGCCGCCCCGAGGCCGAGCGGCTCGTCCGGCTGGCGTCGAGC
>DASUSR010000397.1:0-5103 GCA_036375015.1 Gemmatimonadales bacterium
ACTACGGCACGGTGGCCGGCCTGGAGGGGCTCACGTCCCTGCTGCCGCTCGTGGCCGCGGTGGCGCTGCTGCTCTGGCTGGCGCTCAGGCCGGCACCCGGCGGCCGGGCCGCTTCAGCGTGAGGCCATTCTCGGCACGGGCCCTGGCAGCCAATCTGGCGCTGCTCGCCGGCGCGCTGGTCGCAACGCTGCTGCTGGTGGAGGGCGGGCTGCGGCTCTTTGGTCTGGCTTCGCCGGTGCTCTACCGGCTCGATCCCGTCATCGGCTACGAGCCTCGGCCGAGCCAGGTCTCCTTCCGGCTCGGCGTGAAGGTGCACATCAACGACGTCGGCCTGCGGGACGACGAGGATCTCGCCACGCTGATGGACAGCCGGGAACGGATCCTGGTGGTCGGCAACTCGGTCACCTACGGGAGCAGCCTGGTCTCGCAGGACGAGCTGTTCACCGAGGTGCTCGAGCGGTACCTGCGGCCGCGCCGGCCCGGCGTCAAGGTGCTCAACGGCGGGGTGGCGGGATACTCGGTTACGCAGATAGTGCGGCGGGCGCCGCGGCTGGTGCGGCAGACCGACCCGGACTACCTGGTCCTGTACCTGATCCGGGAGGACTTCAACCGGCATCCGGTCCGCTACCCGCACGAGGACAGCTCGCAGGAGCCGCAGCGCCGCCCGCCCCTCGCGCTGGTGACGTTCCTGCGGCTGTCCACGGCCTTCGTGGACGGCCGATATCGTCTGCGCGAGCGCTTTCCGGCGCTGGACCTGCTCTGGCCGCCGGGCGCGCCGCCCCCCAGGGTGCCGCCGTACGACCGTTCCCGGGTGATGGACCTGCACTTCGAGGCCATCGAGGAGTTCCTCCGGACCGAGTGGGACCCCTCCGGCCGGAGCCGCTCGAACGTGATCGCCTTCATCTCGCCGACCCGCGGCGACATCGTCGAGGACCGCCGGCAGCGCAACGATGAGCTGGTCCGGCGGCTCGAGGCGTTGGGCGTCGGCGCGCACAATCTGCAGCCGGACTTCCGGGCGGCGATGTCGCCGGACGGCCTGGACCCGGCCGAGTACTACCACGACCAGATCCATTACCGCCCGCGGGGCAACGATGTCGCCGGGCGGGTGGTCGGCGAATACCTGATGCGCCATCTCCGGCCGGCGCCGGGCGCCGGCCCCCGAGACGGGCTTCGGTCGCCCTGAGACGCCGGCACGGCTAGCTTCCGCCGGTAGTCCCGCGGACCCGGAGGTCGGTCATGAAACGCCCGACGCGAAGAACCCTCATCGTCGTCGGATCCGTCGTCGCTCTCATCCTCGCGCTGCTGATCCTGCTGCCGGTGCTCTTCGGCGGCCGCATCGCGGAGCGGGTCAAGGCCGAGGCCAACCGGTCGCTCGAGGCCCGGGTGGACTGGCGCGACGCCGGGCTCGGCCTCTTCCGCAACTTCCCCAACCTCACCCTGCGGCTGGACGACCTCAGCGTGCTCGGGGTCGGCCGGTTCGACGGCGACACCCTGGCCGCCGTGCGGGAGCTGCGGGTCGTGCTCGACCTGGTGAGCGCCGTCCGGGGGGCGCTGGGCAGCGAGGCCCCGATCGTGGTGCGCGCGGTCGAGCTCGACCGGCCCCGGCTGTCGCTGGTCAAGCTCGAGGACGGCAGCGCCAACTGGGACGTCACCCGGGAGGACACCTCGGCGGCGAAGGAGCCGGGAGCGCGCCCGCTGGCCGTGAGCCTCCGCCGGTTCGCCATCGAGGACGGTCTCGTCGCCTTCGAGAACCGGCAGGCGAAGCTGCAGGCGCGGGTGGTTGGGCTGGACCAGACCCTCGCCGGCGACTTCGGCAACGCGCAGCTCACCATCGAGACCCGGGTCCACGCCGACTCGACCACGGCCGAATTCGCCGGCATCCCCTATCTCAACGGCGTCCGCCTGGATCTCGGCACCGATATCGCCGCGGACCTGGCGAAGAAGACCTTCACACTCCAGCAGACCGGCCTGCGGCTCAACGAGCTGGTGCTCGCCATGGAGGGCTCGGTCGCCGCCGGCGGCGAGAACCTGGGGCTCGATCTCAGGTTCGGCGCGCCCGACACCGACTTCAGGCACATCCTGTCGCTGGTGCCGGCGGTGTACGCCCGGGAGTTCGACCGGGTGCAGACCACCGGAAGCTTCTCGCTCTCGGGCCGGGTGAAGGGCGAGTACGGCGAGGAGGCGTTTCCGTCGTTCGCGCTCGAGGCGAAGGTGGACGACGCCACCTTCCGCTATCCCGACCTGCCGCTCCCCGCGCGGGACATCAATCTCGACCTCGCGGTCTCGAACCCGGGCGGCGACGCGGACAGCACGGTGGTGAACCTCGAGCGGCTCCACGTCGTCATCGGACGCAACCCGATCGACGCGGCGCTGGTGGTGCGGACCCCGGTGTCCGACCCGATGGTGGACGCCCGGGTGAACGGCACGGTGGACCTCGCCGACCTCCGCCGCACGCTCAAGCTCGAGCGCACCGACACGCTGGCCGGCACGATCGCGGCAGATGCCGCGGTGCGCACCCGGCTCTCCTGGGTGGACCAGGGGCAGTACGACCGAGTCGCCGCGCGGGGCACGATCGACGTCCGTGACGTGGCGGTGCGCTCCGAGGCGCTGCCCCACCCGATGGCGGTCCGCGAGGCGTCGCTGCGGCTCGCGCCGGAGCGGGCGGAGCTGCGGTCGTTCAGCGGCACGGTCGGCAGCAGCGATCTCCGGCTCTCCGGCTCGCTGGAGAACTATCTCGGCTTCGCGCTCCGGGACGAGGCGCTGCGCGGGAGCGCCACGCTGGGCAGCAACCGGTTCGACCTCAACGAGTGGCGCAGCGACTCGAGCGACCTGAGCGTCATTCCGGTCCCGCCGAACCTCGACTTCGCCTTCGAGGCGAAGATCGCCGAGCTGCTCTACGACAAGCTCACCATGCGGAACGCCCGGGGCCGCGTGCGGGTCAAGGACGAGCGGGCGACGCTGGAGAACTTCACCTTCAGCACCCTGGGCGGCGAGATCGGCGTCACCGGCTTCTACGAGACGACCGACGTGGCGAAGCCGACGTTCGACGTCGGGCTGCGGATGCAGTCGCTGGAGATCCCGGCCGCGGTCGAGGCGTTCAACACCGTGCGCCTGCTGGCGCCGGTGGCGCGGTACGCGCAGGGGAACTTCTCCACCGACGTGAAAGTGAGCGGCGCCCTCGGCACCGACATGATGCCGGTGTACGAGGTGCTGACCGGCCAGGGCTCGCTCCAGACCTCCCGGCTCGTGATCCGCGACTTCCCCGCGCTCGAGCGGCTGGCCGACGTGACCAAGCTCGACTTCCTGAGCGACCCGACGTTCCAGGCGCTGCGCTCGCGGTTCCAGATCCGGGAGGGCCGGCTGCACGTGGAGCCGTTCAACGTGCCGCTCGGCAGCACCACGATGCAGGTGTCGGGCTCCAACGGCCTGGACCAGTCGCTCGACTACCTGCTCCGGCTCCAGCTTCCCCGCAGCGTGATCGGCCAGGAGGCGAACCAGGCGCTCGCGGGGCTCATGTCGCGCGCCGCGGCGGCGGGGCTCGACCTCGGCGCGGCGCCGGCGATCGAGCTGGGAGTGCGGCTCACCGGGACGGTCACCAATCCCTCGATCGCCACCGAGATCGGAAAGGCCGCCGGCTCGGTGGCGCAGGAGGCGGGAGAGGCGGTGCGGGAGGCGGCGGAGCAGCGGGTCGAGGCGGCGGTGGATACCGCGAAGCAGCGGGTAGCCGCCGAGGTGCAGCGGCTGGTCGCGGAGGCGGAGCAGCGGGCCGCGACGATCCGGGCGGAGGCGCAGTCGCTGGCGGAGAAGGTGAAGGGAGAGGGCTACCAGCAGGCCGACTCGCTGGTGGCGCGCGCGAGCGGCCCCCTCGCCCAGGCCGCGGCCAACCTGGCGGCCGACCGGCTGCGGAAGGAATCCGACAACAAGGCCGCGCAGATCATGAACGAGGCGAACCAGCGGGCGGAGGCGCTCGTGGCCGAGGCGCGAAAGCAGGCCGGCACGCCGCCCTGAGGGAGCCGGCCGGCTGCACCGGCTTGCAGAGCAGAGCTCCGAATTGCAGCGCGAAGCGCGAGGCGAATTCGAGGATCGGCCGCGACCGTTGGCGGCGGCCGCGCGGATAATCGGTCGCCTGAGGCTCTGTTAGCGGAATCGCTCCACCGGTGGCATGGCAAATGCCGCCCGCGGCTCTCTGCCCCGCCATGCCGGGGCCGCATCCCCATGCCGAAAACACCGCGCAGCTCTCAGCCCGACCCGATGTCGCGGGAGGTGGACCGCCTCCTCGCGCAGCTCGCGCGCGGCCACTCCGGGCGTGCGTCCGACTCCCCCTCCTCCTCCTCCGTTGCCAGGCCCAAGGTCCACGTGGGCACCGCCTCGACCAGCCCGCCGACGCGGGCCGATCAGGTGGCGCTCTGGGCCCGGGTGCTGCTCGCGGTGGCGCTGGGCGGCCTCATGACGCAGTGGCCCTATGCCCACCGCTGCGACTGGCCGCTCCTCGGCTATCTCGGCGCGGTGGCGACCGTGCTGCTGGCCGGCGGCTGGGCGGCGTTCGCCTCCTGGAAGCTGCGCAGCGGCGCGGCGCACCTCCTGGCGCTCGTGCTGTTCTTCTGGGGACTGGTGCTGGCCGCCGAGCAGGTGCTGCCGCGGATCGGGTATGCGGTGGATCGGGCGGACTGGCGGTGTACAGCGCGGGTTAACTTGGTGGTATGAACGCTTTCACCTTTCGAACCGCCGCCACCGCACTGCTGCTCGCCGCAGGCTGCTCCCGCCCGGACGCCGTTCCCGAACGCCCCGGCAGCTCCGCCGCCGAAGCGGTCCCGGCCGACAGCGACCCGTCGTTCGTCAACCGGGTCTGGGCCGTGGCCGAGTCGAAGCAGGTGGCGAAGGGCGATCTGCGGGTCTTTCTCTCGGACGGCACCCTGGTCCTGGCCTCGGCCCACGGCACGCCGGCGCTGGGCACCTGGCGCTACGAGGAGGGGCAGCTCTCGATCACGGAGGAGGGGCAGGAGTACCCGGTCGAGGTCATCCAGCTCACGGATAGTACGTTCCGGATCCGGATCCACGGTCCCGGGGAGCCGGTCGAGATCCGGTTCGAGCCGGCGGCGCAGC
>DASUSR010000398.1:0-3499 GCA_036375015.1 Gemmatimonadales bacterium
CCCGCTGCCCGCCTGCCCGCCTGTCCATCTGCCCGCCTCCCCACCTGTCCGCCTGCCCGCCTGCCCCGCTGCCCCGCTGCCCGCCCCCCAAGCGACCTGCATCACCGCGCCCCAACTCCCATCCCCCGACATTCCCCCCGGACCCTACAACGGAGGCTCGGTGAAAGTCAGGGACATCATGACCCCCGACCCGGCGTGCTGCCTGCGGGAGACGACGGCGCGGGACGCGGCCAGGCTGATGGTGGAGTACGACTGCGGCGCCATACCGGTCGTTGAGAGCATGGAGAAGCGCAAGCTGGTCGGGATCGTGACCGACCGGGACATCGCGGTGCGGGGCGTGGCGGAGGCCAAGGGGCCGGACACGCGGGTCGAGGAGCTGATGACCGAGTCGCCGGTGGCGGCCGATCCCGACGACGAGATCGAGACCGTGCGCGAGGTCATGATCAGGGAGCAGGTGCGCCGGGTGCCCGTGGCGGGACGCGACGGCGTGCTCGCCGGCATCATCGCCCAGGCCGACCTGGCCCGGGAGGATGCCGCCGCGAGCGACCGCGAGGTCGGCCGGATCGTCGAGGCGATCTCGGAGCCCAACCCGAACGACTGACCACCCCGAACCCGGAGCGTCTCATGTTTCGCCTGCTCGCCTCGACCTGGCTGTTCCGCCGCCTCTCGGGCCCGGTCAGCCGCGCAATCCCCAATCCCTACCTCCGCGCCGCCGCGGTGGCAGGACTGGGAGTGTTCGCGACGAAATTGTTCTCGAAGAAGCGGTGAAGAGTGAAGGGTGAAGAGTGAAGGGGTTGGCGGGGCGCCCCTTCACTCTTCACCCTTCACTCTTCTCGCTTCATCCTCCGCTGAGCGCCCTCACCAACGCCCCCAGCACCACCAACCAGATCGCGACATAGAGCGCGATGTACTTCTGCCGCCGCACCAGCATGTCCGGAAAGTTGACCGGCATGCCGGCGAACTTGCCGCGCGGCTTGCTGGGGAAGAAGAAGGTCTTGTAGGTCTCCGTCGTCGCGACGGTGAAGCCGGTGGCGGCGAGGGTCACCAGCAGGAGGTTGTCGCTGAGCTGCGACATCCCCAGCGCGTACAGCGAGGCGATCAGCGGACTGCGGAAGAACTTGAAGATCTGGAACCCCTCGTAGGGCGCGTCCTTCCAGGCGCCGCCGAAGGCGCTGATCCAGCCGCCGATGCCGCCCACCAGCACCACCAGCGCGAGCGGGTGAGGCCGCGGGACGCTCCGGTCGATGGCCCACACCAGCACCACCATGCCGAGCAGCATGCCGATGTAGCCCGCGCCGGCGAGCAGCCGCGCGCCCCGGCTCCGCACCACCTTGCCGAACACCGCGAACTGCATCGGGATGAAGTACTTCGACTGGTCCTGGTCGCGGAGGAAGGTCTTGTACCACTCGGCCAGCCCGCGCTCCACCGCGTAGGTAGCGCCGAAGAGGATCACCAGGTCGGCCGGCCGGCGCGGGTCGAGCCCGGTGAGCAGCGAGATGACGATGGCGATCGCGGTGCCGAGCAGGATGCTGCGGAAATACTTCCACCGGGAGAAGCCCTCGTGGGGCGCGTCCTTGTACATCCCCCAGGTGGCGGTATGGGCTCCGGCCAGGAGGCCGATCCCCGCGGCGAGCAACGGCGTCATCAGACTTCCTCCAGAGAGTGGCTGCCCGCGGCGGTGCCGTAGGCGGTCTCGACGATCTCCATCCCCCGCTGCGCCCGCGCGAGGGTCATCACCGGCTCGCGCCCGGTGCGGATCGCCTCGAAGAAATCGCGGAACATCCCGGCGTAGCCGGAGATGTCCCTGAACCCCGGAAAGGCGAGCCGGGGGCGCTGCCCGGTCACCGCCACCACCAGCCCGTTCGACTCGAACGACACCGCGCCCCGGGTGCCGAAGATGCGCGAGATCCGGAGCCCCCGGAGCGGCGAGGCGATCTCCCAGGAGTGGAAGAGCGTCCCCACCGCGCCCTCGGCATACCTGGCCACCACCACCATGCTCCGCTCCGGCCCCGCGGCCGGCCCCGGCCGGAAGCCGCGCACCGACTCCACCGTGAGGCCGAGGTTGGCGAAGAGATCCACCCAGTGGACCCCGCCTTCGAACAGGGCGCCGCCCCCCGCCACCACTTCGTCCTCCCGCCAGCCGAAGAGCCGCTGGCGCTTGACCGCGACCAGGTTGACGAACCGGATCTCGCCCAGGGAGCCGGAGAGCACGATCTCGCGCAGTACCCGCGCGAGCGGCTTGTAGGCGTAGTTCTCAGCCACGAAGGCGCGGCGGCCCGACCGCCGCTCGGCGGCGCGCACCGTCTCGAAGTCGGCCGAGCGGAGGAAGGCGGGCTTCTCCACGATGACGTGCTTGCCCCGCTCCAGCGCCTCGACCGCGAGGTCGAGGTGGGAGTCGGGCGGCGTCGCCACCAGCACCACCTGCACCCGCGGGTCCTCCATCGCCGCTCTGTAGCTGCCGAACGCGCCGGCGCCGCCGAAGCGGCGGTTGTAGTCCTCGGCGAGGCGGAGATCGCGGCTGGCGTACCAGCGGCGCACGTCGCCGAACCCCTTGAGCGTGCGGCTGTGCCCCGCCGTGATGTTGCCGCAGCCGAGGAAGGCGAGATCAACCATGCCTGGCGACACGTCGGCGGATCTCGGGGGCATGGCGGGTGCGGGCCACCAGCCGGCGGGCCACGCGCAGCGAGTTGGCGGCGATCGTGAGGCTCGGGTTCACGGCAGCCGATGTCGGCAGCACGCTCCCGTCCACCACGTAGAGGTTGTCGAGCCCGCGGAAGCGGCACTCCGGGTCGAGCGGCGCGCTCTCGGGATCGGCACCCATCCGCACGGTGCCCACCCCGTGGGAGAAGGTGGCGACCCGGTGGCGGTAGCAGGCCCACGCGCCGGCCAGGCGGAGGATCGCGCGCGCGCGACGGCCGAGCGCGGCGCCGGCGGCGTAGTCGCGCGCGGTGTGGCGGTGACTCACGACGGCCGCCGGCATGCCGAGCCGGTCGCTGAGGCCACCGTCCAGCCGGACCCGGTTCTCGTGCCGCGGCTGGTCCTCGGCGATCGTGAGCCAGCCGGTGAGGTGTCCCACCAGGCGCGCACAGGCCGACCCGACCCCGCGCGGCAGCTCGGCCCGCACCAGGCCGGCCGGCGGGGTGGTGAGCTGCTGCAGCCCGCCGAGCTTGGGGCCCAGCTCGGGCAGCGCGGGGTCGCCGAAGTAGTAGTCATGGATGCCGAGCTGCTTGTGGAAGATCCCCTCCGGATTCGGGCGGCGGGGAAAGATGCCGAAGATGATCTCGTTGTAGTGCCGCTGGAGATAGCGGCCCACCAGGTCGCCCGAGGGGTTGTAGCGCTCGAGTCCGGAGGCGAGGAGCAGGTGAGGCGTGGCGAGCGAGCCCGCGGCGAGGAACACCTGCGGCGCGCTGAAGCGCCGCCGCTCTCCGCTCAGCCGGTGCACCGTCTCCACCGCCGTCACCCGGTTGCCGTCGGTGACGAGTCGGGTGGCGACGGTATC
>DASUSR010000399.1:0-5001 GCA_036375015.1 Gemmatimonadales bacterium
GGCTCCGGGCGGGTGCGGAGACGGCCCGCGGCCGCGCACTCGCCGCCGGCGCCAGCCAGCCGGTGGTCGCCCGGGGCGATTCGGCGCTGGCCGCCGCGGAGTCGCTCGCCGCGGAGGGCCAGGTGGCGCGGGCCGCGGCCCGGCTCTCGGCGGCGGCCGCGCTCTGGTCGAGCGCGGCGGAGCAGGCCGTGCCGGCCGCCCCTCGAGAGAGCGCCGCTACGCGAATACCGGCCACGGTGGATTCGGCGCCGGCCCCGGCAGCCCCGCCCGCCGCGCGACCCCCGGCGCCCACCGACCCGGCGCGCGAGATCGGCTCGGTGGTCGAGGCGTACGCGGCGGCCATCGAGGCGAGGAGTCTGCCGGGAATTCGGAGGGTGTACCCCGGTCTTCAGCCCCGCCAGGCGCTGGACTGGGAGCGGTTCTTCGAGGCGGTGAGCGAGATCGAGGTGGACCTGCGCATCACCAAGCTGGACGTGTCGGGGCCCACGGCGGTGGCCGACCTTGCGGGCGTCTACACCTTCACCGACCCCTCCACCCGCCGGCTCCAGCACGAAAACGTGAGCTTCGTGGCCCGGCTGCGGCAGGCGGCGGGCGGCTGGCGGATCGAGTCGATTCGCTGATTCGCCTTCGGCTCAGAAAGTGTATTCGGCGCCCAGGCTCCAGAGCACGTCCGGCCGCATGCCGCCGCGGTTGAGCGGAAAGACCGCGTTGCCGATGAAAGTGACTCCCGACGGAATCGCGAGCTTGGCCCCGATCGACGCGTTGATGATGTCGTCCCGCCGGTCGGGGATGGTGGTGGTGCGGATGGTGCGCCTGAACGGCGCCTCCAGCACCACGTCGGGCGGCACGGTCCGCTCGCTGGTGCCGATGGGGAACTCCGAGATCAGATCGAGCGCCATGGTGGCCCAGGGCGCGAGCAACTGGTCGAACCCGGCGGTGAGCAGAAACACGTCCGGATCGAGCGCGCGCCCGCGGTACTGATAGCCGATGTTGGCGTGGGGCGAGAATTCCCCCAGCCGCGCCGAGACGATGCCCAGCCCGCGCAGCGCCACCGCGCCCGAGCCCCGCAGGTCCTCCTCGCTCCCGGTCGGAAAGCGCCCTTCGGCCAGCAGGGCCACCGACACCGGGCTCGCCTCCCGCAGGTTCACCTTGAGCCGTGCCGACACATCGCCGAGACCGGAAGACGAGCCCTCGGTGAACCGTGTCGCGGTCAGGATCGGCGCGTCCTCGGTCCCGGCGAAGAAGTGCGGGGGCGGCCCGCCCGAGCCGAAGGGCACGATGGTGGCCGAGCTGGTGCCGCGAAGCGCGGTCCGCACCACCGGGAGCACCACCCCGAGGTCCACTCGGTCCGCCACCCCGTACGTGAGCAGGAACGCGGTGACGTCCACGTCCACGTCGAGGTCGAGCTCGAAGTCGATCACCTCGTTCTCGAAGTCGGGCACACCGTAGCGGGTGCAGTCTCCGGCGAAGATCGCGTCGCAGTTGGGGAAATCCACGTTCGAGTGGGTGAAGGTGAGCCGGACCGCGTCCAGCGGCACCCCGCGCAGCGTGGTGTACGTGAGGTCGGTGCGAGCGAGCCCCACGAAGAGGCGGCCGCGGCCGAGCGTCTGGGCCCGCTCGGCGTAGATGGGGCCGGCCGAGATGGAGGTGCGCACCGGCGCCCCGCCCTCGAAGCGGAAGGTCTCACCGCCGCTCGAGGCGCCGATCGGAAGGTTGGCCAGATTGGTGCTGATGGAGTTGGTGAGAAAACCGATGATGGTCCCGTTGGCGTCCACCGCCGACGGCACGAAGTGCTCGCCGTGGACCTGGATGCCGGGGTTGCCCGCGGCGGCCGAGCCGCCCAGAAAGAGCGCCTCGTCGCCCTCGCCGAAGATGAACAGATCGTTGAGGCGATCCTGCAGGCCCTGGGCGGCGAGCGGGGCCGTGGCGATGACACAGAGCAGCAACCAGGTGAGGAGCGCACGCATTGAGGCTCTCCGGGGAAGCGTGCTCCAAGGTTATTCCGCCGCCTCGAAGGCGCAATGGACCGTGCGCCGGACTCAGTGCCCCGTGCGTTCACCCCGGACCAGCTCGACCGCGTGCTCCACGAGACCGTCGAGCACGGCGAGGCCGTCGCGCACGCCGCCGGGGCTTCCGGGCAGATTCACGATGAGCGTCCGGCCCCGGACACCGGCCGTGCCGCGGGAGAGGGCGGCGCGGGGAAAGCGGGGATAGGCGGCCGCGCGGATCACCTCCGCGATACCCGGGGCCTCCTTCTCCAGCACGGCGCGGGTGCCTTCGGGGGTGACGTCTCTCGCGGTGAGGCCGGTACCGCCGGTGGTGAGGATCAGGTCGGCCCTGTCGCCGTCCGCCCACGCCATGAGCACGGCGGCGATGCGGGCGGTCTCGTCGGGCACCAGCGCCCGCTCCGCAACCTCGAACTTCCGCTCGGCCGCCCAAGCGGCGATGGCCTCGCCCGAGGTGTCGGCGCGCTCGCCGCGACTGCCGGCATCGGAGATGGTGAGGATGCCGAGCCGCAGGATCAGCGCTCCTTTCTCGCGCTGCCTTTGGTGTAGAACGGCCGCGTGACCACTTCGGCCGGCAGGCGCTCGCCCCGGCACTCCACCTCGAACCGGGTGCCCGGGCGTGCCGCCGCGGCGGGCAGGTAGGTGGTGCCGATCGCCACGCCGAGCGAGGGGCTCATCGCGCCGCTGCGAACGATGTCCACCTCGCGGCCCTCGTGGTGGACGGGGTACCCGTGCCGGGGAATCCCCCGTCCCTCGAGCCGGAACCCCACCAGCCGGCGGGTGACACCCCGCTGCTTCTGGGAGCGCAGCGCCGCGTCGCCGGTGAACGCGGCGCCCTTGTCCAGCTTGACGATCCAGCCGAGGCCCGCCTCCAGCGGCGTAATGGTATCGTCGATCTCGTTCCCGTAGAGCGCGTAGCCCATCTCCAGCCGGAGCGAGTCGCGAGCGCCGAGGCCGATCGGCTGCGCGCCCCCGCCGGCCAGCGCCTCCCACAGCCGGACCGTATCGCGCTCGCGGCAGTAGAGCTCGAACCCGTCCTCGCCGGTGTACCCGGTCCGGGAGATGAAGCACTGCGCGCCGGCCACCTGCTCCACCGCGAAGTGATAGTAGGCGATCGAGGAGAGCGGCGCGTCGGTGAGAGGCCGGAGCACCTCCTCCGCGCGGGGGCCCTGCAGGGCGATGAGCCCCACCTCGTCGGAGATGTCCTTGAGCCGGACGTTGATGCCGCCCTTCTGGCCGACGATGTGCTCCCACGCCCGCGCCCGGTTGGAGGCGTTCACCACGATCATCAGCTTGTCGTCGAAGCGGTACACCGTGCAGTCGTCGACGAAGGTGCCCTCGGCGGTGAGCAGCGCGGAGTACTGCACCCCACCCGACTCGAGCGCCGAGACGTCGTTGCAGGTGATCCGGTTCACGAACGCGTTCCGGTCGGGTCCGGTCACCTCGAACTCGCCCATGTGCGAGACATCGAAGATGCCGGCCGCGGTGCGCACCGCATGGTGCTCGGCGAGGATGCCGGTCGGATACTGCACCGGCATCTCCCAGCCGGCGAACGGCACCAGCTTGGCGCCGAGGGCTCGGTGGACGTCGTAGAGCGGGGTACGCTTGAGCAGGGCGGTCGAGGACATGGACATTCCAGTAAGAGCGGGAAGCGGGAAGAGTGAAGAGTGAAGGGGCCGCACCCCTTCACCTTTCACTCTTCGCGCTTCTCGCTGTTTCCCATGAGCGTTGCCATCAAGGCCTTCTGCACATGCAGCCGGTTCTCCGCCTGGTTCCAGACCCGGCTTTGGGGGCCCTCGAGAACCTCCTCGGCGACCTCCTCCCCCCGGTGGGCGGGAAGGCAGTGCAGGAAGATCGCCCGGGCATCCGCCAGACGCATGAGCTCGGCGTCCACGATATACCCCTGAAAGGCACGGGCCCGCTCCTCCTGTTCCTCCTCCTGCCCCATCGAGGCCCAGACGTCGGTGTTGACGACGTGGGCGCCGCGCACGGCCTCGCGCGGATCATCGGTGAGCACGACCGAGGTGAGCCGGCGGTTGCGCTCCAGGATCTCCGGGTTGGGCGTGTACCGCTCGGGGCAGGCCAGCCGCAGCTCGAAGCCGAGCGTGCCGGCCGCGTTGAGCCAGCTGTTCGCCATGTTGTTGCCGTCACCCACCCAGGCCACGGTCTGCCCCTCCCAGCCGCCGAGATTCTCCCGCATCGTGAGCAGGTCGGCAAGCACCTGACAGGGGTGGAGCAGGTCGGTGAGGCCGTTCATGACCGGGATGGAGGCGTAGCGGGCCAGTTCCTCGACGTCCGCGTGGTCGTAGGTTCGGATCATGATGCCGTCGAGATACCGCGAGAGCACCCGCGCGGTGTCGCGGATCGGCTCGCCCCGGCCAAGCTGGATGTCGCGGGCCGACAGGAAGAGCGCGTGACCCCCGAGCTGAAAGGCGCCGACCTCGAAGGACACCCGGGTGCGGGTGGAGCTCTTGGCGAAGATCATCCCCAGGGTCCGTCCGGCGAGCGGCTTCTCGCGATAGTCGCCGCGCTTCATCCGTCCGGCCAGATCGAAGAGTCGCTCCAGCTCGGGCCGGGTGAAGTCGGGGATCGCGAGGAAATGCCGGGGTGCGCGCATAGACGGCCGGGTGGGAGGGGGTCGGAGTCGGGAGGAGTGTAGTCGGCCCCCAGCCGCTACGGAAGCCCGATGCGCCGGGCGACGGCGTCGAAACGCCGGTCGACCCGCAGGCGATCCATGCGGGCATCGATGCGAAGGTCGACCAGCTCAGGCGCGCGCACCTCCAGCGCCCGGTCGAGCGCGGCGAAGGCCGCGCGGCGGTCGCCGAGGGCGTCGGCGAGGAAGGCCAGGAAGTAGGGCGAGAGGTACCGGGTGTCGGCCGCTTCCTGGAGCCGCACCCGGATCTCCCGGGCCTGCTCCCGCTGGCCGGCCAGGGCGTACACCCACCCGAGCGTGGCGAGTGCCTCCTCGCCGCGGGCGGTGTCGGCCGCGGCGAGC
>DASUSR010000400.1:0-3160 GCA_036375015.1 Gemmatimonadales bacterium
CTCTTGCCCGGGTCACGCGCCGGCCGCAACTCGAAGGGCATCTGGTACTGAGGCCCCAGGTCGAGCCGCTGCAGGTGGCGTCCGCGGCGGAGGTCCCACACGTGCAGCGCGTTCCCGTACTTCCCGCCGAGCAGCAGCTCGGGCACCAGGCCGTCCTTCACCATGTCGGGGGTGCCCCACTCGCTGGTGATGAGGATGTCGCGGCCCAGGTGCCAGGTGAAGTCGTACGCCAGCTGCTGCGGACCGCGGTCGCGCTCCCACGCCTCCGCCACCTCGAAGCTCTGGTGGTCGAGGGTGAAGACGCCGCCGGGGCCGCGGCCGTCGCTGGCGCCGAGCGCGCTGAGATAGATCGCGTCGGGCCCGCAGTGCACCGTGTGGGGTGCGGAGTAGCCGGTGCGGGACGCGAGGGTCTCGGCGTCGATCACCTTGACCAGCTCGGGGCGGCGCGGATTGCCCTTGGTGTCGAGGACGTGGATGCGCGAGGAGTTGATGCCGGGCACGATGAGGTAGCGCCGCTCCGCATGGGCGTGCGCCGCCCAGGGGCAGAGATGCGAGCTGCAGGCGTTCCAGCCGAAGTGATGCAGCTCGTCGCCCGGGCTGGGCATGTCCACCTGCCCCACGAGCTTGCCGTAGGTCTTGCTGGACTGGTCGAGATCCACCACGCCGATCGCGTCGGGCCGCGTCGCGGTGGGGTCGATCATCGCGACGTACGCCAGGCTCTCGCGCGGCGCCTCCATCGCGTGCTTCGGCGAAGGGTAGAACGTGGGGTCGGGTCGCCAGCGGGCCATGCATCTCCTCCTGTAGGGGTGGCGTGCGCTCACCCCGAGTTGCGCAGGAGGAGGAGGAAACCGGACAGGGGCCGGCGGTCGCCGGCCGGGATTCAGGTGGGTTGCTTGGGGTAGAGGGCCCGGTAGAGCCAGGCGCGCGCCTTGACCCAGTCGCGCCGGACGGTCCGCTCGGAGATGCCCAGCGCTTCGGCGATGTCCTTCTCTTCCATGCCGCCGAAGAAGCGCAGCTCGACCACCTGGCGCTGGCGCGGCTCGAGCTGGTCGAGCACCTCGTCGAGCGCGAGGAGATCGTCGGTGGAGACCTCCATCCCCTGCTCGCCGTCGTTGAGCGTCACGGCGGCGACCCCGCTTCCCCGCTTCTCCGCCTTGCGGCGCCGGGCGTAGTCCACCAGGACCTGGCGCATGGCGCGCGCGGCGATGGCGAGGAAGTGGGACCGGTTGGCGGCGCTCATCTTGCCGCCGGCCAGCTTCATGTAGGCTTCGTGGACCAGGCCGGTGGTCTGGAGGGTATGGCCCCCGCCCTCGCGGCCCAGCTGGCGGTGCGCCAGGCGGTGGAGATCCTCGTACACCAGGGGGACCAGGCGGTCGAGCGCTTCGCGGTCGCCCCCCACTGCCGCGTGGAGGAGCCGGGTGACCTCGCCGTGCCCGCCGATGTGCTCGCTGTCCATAGGGATCCGCCTGCAAACCTAGGCCGCGGACCGGCCGGGAACAAGCGCCGGAGCCCTAGAGCCGCACCGGGGGTCTGGGCCGGGCGGCGCCGGGCCCCCAGTCGTCGCCCAGCCGGTCGTCGTCCGGGGGCGGCGGGTCGAGCTCGCGCACTTCCCGCTCCGCCTCCTCGAGCTCCTCCCGATCGATGCCGGCGTCGCCGTGGAGCCGGGGCCCCGGGTACTTCCGCTCCCGCAGCAGCCAGACCACGAGGGCCAGGAGCAGCACCCCGGCCACCAGGAGCACACCGATCGGGCCGGCGATGAACGGCACCTCAGACGCTCCCGGTCAGCGCGGCGAGCGGTTCCACCCCCCGTGCGGTCACCCGGTGCGTGATGAGCGGCGTGAGCTGCCCCTCCTCGGCCAGGACGATCGCCTCGCCCAGCGCCGCCGTGCCCGCGGCCACCCCGGCCGCGTCGCGCGCGAAGATCGAGGCGATGGGCTCGCCTTCTCGGACCCGGTCGCCCGGCTTGACGGTGATCACGAACCCGACCGCGTGATCGATGGTGTCCTCGATCGTTCGGCGGCCGCCGCCCAGCTCCAGGATCGCGGCCCCGATCCGCCGCGGCTCCACCGCCGCCACCACTCCCGCGCGGGGCGCGCGGAACACCTCCACCGCGCCGGCCTGCGGCAGCAGGGAGGGATCGTCCACCACGGCCGGATCTCCGCCCTGGGCCTCGACCACCCGCTGGAATGTCTCCCGCGCCCGCCCGCTGGTGACGGCATCCTCCAGCCGCGCCCGCGCGACCTGGAGGTCGGGGGCGGCGCCCACCAGGACCAGCATCTCGGCAGCCAGGGCGTAGGTCACCTCCATCAGATCGTCGGGCCCCCGACCGCTCAGCCCCTCGATCGCCTCCTCGACCTCGAGCGAGTGTCCGCAGGCCCGGCCCAGCGGCCGGTCCATCGCGGTGAGGAGGGCGACCGTGGGGCAGCCTCGGGTCTCGCCCAGGGCGATCATGGTGCGCGCCAGCTCGAGGGCCCGCTCCGACTCGGGCATGAGCGCGCCGCTCCCGGTCTTCACGTCGAGGACCAGCCCGGTGAGCCCCTCGGCCAGCTTCTTCGACATGATGCTCGAGGCGATGAGCGGGATGGACTCGACCGTGCCGGTCACGTCCCGGAGCGCGTAGAGCCGACGGTCGGCCGGCGCGATCTCCGGCGTCTGGCCCAGCATCGCGCACCCGATCCGCTCCACCTGGGCCCGCGCCTCGCGCAGCGAGAGCCCGGTGCGGAACCCCGGGATCGCCTCGAGCTTGTCGAGGGTGCCGCCGGTGTGGCCCAGACCGCGGCCGGACATCATCGGAACCGCGACGCCGCAGCTCGCCACCATCGGCGCTAGCAGCAACGACACCTTGTCGCCCACGCCACCGGTGCTGTGCTTGTCGGCGCGGGGCACGGCGAACCCCTCGAACCGGAGCCGGTCGCCCGAGTCGAGCATCGCATCGGTGAGCGCGCCGAGCTCGTCGGGAGTGAGGCCCCGCCACACCACGGCCATCAGGAGCGCCGACATCTGGTAATCGGGCACTTTCCCCTGCGTGTACTCGGCGATGAGCCGCCGCCACTGCTCGGGAGTCAGCGCGTGGCCGTCCCGCTTGTGCTGGATCAGCGAGGGAATCACCATTCGGGCATCACTCCACGACCCGGAACGTCCACGTGCTGCTGCGTGTCTC
>DASUSR010000401.1:0-6618 GCA_036375015.1 Gemmatimonadales bacterium
TCTGAACGTCACCATCGACGGCACCTGACCGGGATCCTCATGCCATGCCGGATCCCCGGATCGCGGACGTTCTCCTGCGCCACTCGGAGCGACTGATGGCCCTTCCCGGCGTGGTGGGTACCGCCGAAGGGAGACTCGGCGAGAGCGCCTGCGTGGTCGTGCTGGTTGCTCATCGGACCGACGCCCTGGAGTCGGTTCTTCCCCGGGAGCTCGAGGGTGTTCGGGTCGTGGTCCGGCAGGCCGGCGAGCCGAAGGCGTTCGACCGGTCCTGAGCCGGTCCCATCCGCACCTCCCGCTGGGGTGTCCCGGCTGGTTTTATTCCAGCAGAACATCACCTTCGATCATACGCCCGCCCCCGGCGGGTCCGAGACTCTTCAGTGGCCGATCCGCTGGAACAGCGTCGTCTGGAGCAGCTCCGCGCGGCCCTCGCCGACCGTTACGAGGTCGATCGCAGCCTGGGCGAGGGCGGCATGGCCAGTGTCTACCTTGCCCGGGACCGGCGGCACAGCCGCGAAGTCGCCGTCAAGGTACTCCGCGCCGACCTGGCCGCGTCCATCGGCGCGGAGCGTTTTCTCCACGAAATCCGGATTGCCGCCGGCCTCCAACATCCGCACATCCTCGCGCTCTACGACTCGGGCGAGGCGCAGGGTCTCCTCTACTACGTCATGCCGTTCGTCCAGGGCGAGTCGCTCCGCCGGCGGCTCGAGCGGGAGCTTCGGCTGCCTCTGCCCGAGGCGGTGCGCATCGCCCGGGAGGCTGCCGAGGGTCTGGCCTACGCGCACCGGCAGGGCATCGTCCACCGTGACGTCAAGCCCGAGAACATCCTGCTGCAGGATGGGCACACGCTGGTCGCCGACTTCGGCATCGCCCGCGCGGTGGAGACGCCTGCCGGCGGGAAGCTGACCCATCCGGGGGTGGTCGTGGGGACGCCGGAGTACATGAGTCCCGAGCAGGCGGCGGGCGAGGCCCAGCTCGACGGGCGCAGCGACGTCTACAGCCTCGGCTGCGTCCTCTATGAGATGCTCGCGGGCGATCCTCCTTTTCAAGGGCGGAGCGCGACGACACTCCTGGCCCGGCACTCGCTCGAGCCCGTGCCCAGCCTGCGGGTCGTGCGCGAAGCCATCCCGGAAGAGCTGGAAGAGACGGTCCTGGGGGCGCTCGCCAAGAGCGCGGCCGATCGCTACTCGATGGCCGAGCTGGCCGAGGCGCTCGCCGCACTGGAGGCGAGGGTTCCGCACACCTCCTCCCGTGCCATGCGGGTGAAAGCGTCGAGGCGCAAGTGGACGACGGGTGCCCGGCTGTGGGCGATCGGGTTCACCCTGGTCCTGCTGCTGGTGGCGGGATGGGCGCTCGCGGCCCTCCGCAGGTCCCCCCCGCTGGAGGGACGCTCGCCGGCCGTGCTCGACCCGAGGCACATCGCCGTGCTGTATTTCGACCACCGGCCCAGCCGGGACTCGCTGGCATACCTCGCCGACGGAATCACCGAGGAGTTGATCCACGAGCTGAGCGGCATCCGGACACTGCACGTGATCTCGCGTAACGGGGTGGCACCGTATCGCGGCGTCCGGGTACCGCCCGACAGCATCGCCCGGAGGCTCCGTGTGGGCACTCTGGTGCATGGGACGGTGTACGCGCTGGCCGATCGGCTTCGATTGAGCGTGTCCATGATCGACGGTGTCAGCGGCGCCGAGATCGACAATGCCAGATTCGAGCGCCCTCACCGGCAGATCTTCGCGCTCCAGGCGGATTTGGCGTCGGAGATCGCCGTCTTTCTCCGCCGGCGGCTGGGCCAGGAGGTGAAGCTGCGGGAGAGCCGGGCCCGATCGGTGCGCCATGACCCGCGTGCCTGGCACCTGTTTCAGCACGCCGAGGAGCTCTCCCGGGACGTGGATCCGTTGCTGAGCGCCGGGGATACCGCAGGGGCGGCCGCCCGGTTGCTCCGGGCCGATTCGCTCCTGGCGCGGGCCGAAGCGGTGGAGCCGGCGTGGGACCGGCCGGCGATCTCACGCGGATGGCTGGCATTCCGGCAGCTCGACGTGGTGGCCACCTTCGAGAAGGCGCACTACCAGCGCTGGACGGCCGCCGGGCTGGAACACGCCGGCCGGGCGCTGCGGATCGACCCCGAGGACCCAGACGCGCTCGAGCTGCGGGGATCTCTGCGGTACTACCGCTGGCTGTTCAACCTCGTGCCCGATTCGGCGGCGACGCTGCTGGCCCTGGCCAAGGCGGATCTGCAGCGAGCCACGGAGGCCAACCCCGGCGCCGCGTTCGGGCTGTCGCTCCTGAGTCACCTGCTCATGGCGGAGAGCCGGACGGCCCAAGCGAAGCTCGCCGCGCTTCGCGCCTACCAGGCCGACCCCTACCTGGCCACCGCCGGGCAGACCATCTGGCGGCTGTTCCAGACCTCACTGGACCTCGAGGACTCCGACGAGGCGAGACATTGGTGCCGGGAAGGGCAGCGGCGCTTCCCCGAGTACTGGCGGTTCACCGAGTGCGGGCTCTGGCTGTTCGCCCTCAAGGACCAGAAGCCGGACATCGAGCGGGCCTGGCAGCTCTATCGCCGCTACCTCGAGGTCAGCCCGCCGAACGCCCGCGTCTTCAACGGCCACTATGGGCGGATGCTGGTCGCGATTGCGCTGGCCCGCGCCAGGCTCCGGGACAGCGCGCTCGCGACCGCCTCGAGTGCCCGGGCCGATTCCCTCGTGGATGTGACCCGGGAGCTCAGGCAGCTCGAGGCGGTCGTGCACACGCTGCTGGGCGACCGCGACGCCGCCCTGAGTAATCTCGAGGTCTATCTCACCGCCAATCCCCAGCTCAGGGCGGGAATGGCGCGGGACGAGACCTGGTGGTGGAGGGATTTGCGGGACGACCCCCGCTTCCAGGAGCTCGTCGGCTCGCCGGCCCCCGGCCGGTAGATCGCGACGGGGACTCGACAGTTCGCGACCGCATGGTTATACATCGGCGGTTCCCCCGCCATACCCCTCAGGAGCCTTCTGCCGCACTGCGTGCAAAGGGACAACCATGCGACACACCATCGTCCTGCTTTCCCTCGGGTTCGGACTGCTCACGACCGGCTGCACCGATCAAGGGTCCTTCGGGCCCTCGCAGCCCGACGATGTCACCATCTCCACCGCCAAGGGGAGCACCACCGACGACGCCGGTACCACGAGCGGGAAAAAGAAGATCGGTGGCTCGGCCGGCGGGGTTAAAGGGACCGGGAAGTAGGCTCTACCGCCCGCGTCCGGTTGCCGGTCGGCGCCCGGTCGAGCACCTCGCGCACCTTGCGGGCCAGGTCGGCAGGGGTGAAGGGCTTCTGCAGGAAGGGGCGCCCCGCCTCGAGCAACCCCCGGCGAATCACATCCTCGTCGGCGTAGCCGGAGATGAATAGGAGCGGCAACCCGGGCCGCTCCACCGCCAGGCACTCTGCCAGATTTCCCCCGCTCATCCCCGGCATGACCACGTCGGTGACGACCAGATCGACATGGTCGGTCCGCTCCAGCAGCGAGAGCGCGTCCGCGCCGTCCCCCGCCGCCAGACAACGATAGCCATGCTGTGCGAGGGTGCGCAGGCTCAGGGCGCGGAGCACGGGGTCGTCCTCGGCGATGAGGATGGTCTCGGTCCCTCCTCGGACGGGTGACGGCTCCTCCGGAGCCCCCAGCGGCTCGGGCTCGGCCTGGATCTCGGGCCAGTACACCTGGATGATCGTTCCCTTACCCGCGGCCGAGTCCGCCCAGACGAACCCGCCGCCCTGCTGGACCGACCCGTATACGGTGGACAACCCGAGTCCGGTCCCCCGGCCGGTCGCCTTGGTGGTGAAGAACGGCTCCCAGATCCTCTGCAGGGTGGCGGCGTCCATTCCGTGACCGGTATCGCTCACTGAGAGCATGACGTAGCGCTGGGATGGCGGGGGGGATGCCGCGGCCCCCCGCTTCGCCTCTGTGGCCTCGAGCGAGACAACCGAGGTTTCCACCGTCACCCGGCCGCCCCGGGGCATGGCATCACGGGCATTGAGGACCAGGTTCATGAGGATCTGCTCCACTCGCGCCGGGTCGGCGTAGATCACCCCGCCCGCCGGAGCGAGCTGCAGGCGGAGCTCGACGCTCTCGCCCAGCACCGGCCGGAGGATCTCCTCGGCACTGCGCACCACGGCGTTGAGATCGAGTCGCCGCGGCTGGATCATCTCCCGTCTGGCGAAGGCCAGAAGCTGCCGCGTCAGGGCGGCCGAGCGGTCCGCGGCCCGAATGACCTGGTCCACATCTGCTCTGCGCGGGTCGGTCGGCCCCAGGCTGCGCGACAGCAGCTCGCTGAACCCCAGGATGGCCGCGAGCATGTTGTTGAGATCGTGGGCGATGCCGCCCGCGAGCCGGCCGACGGCCTCGAGCCGCAGCACCTCCTGCAGCCGCTCCTCCGTTTCCTTCCGCTCCGTGATGTCGAGCAGGATGCCCCTCATCCGCAACGGTTCCCCGGTAACGGGATCTACCTCCCCCCGGCCGACCGCCGCGACCCAGCGGGTGGTCCGGTCCGGCCGGACGACGCGGTACTCGGCCGAGAACGGCTTCCGCTCCAGCAGCGCCCGTCCCTGCAGCTCCTCGGTCGCGCCGAAATCGTCGGGGTGGATCACCTCGGCCCAGCGGGGGTGGGACTGTGCATCACCGGTCAGGCCGAACAGCGCCCGCGCTCGGTCGTCCCATCGCAACTCGCCGGTGACGAGGTCGTGGTCCCAGGTCCCGATCCCGGCGGCCTCGTGCGCCAGCTCCAGCGCCTCCTGATTGCGACGGAGCGCCTCTTCAACCCGGCGCATCTCGGAAAGATCGCGCAGGCGCTTGGCGAACCCCAGCAACTCTCCCTGCCGGCTGTGCACGCTCGCCGTGGACACCGAGGCCCAGAATCGGGAGCCGTCCTTTCGCATCAGCATCTGGTCGCCAGTGGAGCGGCCGTGTGCGATCGCCTCCGCGAGCTCCTGTTCCGGGAGGCCGGCCGCCCGGTCCTCGGGGGTGAAGAGGTCGGCCGAGCAGGCGACGAGGAACTCGCTCTTGTCGTAGCCCAGCAGTCGCTGAACCCCCTCGTTCCAGCTGCGGTGCCGGCCCTGGTCGTCCATGATGAAGATCGCGTAGTCCTTGACCTGATCCGCGGGCGTACGGTAGCGCTCTTCGGTACGCCGCTGGACCTGCTCGGCCCGCTGGCGCGCGGCGGTCTCGCGCTGAAGCTGCTCGCCGAGGGAGGCGAGCCGCCGGCTGGACTCTTTTGCAGCCTGACGCGAGCGAAGGAGTGCCCCGCCGAGCAGCGCGGCCAGGCCCAATGCGATCACGGTGGGCAGAACGTCGAGAACCGGCACCGGCCGGGGAGCGGTGAGCGCGGCGGAGGTGAGCGCGCCGGCGAAAAAGCCGATGGCCAGCGCCGCGGCCACGGCGCCGAGAAGCGCGATCCTCATCCGTCTCCCTTCCACTCAGCCTCCTGCTCGCCGGCCAGCGGACGGACGGAGCGGGACAACTCGAAGAATGCTCGGGGGTTGGGATCCAAGTTAAGAGCCGGGCGCGCCGGGCACAAATAGGGGGCGGCCCAGGGGACCCGGCATCTGGATGGGCCGGTTGACAGTCTGGGTACCGCCCCATACCGTACCGTCACCCATCGAGAAGGGCACACCCGGCGAAAGCCGGGGCCGCAAAGCAACGGGTCGGGACACCACGTCGGGACACTGCGAAGGATCGCGCGACCGCCGAGCTGCGGAATGGGGCTCGGCGTGTGTTTTTGCACGCCCCCATTCCTGCATGAGCTGATGCGATGTCATCCCCCGCGACCTCGCGGATCTCCGCGGCCCTGCCGCTCGTGCAGAGCGTCCTCTCGGACCGCTACAGACTCCAGCGCGAGCTCGGCCGCGGCGGGATGGCACGCGTCTATCTCGCCGACGACCTCAAGCACGATCGTCTCGTCGCCCTCAAGGTGCTCCGACCCGAGCTGTACGAGCAGGGGTGCGTGGAGCGGTTCCAGCGCGAGATCAGAGCCGTCGCACGGCTGCACCACCCCCATATCCTCCAGCTCCACGACTCGGGTGAGGCGGCGGGGCTTCTGTACTACGTCATGCCCTACGTCGACGGGGAGACACTCCGGGACCGCCTGGGACGGCAACGAGGCGTGCCGTGGCAGGACATAGTGCGGATCACCGGGGAGCTCGCCGAGGCCCTCGACTATGCGCACCGTCGCGGGTTCGTGCACCGCGACGTCAAGCCCGAGAACGTGCTGTTGACGGAGGGGCACGTCCTGCTGGCCGATTTCGGGGTCGCGATCGCCACCGAGGCCACCACGGGCCCGAGGTTGACCGCCAGCGGGCTCCTGGTCGGGACGCCTTCCTACATGTCGCCCGAGCAGGCGACCGACGGTGCCCCGCTCGACGGGCGCTCGGACGTGTACAGCCTGGCCTGCGTCGTCTACGAGATGCTTGTCGGAGAGCCGCTCTTCGCCGGCAGCCCGCAGGAAGTGATCACGCGCCGCTTTCAGCAGCAGAGATTCTCACTCGTTGGTCTGCCGGTCACGATGCCCCGCCGGCTCCGCCGAACGCTCGAGCGGGCGCTCGCGCCGGTGCCGGCCGAGCGCTTCGCCACGGCGGGCGAGTTCGCCCTC
>DASUSR010000402.1:0-7698 GCA_036375015.1 Gemmatimonadales bacterium
GGCAGCGATAGGCCGTGCCGCCGGCCACCACCTCGATCTCGCCCTCCAGCGGCCTGATCCGCTCGACGGGCGTGCGGTCGAGCAGTGTGGCGCCGTGCTCCCGCGCCATCCGCACGTGGGTGGCATTGGCCCGGGCCGCCATCGCGATCCCGCTCTGCTCCTGGAACACGCCGTGGATGTCGTCGGTGAGGGTCCACTGCGGCCAGCGGCGCATGATCTCGCCCGCGTCGAGCCGTTCGTACGTCACGCCCGCCGCATCCATGCTGCTGGTGTAGTTGGAGATGGGGATGGCCCCGTCCCGCGGGCCAAGGTCGAGCCCGCCGGTGCGGAGCACCAGCTGCTCCCCCGAGTCCCTCTCCACCTCCGCCCAGGCCTCGTAGGCGTGCCTGGCCAGCTCGACATACCCCGGCGTGTGGTAGGAGAGCCGGATGATGCGCGAGTGGTCCTGCGACTCACCCCGCACGTGCCCCAGCTCGAACTGCTCCAGCCCCAGCACCTCCGTGCCCGCGCGCCGCGCGAGCCAGTAAGCCGCGGCACTTCCGAAGCCGCCGAGACCGAGGACGATGTAGGAGAAGGAGGAAGGCATAGGGAGGGGGAAGGTGAGGTGAACGTGAAGGGTGAGAATGAACGTGAAGAGTGAAGGGTGAAGAGTGAAGGGGACGATCCGGGAGTGTTCCTGCACCCCCCTTTCACGCTTCACGCTTCACCCTTCCCGCTGTTACGCCCAATTCTCTCCCCCACGTATCGTCTAATGTCCTGGCTCCAGCTCTCCATCGGCGCGTAGTAGCCCGTGGTGAAGACGCGCGAGCTCATTCCCCGCTGTACCGACTCGCAGATGGTCCAGTCCTGCTGGTTCACCAGGTCCCAGAACTCCACCGCGTCGGAGGGGTCGAAGCCGGGCCGGGCCATCTCGTCGGGGTGGAAGAGGAACTCGCAGCGGATGGTGGTGTGGGCGGGTCCGTGCGGACGCAGGTAGAACGCCGCCACATGCTCCGCCGAGAGGCTCAGGAGGAGGTTGGGATAGATCAGCTCGCCCTTGTGGCGGACACGCTCGTCCTCGTCCAGGCCGGAGAACGGGGCGCGGTCGCTGGTGCCGGTCGCGGTGAAGGTCCAGGCCCCCTCGCGGTGGGGGATCCCCCGCTCCCAGTCGAGGTCCGCGCCGCCGCGCTGCTTGAACGCGGGGACCAGCCGGCAGAGCTCGGGGTGCACCGGGCCGCAGTGATAGCACTCGTTGTAATTCTCGAGCAGCACCTTCCAGTTGGCCCAGACGTTGTAGGTGATGCTGCGCGCCACCCGCAGCTCGGCCAGGGGGTAGCGCCGCACCCGGTCGGCTGCACCGCCGAGCAGAACGGCGAGCGTCCGGCCGGCGGCGAGCGCCTCCGCGGGCTCGAGGTGGACGAAGATGAAACCGCCCCAGGTGTCCACGCCGACCGGGTGCAGAGCGAGGTCGTCTTTCGACGGGTCATCTGTGTCGGGCGTGGCGGGCTCGTCGGTGCGCAACGGGGGCTCCAGAAACGGCGCCGTCCGGAGCGTGCCCTCGAGCGTGTAGGTCCACGAGTGGTAGGGGCAGCGGATCCCGCCGGCGAAGCTCCCGCCGGAGCACTCCGGCGCCAGCCGCGCGCCGCGGTGCCGGCAGACGTTGTAGTGCGCCGCGAGGCGCCCCTCCCGGGTGCGGACCACGAGCACGCTCTCCCCGGCAACGTCGCGGGTGATCCAGTCGCCTGGCGCGGGGATCTCCTCCTCCCGCCCGGCGCAGAACCACTCCCGCGCGAAGATCCGCTCCCGCTCGAGCCGGAAGATCTCGTCGGAGAGATAGTAGTCCCGGTGCAGGGTCCGCTCGAGCGTCATCCGGCCGCCTCGCCTCCCTCGGGCCCGTAGAACATCACCCACACCGCCAGGTCGTCGGTGAATCGCTCGAAGCGGTGTGTCACGCCCGCCGGCACGAACAGCAGGTCGCCCGGCCCGAACGAATGCCGCTCGCCGCCGTTCACGAACTCCCCACTGCCCTGCACCACCACGTAGACCTCGTCCCGCGTATGCGGCTTCTGCGGGTCCTCCCCTCGCGGGGCGTAGAGCTCCACGCTGAGGGTCCCGTGGGTGAACAGCTCGACGAAGCGCTCTCCGTTGGGCCCGGGAAGCCGGCGAAGTGCATCGGCGACGGTGCGACGGTGGTCTGGCATCGGGACGCTCGGTGCTCGCGTGCGAAAGGTCGGGGCCGGGGGCGTCGGAAGATCTCCGCCGGCGAGCAGGGATCTACCGGATATCCCGCAGGATCTCCCGAGCCGCGTTGTACCCGCACGCGCCCATGACACCGCCCCCGGGGTGCGTCGCCGCGCCGCAGAGGTACAGGTTCCGCACCGGCGTCCGGTAGTCCGCAAAGCCCGGCACCGGCCGCATGAACGACAGGCTGCTGAGCGACATCACCCCCTGCATGATGTTGCCCCCGGTGAGCCCGAACCGCTGCTCCAGGTCCACCGGCGAGAGCACCTGCCGCGCCACCACGGACCGGCTGAAGTTGGGCGCGTACTGGTCCATCAGCGCGAAGCAGCGGTCGGCGTAGCGCTCCTTCTCCTCTTCGAGCGACAGCCCCGGCGCGAGCTGGTAGGGGAAGTACTGGGTGAACATGGACATCACGTACTTCCCCGGCGGCGCCAGCGTGTCGTCGAGCACCGAGGGGATCGTCGCCTCGATGATCGGCTGCCGTGAGGGCCGGCCGTACTTGGCGTCGTCGTACGCCCGCTCGATGTACTCCATCGTGGGCGAGATGTGGATGGTGCCGCGATGCTGCGGCCCCGGCGCGGTGCCCGGCGCGGCGATGAAGTCGGGCAGCTCGCTCAGCGCCACATTGATCTTGCAGCTCGCGCTGCTGTAGTCGATGTGGCGCACCGCCTCCACGAAGTCCCCCGGCAGGTCGCCGTTCCCCAACAGCTTGAGGAAGGTGACGTTCGCGTCCGCGCCCGACGCCACCCGGGTCGCGCGAAGCTCGGTGCCGTCGGCGAGCGCCACCCCGTACGCCGTCCCGTTCTTCACCAGGATCCTCGCCACCTCGGCGCTGGTCCGGATCTCGGCACCCTTCTCCCGCGCGGCGGAGGCGATCGCGTTGCTGATCCCGCCCATCCCGCCGCGCACGTACCCCCAGACCCCGCGCACGCCGTCGCACTCGCCCATGACGTGATGGAACAGCACGTACGCCGTCCCCGGCATGGAGGGCGACGCCATCGCGCCGATGATCGCGTCGGTCGCGAGGGTCACCTTGAGCTGCTCCGACTCGAACCAGCGGTCGAGAATCGGCGTCGCCGCGCCGGTGAGGATCTCGACCGCCTTCTGCCCGTCGTGGCCCAGCCTGAGGAAGGCGAGCCCCATTTTCGCGAGCTGGACCAGGTTCGCCGGCCGGAGCGACCAGGGGTCGGGCGGCGTCTGGATCAGCGTCGGCTCGATGAACTCGGCCACCCGCTCGAGCATCGCCTCGTAGCGGGGCAGCGCGTCGGCGTCACGGGCGGAGAACTTGGAGACCTCGCGGTGGGTGAGCGCCTTGTCGGGCCCGAGCAGGAGCGAGCGGCCGTCGGGGAACGGCGTGAAGGACGACGGACTCCGGGGCAGCATCCGGAATCCGTGCCGCTTGAGCTCGAGGTCGCGGATGATCTCGGGACGGAGCAGCGAGTTGACGTAGGCCGCGGTGGAGACCTTGTAGCCGGGCCAGACCTCCTCGGTGACGCACGCGCCGCCCAGCACCTCGCGCCGCTCGAGCACCAGCACCTTGACGCCGGCGCGGGCGAGGTAGGCCGCGGTCACGAGGCCATTGTGGCCTCCGCCGATGACGATGAGGTCGTACGATGCGGGCATGGGGCGGTTGGAAGAGGTGGACAAAGCTAGCGCGGGCGGGTGCGGTTGGGCAGGGCCGGGGAGCGCTGGAGGGGCGCCTGCGGCCCCGCCAACGATGTTCCCGGACAGCGGGGCGCTATCGCGGAGCATCACCAGCAGGCGCTACTCCAGGCGCACCCGGCTACCAGGCCAGCTGGATCTCCGTACGCGCGTAGACGAACCGTCCGTTGTATCCGAACGGCGACGCCGCCGCATAGGGGAAGGTGCCGAAGTTGTTGTTGTAGTCCAGCGCCCGGCTCCCGTCCTCGTCCACGATCAGCTCCGAGCTCGGCTGGTCGGGATAGGTATCGAAGATGTTCCGTGCGCCCACGGCCACCTTCACCAGGTTGAACCGGTAGCCCACCTCGGCGTCGAAGAGGCCCTTGCCGCCGTACTCCTCGCGGCACAGATCGCAGAATCCCGGCTGCGCCGAAGAGAAGCCGCCGTAGTAGGAGAACCGGCCGAGCGCGCTGAAGCGATTCACGCCGTAGTTCGCCTGGAGTGTCGCCCGCCAGTCGGGGCGCTCGTCCTCGATGCCGATCACCGTCACCGAATCGAGCAGACCCGGTTCGGTGGAGCCCGCGTCCACCAGCACCTGGGGCAGCGGATCCACGTCGACGATCTTGTTGCGGGTGACGTTGAACGAGGCGCTGAGGTCGAGCAGGCCATGAGCGCCCGGCCTGAGCCGCAGGTTGCCGGCGATGTCCACGCCCTGGGCCCGGGTGCCCAGGCCGTTGGTGAAGTACTGCACCCCCTGAATGGTACCGAACCCGGCCGCGCCGAGGATGCCCAAGGTCGCGTCGTCGTCGAAGGTCGCACCGAGCAGGATCTGGTTCTTGATCCGGATGTAGAAATAGTCGGCCGTGAAGGTCAGATTGTCGACCGGGGTCACCGCCACGCCGCCGCTGAAGTTGAAGGCGGTCTCCTCCTCCAGTGGCCGGGAGCCCAGTGCCAGCGCGGCCGGGTGGTCCACCGGGAACACCCCCACGTCGATAAACTCTCCGGAGATCACGTTGGTGACCACCTTGCCGAACGCCACCTGGCTCAGGCCGGGAGCCCGGAAGCCGGTGCTCGCCGCCCCGCGCAGCGTCACCCGTTCCGAGGGCTGGTACCGCAACGCCACCTTGCCGGTGAGCCGCTCGCCGAAGTCGCTGTAGGTCTCGAACCGGCCCGCCACGTTGGCGCGGACCTGGGAGGTGAGCTCGGTCTCCGCGTCGGCATACAGCCCGAAATTGTTCCGGTGCCGCTCGGTCGCGTCGTCGGGCGAGAAGCCGGGGAACACAGACGACCCCGACGGCGCCACGTCCACGCTGTCCTGATCCAGGTGAAACCCGTTGATGTAGGACGCGGGCTCACCGGCCTCGATGGCGTAACGCTCCCGGCGGAACACCGCGCCGAAGGCCAAGTTGACGGGAGCCGGCAGCCCGATCTCCACCGGGCGGGCCACGTTGAGCGCGGCCAGGAATTCCTCCCGCTCCAGCCGCCCGGCGAAAAACTCCAGTTGGTTGGGAATCCCCGGATCGTCCGCGGTGCCCAGCACCCGGTCGGCGCCGGGGGCGCAGGCCACGTCCAGGCAGGGCCCCAGAGAGGCGTTGAGCGTGTTCCGGATGACGTAGTCGAAGTGGTTGTGACCGAACTGGGCACCGAGGTCGTAGTTCCAGCCACCGACCACCCCCCGGACCCCACCGGTCGCGGACCAGTCCACCGGCTTGCCGTTGATCTCGGGCAGGAAACCGAGCGGATAGATCTCGCGCCAGTTCCGCTCGCTGCCGGCGTATCGCCGATACCCGTTCCCGGTGCCGTCCCGGTCGCTGTACCCGCCGAAGGCGTAGATCTCGCTGCTCCCGGCCTGGTTCACCGGCATCCGGAAGTTGGCGAAGGTCAGCACGTCGCGCTCCAGCCCGTCGCCCCAGTGGTGGTTCGGCTGGGCCACCGGGTTGTTCTTCTGCACCACCTGGCCGTTCTCGTCCACCTCGTCGGGCACCCCGGTGCCGGCGTCCTCGAACGGGTCGGCCCAGGCCCGGTTGGTGGGCTGGCGGTCGCGGAACTCGCCGAAGAGACCGAGGGAGCCCGCGCCCAGCCGGATGCCCCAGCCGCCGTTCACCGTAACCGTGGTGCCGTCGTCCTCGTAGTCGCCGGTCACGTAGCGGCCTGCGTCCGCGTTGACGAAGGGGGTGAAGGCCCCGTCCTTGAGCACCAGGTTCACCACCCCGGCGATGGCGTCGGAGCCGTACTGCGCCGCCGCCCCGTCCCGGAGCACCTCGATCCGGTCCAGCGCGCTGGAGGGGAGGGTGTTGAGGTCCACGCCGCTCGAGCCCGCGCCCATGCCGTAGTTGAAGCTGTTGACCACCGCTGTCTGGTGGCGGCGCCAGCCGTTGAGCAGCACCAGGGTGTGGTCGGGGCTCAGCCCCCGGAGGGTGAAGGGGCGGACGATGTCGCCCGCGTCGGTGACGCTCTGGCGCGGGAAGTTGATCGAGGGGGCCAGCGACTGGAGGATGATGCTGGTCTCGGTGGTGCCCTGCTGCTGGAGCTGTTCCGCCGGGAAGATGTCCACCGGCACCGCCAGCTCGTCCGCCGCGGAGTGCACCGCGCGGGAGCCCACCACCACGTCGATCGGCGCCAGCTGGACCGTGCTCCGCTCCAGCACGAAGTTCCGCTCCACCACCTCGCCTGCCGCCACGTCCACCTGGATGCCGGAGGCCTGGAAGCCGATGGCCCGGGCCCGCACGGTGAAGCTGCCGGCGGGCACCCCCCGGATCTCGTAGGTGCCGCTCGAGGCGGTCGAGATCCGGAGCCCGGTGCCGTCCACCGTCACCGTGGCGTTGGAGACCGGCGCCCCCGCACTGTCCGAGACCGTCCCGCGAATGGTGCCCGCCTGGGCTGCGAGCGGGCCCGCGAGGGCGCCCAGCAGGAGGGCGGCACAGGGAACGATCCTGACGAGATATGTCAGCATGAAACCTCCGGGAGGCGGGTACGGCGTCGGCATGCTGGGCACGGAAGCGTTTGTGGATGGGTGCCTCTAATTACCGATAGCCCCTTCGGGCCGTCAAGCCGTCATGCCCCGCCCCGCCGCCCCCCGCACGCCTGCGTCGCGCTTGCCTGGCAAGCTCGCGCGCGCCACATTGGCTGGACATCTCCCCCACACGGCACTGCCCGCATCCCACCCGCGGCTGATCCTCACGGGATCCTCCGGGCAGTCCTCGCTCGACAGGAGAAAGTCCGTTATGAGAGCTGGCATGCGTCAGGCGTTGCTGGGCGCGGGTCTGCTGCTCGGCGGCCTCGCGGCCGTCCCGGCCGCCGTGGCCCAACAGGGCGCCATCGGCGGCGTGGTGACCGACGAGTCCACCGGTGATCCCCTCGAGGCCGCCCGCATCGTCCTCACCGGTCCCAACCGGATCGAGGCCACGAACCGGGAAGGCCGATTCCTCTTCCGAAGCGTCGCCCCCGGGAACTACCAGCTCCGCATCCTGCGGCTGGGCTACAAGCCCAGCACCGCGGAGGCGGCCGTCGCCCCGGGCGAGACGGTGGACCTTCAGGTCGCCATGGCCGCGGCCCCGGTCCAGCTCGACGAGATCGTGAGCACCGCCACCGGCGAGCAGCGCAAGCTCGAGGTCGCCAACGCGGTGAGCACCATCGACGCGGCCCGGGTGACGGAGGAGTCGCCGATCACCGAGTTCGGTAATCTCCTTTCCGGGCGCGCGGCCGGAGTGCAGGTCCAGAAGACCGGCGGGACTACCGGCACGGGGACCCGAATCCGGATCCGGGGGTCCAACAGCGTCTCACTCAGCAACGAGCCGCTCTACTACATCGACGGCATCCGGATGGAGAGCGGCGCCA
>DASUSR010000403.1:0-6396 GCA_036375015.1 Gemmatimonadales bacterium
CCGCGAGCACGGGGCGGTCCGGCTCTCCCTCGGTGCGGGCGCGGGCGAGCAGGTCGCGGACCACGTCGGGCAGCTCCTCCAGCCCGACCAGACGGCCGCCGGTGCGGCGGAGCTGCCGGCCGCGCGCCCGCACCAGCGGCTCCCCGGCGCCCGCGAGGAGGTCGTAGACCGGCCCCTCGTTTCCGATCCACTCGGGCCCCAACTCGACCGGGCCGGCGCCCGGGTCGCGCAGGGTCAGCACCCGGCCGCCCAGCCGGTCGCGCGCCTCCAGGACCGTGACGGACCGGCCGGCTTCGACCAGCCGCCCCGCCGCGGCGAGGCCGGCGAGGCCGGCCCCGATGATGACGGCGTCCATGCCGGGACGGCGGCGGGGACTCCCCCGCCGCGCCCTCTCCCGCGCCGATGCCGGGGGCGTAGGGATGCCGGAGCTGCACCGCCTCCGCCGCCACCTTCTTGGCCCGCAGGTTGAGCAGCTCCACCAGCACCGAGAACGCCATCGCGAAGTAGATGTAGCCCTTGGGGATGTGCTGGTCGAGCCCGTCGGCGATGAGCGCGACGCCGATCATGAGCAGGAAGCTCAAGGCCAGCATCTTGACCGTGGGATGCCGCTCCACGAACTCGCTGATCGCCCGGGCGAAGATGAACATGAAGCCCACCGCCACGACCACCGCGGCGATCATGATCGCGATCTCGTCCACCATCCCGACCGCGGTGATGACCGAGTCGAGGGAGAACACGATGTCCAGCAGCACGATCTGGATCAGGACCGCTCGCATAGTGGCCGGCACCTTGGCCGAGGCCTGCCCTTCCTCCCCCTCCAGCCGGTTGTGGATCTCGTGGGTGCTCTTCCCGATGAGGAACAGCCCGCCCACGATCAGCACGATGTCGCGGCCGGAGATCTCCTGCCCCAGCACGCTGAAGAGCGGCGCCGTGAGGCCGATGATCCAGCTCAGCGAGAGCAGCAGCGCGATGCGCATGAGCATCGCCAGGGTGAGGCCGATCTTCCGGGCCCGGTCCTGCTGCTCCCGCGGCAGCTTGCCCGCGAGAATGGAGATGAAGACCACGTTGTCGATGCCGAGCACGATCTCGAGCGAGGCCAGGGTCAGGAAGGCGATCCAGGCCTGTGGGTCGGTGAGGAGGTCCATGGGGGAAGGGGTGAGAGGGACGAAGGGACAGCGTGAAGGGTGAAGGGTGAAGGATGAAGGGTGAAGAGTGAAGGGGAAAAAGTGAAGGGTGAAGGGGGCGGATTGCCGATCCCCCTTCACCCTTCCCTCTTCACCTCTTGCCTAGCAGCTGACCCGCGGATTAAAAGGCCGCGAACACCCCGGCCGGATTGTGCTCCCACACCCACGCATGCAGATCGTAGTGGGGGAAGCCGAGCCCGTGCCACGCCTCCGGCGCGCGGTGGTCGTCGAATTCGACGCCGTTCAGCGAAGGCGCCACGCCCGGATGGGCGGGCTCCCAGGCCGGCGCGGCGACCACGTACTCGAGCGCCGCCAGCTTCACACCCCCGCTCGGGCTGGGGGCGTAGACCAGGATCTCCGGCTCGGCGGGGTCCAGGTTCGGCCCGGCCACCATGTCCACCGCAGGTCGCGCCCGTCCGCCCCAGCGCATCGCGCAGGTCTCACGGCCGAAGCGGTGCTCAGACGGCCAGCCGCCCAGGACCGCTCCTCCGCCGGGTGCACTCACTTGCATTTCCCGTCAACTGTTGTCTTCCGCAGTCCCCCGCCGTTGATGAAGGGGAACTTAAGCCCCTGCCAGCCAGTCACTTAGTCGCTTGGCATCCGGCTCGCCAACCGGTTTCCGGTTCCCGCGACGGATTCCCGGAGGCCCTCTGCGCCCGCTGCCGCTCGTACTCACGCTGCTCGCCTTGGGCGGGAAGGCGCCCGGGGCGGCTCGGGCGCAGGCGGCGGAGCCGATCGCCGTGGTCGTCAACCCGGCCAATCCCATCAGCGACATCGCGGTGGAGGACGTGCGCCATTTGTACCTGGGGGTGCGCACCGTCTTCCCGAACGGGCAGCCGGTCCTGCTGTTCGAGGCGACGCCGATCGCGGGGCGGTTCTACGCGGCGGCCCTCGACATGGACCCGGCCCAGGTCAAGCGCTACTGGATCGGGATGGTGTTCCAGGGGGACCCGGCGGTTCCGCCCCTACGGGTCGAGGATCTCAAAGAGGTGAAGCGCCGGGTGGCCCGGCATCCGGGGGCCGTGAGTTTCCTGCCGACGGCCCTGGCCGATTCGAGCGTGAAGATCCTGCGAATCCACGGTACGCTCCCCGGCGAACGGGACTACCCGTTGCGCTGACCCGTCCGGGACCAGACCATGCTGACACGCCTCCTGGGCTCCTCCATCCGGCTTCGTCTAGTGAGCAGCACGATCGCCGTGCTGCTCCCCATCTGTGTTTTCACCTATTTCTACTTCCCCCACCGGGAGGAGCAGGCCGCCCTCCGGGCCCTCGGCAGCCGCGCCACTAACATGGCGGAGCTGGTCGCGCTCGGCGTGGGCAAGGCGATGGGGCTGAACGACTACTCCGACGTGATGGCGGCGGTGAAGTGGGCCAAGCGCGACTCTTCGCTGGCGTACGTGCTGGTGGTCGGTTCGACCGGCGAGACCTACGCGGGGTACAACCCGCGCCGGCCCAATCTCGTGCTCCGGGAGGAAGTGCTCCGGCAGGGACTGCGGCGGGAGCGCGGGCTGGTGAAGGTCACGATGCCGGTCGAATTCCAGGGGACCCGTTACGGCACGCTGCTGCTCGGCCTCTCCATGGACGAGGTCCGGCGGGAGATCCGGCGGGAGCGGCACGTCGCGCTGGTGGCGAGCCTCCTCATCTTCGTGCTGGGTGCCGGCGTGCTGCTGCTGGTGGCACACCGGATCACCCAGCCCGTGGTGGACCTGCGGCGCGCCGCCGACGAAGTCGCCCGGGGAAACTACGAGGTGACCGTCCCCCAGGCCGGGGCAGACGAGGTGGGCGGCCTGGCCGCCGCCTTCCAGACCATGGTCGGCAGCCTGCGGGAGAGCTCGGAGCGGCTCGGGCGGATGGTACGGGACCTGGGCGACCGGGAGGCCCGGGCCCGGGCGATGCTGGAGTCGGCGCTGGACGGGTTCATCAGCGTCGATGCCGCCGGGGCGATCACCGAATTCAATCCGGCGGCAGAGCGGATGTTCGGCTACCGGCGGGACGCGGTGCTGGGCCGGAAGCTGGAGGACGTCATCATCGCACCCGACCACCGGGCGCGGTTCCGGGAAGACGTGCTGCGGGCGCTGCAGGAGTCGGCCCGCCCCGGCGACCGGATCGACATCCCCGCGATGCGGGCGGACGGCGCCCGGTTCCCGGCCGAGCTGTCGCTCTCGGTGCTGCAGCTCGCCGGCCAGCCCTGCGGCACCCTGTACGTGCGCAACGTGTCCCGCCAGCGGGAGTGGGAGCAGGCGCTCAGTGCCTCGGAGGAGCGGCACCGGCTGCTGTTCGAGGGGATGCCGCTGCCGCTCTGGGTAGCAGACGCGGAATCGCTCCTCTTCCTCGAGGTGAACGAGGCGACGGTCAACACCTACGGCTATTCCCGCGCCGAGCTGCTGTCGATGACCTTCGACGACCTGCGTCCGGTGGAGGAGCGCACCCCCTTCCAGCAGCACGGCGCGACGGCGGAGGTCCGCACGCTGCAGGGCCTGTGGCGGCAGGTCACGAAGGGCGGCACGGCCATGGAGGTCGAGGTCGAGTCTCATCCCATCGTGTTCGCCGGCCGGCCGGCTCAGCTGGCGGTGGCGGTGGACGTGACTGAGCGGCGCCGCGCCGAGGAGGCGAGCCGCCGCTACGCCCTGGAGCTGGAGCAGCACCGGGACCGGATCGAGGAGCAGGCCCAACATCTCACCCTGCAGGCCGAGGAGCTGGCGGCGGCGCGGGACCAAGCGCTCGCCTCGGCGCGGGCGAAAGAGGAGTTCCTTGCCACCATGAGCCACGAGATCCGGACCCCGATGAACGGCGTCCTGGGAATGCTGGGGCTGCTGCTGGACACCGAGCTCACCGCGGAGCAGCGCGAGCGGGCCCTGATGGCCCACAAGTCGGCCGAGGCGCTGCTCACCATCATCAACGACATCCTCGACTTCTCTAAGATCGAGGCGGGGCGGATGGACCTGGAGCTGCTCGACTTCGACCTTCGCACCACCCTGGAGGACGTGGCCAGCCTCCTCGGGGACCGGGCGGCGAGCAAGGGCCTCGAGCTGACCTCGGTGGTGCACGAGCGGGTGCCCCGGATGGTGAAGGGCGATCCCGGACGGCTGCGGCAGATCCTGGTGAACCTGGCCGGGAACGCCATCAAGTTCACCGAGCGGGGCGAGGTCACCATCCGTGCCCGGCTTGCCGAGGAGCGGGATGACGGCGTGCTCCTCAGGTTCGAGGTCGCGGACACGGGGATCGGGATCTCCAAGGAGGCCCAGGCGCGGCTGTTCGAGGCGTTCTCCCAGGCCGATCGCTCCACCACCCGGCGCTACGGCGGCACCGGGCTGGGGCTGGCGATCTCGAAGCGGCTGGCGGCGCTCATGGGGGGCGAGATCGGGGTCGAGAGCCGCGAGGGCGAGGGGAGTACGTTCTGGTTCACCGCCAACCTGACGGCGGCCGCGGCGGAGACCACCCACCCGCAGCGGGCGCCGGTGACCGGCCTCAAGGTGCTGGCGGTGGACGACAACCAGACCACCCGGCAGCTCCTCGGCCAGCTCCTCACCGCCTGGGAGATACGTCACGACGTGGCGGAGAGCGGCCCGCAGGCGCTCGAGCGGCTTGGTCGCGCGGTGGAAGAGGGCACCCCCTATGACCTCGCGATCGTCGACATGCAGATGCCGGGGATGAACGGGTTCGAGGTGGCAGGCGCCGTCCGGGCCGATTCGCGCCTCGCCTCCACCCGCCTGGTGCTGCTCAGCTCGGTCGCCCTGCGGGGGCAGGCGCGCGAGGCCCACGCCATGGGCTTCGCGGGCTACCTCACCAAACCGATCAGGCAGTCGGCGCTCTACGACTGCATCGCGACGGTGATCGGCCTGCGGGCAGCACCGGCCGCGGAGCCCGGGCAGCGCGCGCCGCTGGTCACCCGCCACACCCTGGCGGAGGCCCGGGCCGCGGAACGAGCCCGGATCCTCGTGGCGGAGGACAACCAGATCAACCAGCAGGTGGCGCTGGGCATCCTGCAGCGGCTGGGGCACCACGCCGACATCGCGGGAAATGGTCTGGAGGCGGTCGAGGCGGTCCGCCGGCTTCCCTACGACCTGGTGCTGATGGATTGCCAGATGCCCGAGATGGACGGCTTCGCGGCCACCGGCGAGATCCGCAAGCACGAGCGGCCGGGCCAGCGCATCGCCATCGTGGCGATGACCGCCAACGCCATGCAGGGAGACCGGGAGCGCTGCCTCGCCGCGGGCATGGACGATTACCTGAGCAAGCCGGTGAACGCGGACAAGCTCGCGGCGATCCTGCAGAAGTGGTTGCCCGCCGGCCCCCGCGCCGCGGCAGAGGCCGCGCTCCACAGCAACGGCAAGCGGGCGGAGCCCTCGGCCAACGGCGGAGGCCGGCACCCGATCAACCTGGCCCAACTGGAATCGGTGGTCGGCCCCGACAACCGGGCGGATATGGGCCGGTATTTCCGGCTGTTCGTCGACTCGACCGGGCCCGTGCTGACCAAAGTCGCCGCGGCGGTGGCTGCCCAGGACGGCCCCGAAGTCGCCCGACTCGGCCATGCGCTCAAGGGGGGGTCGGGGAACATCGGGGCGGAGGAGATGGCGGCGCTGGCCGCCCAACTCGAGGCGGCGGGTCGGAGCGGCGACTGGCCCGGGGCCGAGCGGCTCCGCCACGCGCTGGGGGAGTCCTTCGCCCGAGCGGAAACCTTCATCGCCTCGGTCCAGGAGCTGCACTCGTGACCCGCGCGTCGCAGGCGGTCCGCTCCTGCTCGATCGTCCTGGTGGATGACGATCCGCTCGGCCTGGCCATGCTCCAGGACCTCGTCGAGCCACTCCCCGGCACCCGGGTCACCGGCTTCACCGATCCGGCAGAGGCCCTCGGCTGGTGCGCGGCCAATCCGGCGGACGTGGTCATTACCGACTACAGCATGCCCGGCGTCAGCGGGATCGAGCTGATCCGCGCGCTCCGCGCCTGCGAGGGGATGCGCGAGATCCCGATCATGATGATCACGGCCAGCGAAGACCGCGAGGTCCGCTACGAGGCGCTGGAGCTGGGGGCCAACGATTTCCTGGGCAAGCCGATCGACCGCCTCGAGGTGAAGGCGAGGACGCTCAACATGCTGGCGATCCGCCGCGGCCAGCAGGAGGCCGCGGAGCGGGCGCAGATGCTGGAGCGGGAGGTGCGCTCGGCAACGGAGGCCCTGCACGAGCGGGAGCACGAGATGATCCTGCGGCTGGCC
>DASUSR010000404.1:0-10487 GCA_036375015.1 Gemmatimonadales bacterium
CGAGCGCGACTATCAGATCGCCCAGTGTCACTTCGCCGCCAACGGCGCCCTCGGCGTCGTGCTCAAGGAGCTCGGCGCCTCCGGCTGCAAGGTCGTCACTATGTTCCACCGCTACGATCTCCGGGAGCTCGAGTCGCGGCCCGGGAGCTGTGCCCACCTGCGAAGGCTGGGCGACTGCTTTCTCTCCATCTCGCAGCACACCCGGGCACGGCTGACGCGCGCGGGTTTCCCGGCGACGCGCATCGTCGATCATCCGGTGGGCATCGATCTGTCGAAGCTCCCGTTCCGGGGCGCCCGCGATCCCCGCCCGGAGCCGGTCGAAATTCTGACCGTCGCCCGGCTGACGGCGCAGAAGGGTCTCCACCACGGAATCCGCGCCGTGCACCGGCTCGTGTCGGAGCGGCCTGCCCTCCGGATCCGCCACACCATCCTCGGCGGCGGGCCGCTCGAGCCCGAGCTGCGGGCACTGGCGGCGTCGCTCGGCCTGAGCGATGTGGTGCGGTTCGCCGGCGAGGCGGACCAGGTCCAGGTCGCCCTGGCCATGCAGGCCGCCGACCTGTTCCTCCTGCCCAGCATCGACGAGGTCCTTCCGCTCGCGCTGATGGAGGCGCAGGCGGTGGGTCTCCCGGTCGTCGCGACCGACGTCGGGGGGGTGGGCGAGATGGTGGAAGACGGAGTGTCGGGGTTCGTGGTCCCGCCGCGCGACCCGGCCGCGCTCGCGGCGGCACTGGGCCGCCTCAGCGACCGGCCCGAGATGTGGGCCGCCATGGGTCACGCCGGCCGCCGTCGCGTGGCGGAGCGATACGATGTGCGGGTGCTCAATCCTCGACTGGTGGATATCTATCGGGGACTGCTCGCGCAACGCTGAGCGCCGCGCGTCACATCTGCGGCCTCCGCCTAGGCGCGTTTCTTCATCATCCCCACGATCAGGCAGCAGGGCGCCGACCACGGCCGCCAACCCTGCCTGTCCGCCGGTGCTCGCCTCCATGCCCTGGGCGGCGACCTGCCCTCCTCCCAATCCGCCGAGCGCGCCCAGGATCGTGTTCATGAGCGGCCCCAGGTTCTTGGCCTTGTTGGCGAGCCCTGCGGCGTTGCCGCCGGCGGCACCTGCGATGAGCTGGACGAGCACGGCGGTGAGATCCATGGTCGGCTCCGTTTGAACAGACCCTCCCGCTTCCTTCACGCTCCCCTCATGCGCCCGGTGGCACAGTCGAGGCACTCCAGCCGGAGTACCTCATGCGCCTCACCCCCCTTCCGATCACGGCCGCGGTCGCCCTGCTGGCCGCCTGCGCGCCGTATGTGACGACTACACCGGGGCCCGAGCCTGTCGCGGGCAGCCCGATCCGCTATGCCGAGCGCGCCGACAGCGCCAAGCTGGTGCCCGCACGCCTGGTCTTGATCGACGCCGACAGCATGGTCTTCGAGCGGCTCGTGCCGGGGGACTACGGCGGGAAGTGGGTCGCCGCGTCGCTCCCGACTCGGCAGCTGGCGCGACTGCAGGTCAGGGTCGGCCGGCGGGCCAACACCGGTCGAGGCGCGCTCATCGGCGGGGCGGTCGGCCTGGCGCTCGGTGTCGCCTGCACCACGGATGATTCCGGGTTCGTGCCCGACGAAGCCTGTCTGATTAGCTCCACGGCGACCGGCGCGGTTACCGGGTTCCTCATCGGGGCGCTGGTCCGCAGCGACGTCTGGGCGCCGGCGCCGTTGCCGGTGCGCGCTCCGGCAGCGGAGCCCGAGCCGGTGGTCACCATGGGGCTGCACGGGGTCGGGCTGCGCATCCCGTTCCGGATCGCGCCACCGTAAGCGGTCCCGGCGCCAGCGCATTGCCACGACTCCGCATTTCCCCCTTTCTCCCCCGGACGCTATACTAGCCCCGATCTTCCAGCACCCACCCGGTCCCCTGGCAGGGACCGACGAACGCCCGAGGCACGCCCTCCCAGACCGAACCCCCCAGGATGTTCTCATGACTCGCATGTTCACGGCCACAGCGACGCTATTCGCGCTGGCCTGCCAGTCCGCTCCCGCCAACGCGCCGGTCGCTCCCGCCCCGGCGCGGGTATCTGCCGCAGAAGCCGAACGCCTCACCCGCGACACCCCCAGTACCACGACCGAGGGCAACACCTTCATCGCCCCGGCCGGCTGGAGCATCGACGTGCGCGGCCCGGCCACGATTCTGGAGCCGCCCGAGGGCGGCTCGGCCATCGCGCTGGTCGATGTGCGCGCACCGAGCGCCGACGCTGCCGTCGCGGCCGCATGGCAGGCATACAAGCCGGACGCCAAATGGCCGCTCAAGGTGGTCACCCGGAAGCCCGACAAGGACGGCTGGACCGATCGGGCCTCCTACAGCTATCAGACCTCGCCCAACGAGAAGCGCGACGTCGGGGCCGACGTCCAGCGCGCCGGCGACGGGTGGACCGTCGCCCTCTACGACATGGACCAGGCGGCGGGAGAGAAACGCCTCGCCCAGGTCATCCTGGTCTACGGCGAGCTCCTGCCGAAGGGCTACACCCGCGAATCGTTCGCCGGCAGGAAGGCGCACCGGTTGGATCGGGCGCGGGTCGGCGCGCTGGGCAGGTTCGTCGAGACCGCGATGAAGGCGACCGGGGTCCCCGGCGTCGCCGTCGGGCTGGTCGAGGATGGGCAGGTCGTCTTCGCCGACGGTTTCGGCACGCGCGAGCTGGGCGGCACCGAGGAGGTGGATGCCGGCACGCTCTTCATGGTGGCGTCCAACACCAAGGCGATGACCACGCTCATGCTCGCCAAGCTGGTGGACGAGAAGAAGCTGACCTGGGAAACGCCGGTGACCAGCCTGCTGCCCTCGTTCAAGCTGGGAAGCCCTGCGACCACCAGCCAGGTCAAGGTCAAACATCTGATCTGTGCCTGTACCGGCCTGCCGCGGCAGGACTACGAGTGGCTGTTCCAGTTCGAGGGCGTCACGCCCGACAGCGCCCTCGCCACCCTGGCGACCATGCAGCCGACCAGCGAATTCGGCGAGATGTTCCAGTACTCCAATCCGCTCGCCGGTGCCGGCGGGTTCGTCGGCGGTCACGTGGCCTTCCCCGGCCTCGAGGTCGGGGCCGCCTACGACAGCGCCATGCAGACCCGCGTGTTCGATCCGCTCGGCATGAAGGCGACCACCTTCGACTACGCGGCCGCGCTCCGCGGCAATCACGCCATGCCGCACGCCCCGGACATCGCGGGCAAGCCCGCGCCCGCGGTGATGGAGATCAACTACGCGGTGATTCCGGTGCGGCCTGCCGGAGCGGCGTGGAGCAACGTCCACGACATGCTCGCCTACGTCGCCATGGAGCTCGCCGAAGGTGTACTTCCCGACGGGAGGCGCTACATCTCGCGCGACGCGCTGCTGGCGCGCCGCGAGGCGCAGGTGCCGCTCGGCAAGGACGGGAGCTACGGCATGGGGCTCATCATGGACAACAGGTACGACGTGGCCGTCGTGCACCACGGCGGCGACATGGTGGGATTTCACAGCGACATGATGTGGCTGCCCCAGCACGGCGTGGGCGCCGTGGTCCTCACCAACGGCGATCCGGGCTGGCTGGTGCGCGACCAGTTCCGGCGCAAGCTGCTCGAGGTGTTGTTCGATGGCCGAGCCGAGGCCGACAGCCAGATCGCGGCGAGCGCGAAGACCTACTACGAGCAGCTCGAGGCCGAGCGCAGGCTGCTCACGGTCCCCGCCGACGCCGCCGAGGCCGGCAAGCTCGCCGGGCGGTACCGCAACGACGCGCTCGGCGAGATCGTGGTGAGCCGGGAGCAGGGGGGGACGGTGTTCGACTTCGGCGAGTGGCGCAGCGAGGTGGCGTCCCGCAGGAACCCGGACGGTACCGTCTCGTTCGTCACCATCGTCCCCGGGCTCTTCGGCCTCGAGTTCGTCGTCGGCAGCGGTCCCGTTCGCACGCTGATCGTGCGCGATGCGCAGCACGAGTACGTGTTCACCGAGGCCTGACCGTGCGAGTCCGCGCTCAGTAAGTGAGGGTACCGTGGAGCGTAAACTCACCGGTCCCTGAGCCGGTGATCAGATTGATCCGTGCCGAGCCGGCCAGATGAGCCGTGCCGCTCGCATCCGCGAAGCGGCCGGTGCCGGCCGAGAACACCTGCGTGCCCTCGAACGTCACCGTGGCGTCGGCCGGATCGGTGAAGCTCAACACCGCCGTCCCGGTGAAGCTCGCGCTCAGCTCATCGCCATTCGCCGCCGTGTACACCCCCGTGCTGCTGAGCGTCCCGGTGGCCACGTCCACCGTTTGCGTGACGACGGCGTGGGTGAGCCCCAGGTGCGCGAGGCGGCAGGTGTACTCGATGCGCTGCACCTCGATCGGTGGCGGAGCGAGCCTGGTCACCACGGTGGTGCAGCTACCGGTGAGTGGGCGGGGACCTTGCACTGAGGCCGGTGCGGGATGACCGGCGGTTGGAGCGGATTCCGGTGAGGAGGGACCGGTATTCAGATCGGCTGAGGAACAAGCGGCCAGGGCGACGATGGGCAGGGCCGCAGAGATCAGGCGGCGCATGGTGACTCCTTGCTGCGGGGGCGGTGCAAAGGGCCCCCAAGATAGGGGCCGGTACCGTGCGGTGCCACCGCTTGACGCCCCCGGTACCGCGCCTTAGCGTGGCACCACACCTCGACGGCTCCTCGTCTCCTCCGCGACGCTTCGTCCTCGACGCCACGCCGGTCACCAGCCCGCCGATCTGCTGAAGGCTCTCCGCACGATCTCGATCCGCTCTCCATGAGGCACCTATGCCCACGTCATCTCCCGGCGCGGCCGCGCTCCTGCTCGCCGGTCTCGCAGTCTCGGCTTGCGTCGATGACCCCGTCCGTCCCGAAGCCGACTCCCGCAGCGAGCTGCGCGGCAGCACGTCGCAGGGACTCGCACGCATCACACCGGTGGGCGACCCGATCTGGCGGCCGGTGGATTTCCACCTGTTCACCGCACCCATCGGCTCGTTCGAGACCGGGTTCGCCGAGTTCGGGGAGGTGGTGGACCGGCTGATGCCGCCGCCGGAGCACATGCCGGCGCTGCCGTTCTACGGGATCGGACCGGGCATCCCCCACGGGCCGCCGTACGACCGCGAGCTCGCCGAGGGCGTGACGAGGCTGGGCTTCGAGGACCGCCACTCCTTCCCCGCCTCGGCCTGGTCGGCGGAGTCGCTGAACGGCGTGTACCTGGTCTGGATGCTCGTGCCCGATCCGGGCGTGACCGGGCGCTCGCCGGACTTCGCCTCGGGGCCCATCATCCCGAACTCGCTGTTTCCGATGACCCTCGCGGGGGTCGTCACCAGGGACGGCGAGCCGTTCGATCCCGCCTTCATACCGCCGAGCGAGCTCGCCCCGCTGGACGGGACCGTCGCGCCGCGGTTCGCCGGGGTGGAGGGGCATAGTCATCTGCCCATCTTCACCGCCGAGAGCCACCTGCTCGCGCCGCCGGGCACTCCCGTCGAAGGCAGGTATCGCTTCGAGATCACGCTGCGGGACAGTGAGGGCAACGGCTGGGACATCACCTCCCAGTTCGTGGTGCGGAAGAAGGGCTGAGATCACCCGACGTTGCTGAGCGCGTGGATATTGCCGTCGGGATCCTTGAACCAGGCGTTGCGGATGGGGCCGGACTCGTGGATCTCGCCCTTCCGGACGGTGTCCGGCAGGTCGTAGTGCTCGAACGCCACGCCCTTCTCCTTGAGCGCGTCGATGACCCTTTCGAGCTGGTCGCCCACCACCCAGGTGAGCGCGGTCGCCCTGTTGGTGCCGGCGTACTCCGACGGGTAGACGACGAAGACGGTCCCGCCGGCCCGGTACTGGAGGATGTCCTCCACGCCGCTCGGCTCCTCCCGGAGCCCGAGGGTATCCGTATAGAAGCGCCGCGCCCTGCCGACGTCCCTGACCGCCAGCATCGGGGTCGGAGCGATGTTCTCGAACATGTCAAACCCTCCTTAGTATGGCCTTCCTTCCTGGTCGTTCGCGCCCCGGGTGAATCGACAGCCCGGGCGCCCATGAGCGAGTCCTCTCCCCGGCCGCCCTAGTGCAATACGCATCACAGAATTTCCCTCTACCCTGCCGCATTCTTGGGCCCTCGGCGGCCATTGAAGCAGCGGCGGTCCGCGCGCCGCAAGTCGAAGGAGGACCCATGTTTCGAACAACGGCACGATACCGGCTCATCCCGGCCGCATCGCTGGGGATCATCATCCTCACGGGCTGCGAGGCCCGGGAGCGCCCCCAGGTCACCGGGGAAGTCCCGGGGGCTGTGGACACGGCACTGTCGCCCGGGACGGCGGCGGACACCGCCCCGAGCGCCGATGCGCTCTCCGACGCCAACATCGTGGCCCTGCTGGACGAGGCCAACGCGGCGGACAGCACGGCGGGGGCATTCGCGCTGGGCAAGGCGACCAGCCCGGAAGTGAAGGACTACGCTCGGCTCATGATGAGCGAGCACCACGCCCTGCGGGTGCAGGGGCAGCAGCTGGCGAAGGAGCTGAACATCACGCCCGAGCCGCCAGCCGACGATCCGGTCAAGGCCGCGGCGGAGAAGGAGATGGCGGCGCTCCGCGCGACCCCCAAGGGGGCGCAGTTCGACCGGACCTACATCGACCAGGAGATCGCGATCCACCAGGCCGTCATCGACCTGGCCGATCAGGCGCACGAGGCGACGCAGACCGCGGAGCTCAAGGCTTTGATCGAGAAGGCCAAGCCGATCCTCGAGAAGCACCTGGAGCGGGCGCAGGAGATCCAGGGCAAGCTCGGCGAGGCGGCCGCCTGACCCGGCCGCTCTGGCCGGCGACCTCGCCGCCCCAGGTCCTGCCGCCCCTCACGCAGGACCTGAGGGCGGACGTCTGCGTCATCGGCGCCGGCATCGCGGGGATCACCACCGCCTACCTGCTCGCCCTGGAGGGCCGGCAGGTGGTGGTGCTGGAGGACGGCGCGGTGGGCGGCGGTGAGACCGGCCGCACGACGGCCCACCTCTCCAACGCGCTGGACGACCGCTACCAAGTGCTCGAGCGGCTGCACGGGCAGGACGGCGCGCGGATGGCCGCGGCCAGCCACGGCGCGGCGATCGACCGGATCGCGTCCATCGTGCGGGCCGAGACGATCGACTGCGACTTCCAGCGGCTGAACGGCTTCCTCTTCGTGCCGCCGGGCGAGACGCTCGAGGTGCTCGACGCCGAGTTCGAGGCGGCGCGGCGGGCGGGGCTCCAGGACGTGCGGATGGTGCCCCGCGCGCCGGTCGCCTCCTTCGACACCGGCCCCTGCCTCTGCTTTCCGCGTCAGGCGCAGTTCCACCCGCTGGCCTACCTCACCGCGCTGGTGAGCGCGATCCAGCAGCGCGGCGGACGGATCTTCGGGGGGACCCACGTGACCGGCGTGGAGGCGGGCCCGCCAGCCGCGGTGTCAACCGAATCGGGGCCAACGGTCACCGCCGACTTCGTGGTCTGCGCCACCAACACGCCGATCATCGACTGGCTGGTGATCCACAGCAAGCAGGCGCCCTACCGGACGTTCGCCATCGGCGCCCGGGTGCCGCCCGACTCGGTGCCCGCCGCGCTCTACTGGGACACGGCCGATCCCTACCACTACGTGCGGCTGCACGGCGACATGCTGATCGTGGGCGGCGAGGACCACAAGACGGGGCAGGAGAACGACGGCTACGACCGGTTCGCGTATCTCGAGTCGTGGAGCCGGGAGCGGTTCCCGATCGGCGAAGTGGAGTACAGGTGGTCGGGCCAGGTGATGGAGCCGGTGGACGGGCTGGGCTACATCGGATGCAACCCGGGCGACAAGGGCCACATCCTGGTGGCGACCGGCGACTCGGGCCACGGGATGACGCACGGCACCATCGCCGGCATCCTGCTCACCGACCTCATCCTGGGCCGCCCCAACGAGTGGGAGACGCTCTACGACCCCAGCCGCAAGTCGCTCCGGTCGGCGGCCGAATACCTCAAGGAGAACGTGAACGTCGCGAAGCAGTATCTCGACTACGTGTCTCCCGGGGAGGCTCGCTCGGTGGACGACATCCGGCCCGGGCAGGGGGCGCTGGTGCGGCAGGGGCTCACCAAGCTCGCGGTCTACCGCGACGACAACGGCACCCTCCATACCCTCTCGGCGGTGTGCACGCACCTCGGCTGCATCGTCCACTGGAACTCGCTCGAGCGGACCTGGGACTGCCCCTGCCACGGCTCGCGGTTCGCCGTGGACGGGTCGGTGCTGAACGGGCCCGCGGCCGTGGGGCTGTCCCGGCAGAACCCGGCCTCCGGTCAATGACCGTGGGGACGGCCGCCGACGTCTTCCTCCGCGGCGCGGGGGAGATGGCGACGCTCACGCGCGCGTTCGACTGGAGCACGACCCCGCTCGGCCCGGTGGAGACCTGGCCCGCGAGCCTCCGCACCATGGTCAGCACCCTGCTTGCGTCGCGCCACGCGATGTTCCTCTGGTGGGGCCCCGACCTGATCCAGTTCTACAACGACGCCTACCGGCCGAGCCTGGGCCCGGACCGCCACCCGTCGGCACTCGGTGCGCCGGGGCGCGAGTGCTGGGCCGAGATCTGGCCCACCATCGGTCCCGAGGTCGAGTCGATCATGGCCGGCGGCGACGCGACCTGGCACGAGGACCACCTGGTGCCGATCACCCGCGGCGACCGGGTGCACGACGTCTACTGGAGCTACAGCTACAGCCCGGTGCGGGATGACGAGGGCGGCGTGGGCGGGGTGCTGGTGACGGTGCAGGAGACCACGCGGCGGGTGGTGGGCGAGCGGCGGGCGCGCCTGCTCCAGAGGCTGGCGGCCGACATGCTGCACGCCCGCTCGCCCGGGGACGTCTGCGACGCGGCGGTGGCGGCGTTCCGGGCCGCGCCGGAGGACGTGGCGTTCGCGTTGGTGTACCTGAGCGATGCGGAGGCGGGCGTGATACGCCTCGCCGGCAGCACCGGCCTCGAGCCGGGGTCGCCCGCGGCGCCGCTCGAGATGCCGACCGACGCCGAGGAGCCGTGGCCGGTGGAGCCGGTCGTGTGTGAGCGCTGGCCCGAGCCGGTCACCTCCGCCGCCACGCTCTCTCTCGCGTCCGGCGCCTCGGCGGAGCAGTCGCACGGGGTTGTGGTCCTGGGCCTCAACCCGCGGCTGCCGCACGACGACGCGGATGCGCTCTTCATGACGCAGGTGGCCCGGGAGATCGCGGCCGCGCTGGACAGCGTGCAGCGGCTGGTGCAGGAGCGGGCCGCGGCGCGGGCCCTGGCCGACTCCGAGCGCGGGCTGCTGACCAGCGTCTTCGAGCTGGCACCGTCGTTCATGGCCGTCCTCCGGGGGCCGGAGCACGTCATCGAGCTGGTGAATCCCGCCTACGAGCGGCTCGTCGGCCGCCGCCGGATCCTGGGCCGGCCGGTGCGCGTCGCCCTGCCGGAGGTGGAGCGGCAGGGATTCCTCGAGCTGCTGGACCAGGTGTACGCCACAGGCGAGCCGTACGTGGGCAACGAAGTCCTGATCCACCTGCGCCTCGCTCCCGGGGCACAGCCCGAGCCCCGCTACCTCAACTTCGTCTACCAGCCGATGCGGGGGCCGGCCGGCGAGGTGACGGGCATCCTGGCCACCGGCGTGGACGTCACCGTCGTGGTGGAGGCGCGGCAGGTCATCGAGCGGGCGCTGGCCGAGGTGGAGCGGATCGCGCGGGAGCGCGACGCCGAGGGACGGCAGCTCCGCACCGTGCTGGAGCAGGCGCCGCTCGCCATCGCCATCATCGGACCGGTGGGGGAGATCCGGTTCGCGAACCCGATGTTCGAGCGGCTGTGGGGGCGGCCGGTCGAGGCCACGAGTGCCGAGAGCTACAGCGAGGCGTACGCCGGGTACCACCTCGACGGCCGGCCGATCGCGTCCGAGGAGTGGCCCGGAGCGCGTGCCGTCCTGCGGGGCGAAGTGGTGGAAGGGGAGGTCATCGAGATCGTGCAGGCCGGAGCGCGGGGCGCGAGCGGCCGGCGGCTGACGGTCTGGATCAGCGCCGCCCCGGTGCGCGATGCGGAGGGGCGGATCACCGGCGGCGTCGTCATGTTCCGCGACATCACGGCGGAGCGGCGCACCGAGCAGCAGCTGCGCGACGCGCAGCGGCTGCAGGCGGTCGGCACCCTCGCCGGCGGGGTCGCGCACGAGGTGAACAACGCGCTGCAGGGCGCGCTGGGCTTCGGCTCGTTCGTGCTGCGGGCGCTGGGCCCCGAGCACCCGCAGGCGGCCGACATGCGGCTGGTGCTGCAGTCGGCCGAGCGGGCGGCGCGGGTGTCGCAGCAGCTCCTGGCCTACACCCGGCAACAGATCACCCAGCCGCAGCCGGTGGACCTCCGCGCGCTGACGGAGGCCCTGCGGCCCGTGCTCCAGCAGCTCCTGGGCGCCGACAAGACGCTCGTGGTCCTGCCGACGTCGGGCGACGTGCCGCGGATCCAGGCGGACCCGGCCCGGGTGGAGCAGGTCCTCATCAACCTCGTGGCCAATGCCCGGGACGCCACCGACAC
>DASUSR010000405.1:0-13427 GCA_036375015.1 Gemmatimonadales bacterium
CCGGTGAGCCTCACCCGGGGACGGCGGCGCGCCGTCCCACCGCCCGCTCCAGCCGATCGAGGTGGGTCACCGTCACGGTGATCGCGCCGAACTCCTCCTCCACCTTCCCCCGGAAGATGAACGGCCCCTGATCGAAGAGCACGTGACCCCGCTCACGGTAGACCCGCGGAAACAGCACCGTCTCGATCAATCCCTCTCCGTCATCGAAGGTCGCGAACTCCATCGGCTCGTCCCGCACCGTGTGGACCGGCTTGGCGGTGGTGAGCATGCCGGCCAGGAGGACGTACTCGCCGACGTGCCGGTGAAGCTCGGTGCTGGGGCAGAGGCGAAAGCGCGCCAGGTCCCGGCCGTGGAGCCGCATGGGATGGGTATCGGTGACGAAGCCGAGGGCGGCGTACTCCTCCCGGCGCCGGCGCTCGGGGCCGTAGTTCTTGAGCACCGGGATGGCGGGGGGGAGATGGGAAAACCAGTCGGGCAGCCGGGCGGGCAGCCCGCTCTGCGACGGGGAGCCCGCCGGGGTCCTGGCGCTGCCCGCGCGCCGGCCCGACTTGCCGCCCGTATCCACCATCCAGAGCATCATCGGCCGGGTCCAGTCCCCGGCGATCGAGTCCAGCGCGCCGACCTTGATCAGCGTGCGCAGGTCGTCGGCCGCGATGCCGGTGCGGTGCTGGAAATCGAACAGCGAGCGGAAGGGGCGGGGGGCCACCTCATCCCGGGCGCAGCGAGGGGTCTTCTCCGGGGACATCGGACCCCGGGTGAGGAGATCCCTCGGTCGCTCCGCTCCCTCGGGATGAGGTAGGGCGCCGTGTTCGGGCGTCCGCCATCGCCTCTCTCGCTCCCCTCGCCCCGCTCGCCCCTCGCGTCCCTCTCGCCCACGCCTCTCTCGTTCCGCTTGCCCCTCTCTCTCCCCTCGCCCCGCTCGCCCCGCCGCCCCGCCACTTGCCTGCCCGTCCCGCGCGGCGAGCATCCGCTCCGCCCCCTCCGCGCTGAGCCCCTTCACGAACTGGAGCCCGATCCGCACCTCCCGTCCGCGACCGGTGGTGCGGAAGTCGCTCGCGTTGACGTCGGGCGGGAGCACGGTGAGTCCCATCCGCATCGCCTCGGCGACATAGGCGAACGGATGATAGAACCCGCCCCCGTTGGCCAGCACCGCCGCCATGAACTCGGCGGGATAGTGGGCCCGCAGATAGCAGGAGTGCTGTGCCACCTGGATGTAGGACGCCGAGTGCCCCTTGCAGAAGCTGTACCCGGCGAACGACATGATCATCTCCCATACCCGCCTGGTCGTCTCGGGGTCGCGCCCGAGCGCCAGCGCGCCGGTGAAGAACTCCTCGGCGTAGCCGGCGAGCGCCTTGGCGGGGCGCTTCTTGGAGAGCGACTTGCGGAGCCCGTCGGCGGTGGCGAGCGGCATGCCCGAGAAGACCGAGCAGACGTTCACCACGTCCTCCTGGTAGACCATGATGCCGAAGGTGTCGGCCAGGGTGTCGCGCAGCACGGGATGCAGCGGCTCGTAGGGCGCACCGTGCAGCCGCTCGAGGTAGGTGCGGATGTAGCGGTTGGAGGCCGGGCGGATGATGCTGGTGTTGAGCACCAGCAGCTCGAAGGCGTCGGCCCGGCTCCGGGCGCAGAGCTGCCGCGACGCGGGCGACTCGGTATAGAAGACGCCCATCGTGCGACCGGTGCGGAAGAGCTCCCTGGTGGCCTCGTCGTCGCCGGGGTCGGAGGAGGTATAGTCGATGCACCGGCCGGTGTGGACGCGGACCGCCTCGATCGCGTCCCGGATGACGGCGAGGGAGCGGTTACCGAGCAGGTCGATCTTCACCAGCCCCGCGTCCTCGGCGCCGTCCTTCTCGAACTGGATGACCGGGACGGTGAGTTCGGGATGGTCTTCGAGCTGCTTCACCGCCGGCTCGAGCGGGACGTAGTCGGTGAGCGCGGTGGGCACGATGACCACACCGCCCGGGTGGACCGACAGGTGGCGGGGGAGCCCCACCAGCGGCTCGGCCAGCCGGGCGAAGTCGCGCCAGGCGGGCGGCAGGTCGAGCTCGCGGAAGTTGGGGTGCGAGGCGAGCGTCTCCTCCAGCGGCAGGTCCTCGAAGATGGGGATCCGGCGGGTGACCTCGCGGATCTCGCCCGCGGGGCGGCCGTGCACCTTGGCCACCTCGCGCAGCGCGCCGCGGAGACGGAAGCAGTTGTGGTTGGCGACCATCGCCGCCTGGGGACGGGGGTACTGCCGGAAGACGTAGGCCAGCACCCGGTCGCGCTCGTCCCAGGGAAAGTCGAGGTCGATGTCGGGCGGGTCCTTCCGCTCGGGGTTGAGGAAGCGCTCGAAGAGGAGCCCGGCGCCGAGCGGCTCGACGTGGGTGATGCCGAGACAGTAGCTCACGATCGAGTTGGCCACCGAGCCGCGGCCGCAGTGGGTGGGGCCGTGCTCCACGATGTTCTTCACCACGAGGAAGTAGTCGGCGAAGCCCTTCTGGCCGATGATGCGGAGCTCGTGCTCCAGCCGGTCGCGGGTCACCGGCGCGATGGTGCCGTAGCGGCGCTCGGCGCCGGCGTAGGCCTCGGCGCGGAGCCGCCGGAACGATTCGTCGGGCTCGGCCAGCCGGGGCGCCACCACCCGGCCCGCCGGGATCCGGTACTCGCAGCGCTCGGCGATCTCGGCCGCCGCCTGCAGCGCCTCGGGGCAGTCGGGGAAGAGCCGGACGAGATCGCTCGCCGGGCGGAGCCAGGCGTCGCGGCCGGACAGACGGTCGGGCGGGCAGGCGGACAGGGTGGTGTTGAGGTGGATGGCGCGCAGCAGGCGGTGGCGGGCCCAGTCCTCGGGGTGGGCCATGACGACGGCGTTGGTGACGGCCGCGGGAATGCCGAGCCGGCGCGCGGCGGCGAGCACGGCGTGGCGCTCCTTCCCGGGGATCAGCTCGGCGAAGAGGTCACGGGTGCCGCTCGCGGCGGCGACACGCTCGAGGAAGGCGACGTCGCGGGAGAGGAGGAGAAGGCCGGAGCGGTCGGCGGCGAGGAGGGCGGACAGGCTGCTGCCCCCCGGCCCGCCTGGCCCGCTGCCCGCCCAGTGTACCGCACTGATCGCCCGGCACAGCGCACCCCATCCCCGCTCGTCCAGCGCGAGCGCGACGGTCTCCTCCTCCCCGGTGACGAGGTGCGCGCCGAGGATGGGGCGGATGCCGGCGGCGTCGCAGGCGCGCTGGAACTCGATGGCGCCGTAGACGCCGTTGGTATCGGTGCAGGCGAGGGCCCGGTGCCCCCGCTCGGCGGCCGCGGCGGCGAGCACCTCGGGGCTGGAGACCCCGAGGCCGAAGGAGAAGTGGGTGTGGAGGTGGAGGTGAACCACGGCGCGCCACGGTTTCGGGGTTTCTTCGGCTCCTCCCCGAATGTACCCGCGGTCGCGGCCACGTCAAGCTGACGAGGCCCCGGCCGCGCCGGCCGCACGAATCGGCGCCTGGGGCAGCGTACCCGCTGCTCGAGACGACCGGCTCGTGTCGACGGTGGAATGATCGGACCGGCTGCTATGCGACCGACAGCCGCGACGTCAACGCGGCGCGTATGCCCGCCAGATGGTGGTAACTGTGCCGGACCGCGTGATCCTCGAGCAGGAACTGGCAGGTGAGCGGGGCATCACCATAGAGCGACACCGGCGCGGCGCGATCGAGCTCGGCATCGCTGAAGCCCCGGATAGCCGCCGCGGCCACCGCGCTGTGCCGCCGAAGCAGCTCCAGCGTTGCCTCCTTCGTGGCGGCGTCATGATCCCTGGCATGCTCGGCATTCAGTCTGTCGATGGCCCCGGGAGTCACCCCGACGATCGGGGTACCCGAGGCAAGGGTCCGTGCCAGCTGGATCTCCAGCGGGTACATGTTCGCCACGTGGTGCACGACGACGCCGACCTTCCGCCCGTCCCCGGGCAGCGTCGTGTGCCACTCCGCGTCCGTGAGCCGACTCGCGAAGATGGCGAGCGCCCTGGCTCCCTGCTCGAGGCGCTCGGCCAGGGCATTGGAGCGTCGGTTCACAGTTCACCTCGAGCGCCTGCACCCGAGCGGTTGAAGTTGACGGTCGCCGTGCCGCATCCCACGCCCTGGATCCAGAGATTCTGGGTGCCCTCGAGATCGGGGGCGAGATCCCGGTCCGCGACGAACATGGCCGCCGTGAACGACTCCTCCTGCCCGTCTCCGGCCCGGTAGAACTCGGCGCGCAACACCGCCGTGCGGCTGTCGGTGGTCGCGGTCTTGAGGTCGTCGGTCCCGGTGCATCTGAAGGGGGAGGAGACCAGCAGCTGGGCCGTATCCCACCGCACGCCCTGGCCGGCTTCGCAGCCGGCGAGAGGACCCTGGGCGACGGCACTGGTGCAGTCGAAGCCGCCCCCCGCGCTCGCCGACGTCTCCGCCGGCACCGTATTCGACGCGGTGCTGGGATCGAACCGGCCCCCGCCGGTGAGCCGCACCTCGCCGGTCGGGGCGCCGCTGACGCTGCCGTGGAAGCCGAAGCCGGTCAGGGCGACGGCCCGGAGCGCGGGTTGCAGGGGAGAGGTCGGCTCCGCTCCATCGCTGCAGGCGAGTGTGAGGGCCAGACCCAGCAGCGAGGCGGGGACCAGAAAAGGGCGCAGTCTCATGGCGTGCTCCTGAAGAAAGGTTCGGGTGCGGCATGGTCATGCCGTGAACGGCGCCGTAGTACCGACGGGGCGCGTTCAGGACTCGCTGAAAGGCAGTTCGTGTGCCGGGTTCGTCGGTGGGGGCTGCGGCCGGGCTATCCGAAGAAGTCGGCGTCGGTTGCGTCCGGAGGGAGCGTGCGACCCCCCGGGGCGTGCCCACGGCCGCTGGTAGTGCGCGGGCCTGTCTTGGGAGGGAAGGCTACGGCAGGCGGGAGGCGCGCCTGATTCCCAGCTTGTCCATCCGGTGGCGCAGGGTGTTGGGGTGGAGATTCAGCATTCTCGCCGCGCCCCTGGGACCTTCGACCACTCCACCCGTCCGCCGCAGCGCCGCGAGGATGTGCTCCCGCTCGACCTCCTGCAGGGTGCGGAACTCGGAAGCCACCGGCGTCGCGGTGTGAACCGTCTCGGCAGCCACGACCTGCCCGGCGGGCACGCCGGATCCCAGCATCGATACCAGATAGGGCTCCGCGTCGAGGACGGGGCCTCGAGCCAGGATGACGGCCCGCTCGATGACGTGCTGGAGCTCCCGTACGTTGCCGGGCCAGGCGTAGCTCTCGAGTCGGTCCATGGCCTCCTGCGAGATCCCCTTCATGCTCTTGCCGAGTTTCTTGCCGCAATGGGAAAGAAAGAACATCGCAAGCTGCGGAATGTCGGAGCGGCGCTCGCGCAGGGGAGGCATCTCGAGCGGGAACACGTTCAGCCGGAAGAAGAGGTCGGCGCGGAAGCTACCGTTCTGAACGGCCTCGTCCAGGCGCCGGTTCGTGGCCGCGATGACCCGTACGTCCACCCGCAGCGTCCGGCTGCTTCCGACCGGCTCGAACTCCTGCTCCTGCAGCACCCTCAGCAGCTTGACCTGGGTCTCCAGCGGCAGCTCTCCGATCTCGTCCAGAAAGATCGTGCCGCCATCGGCGAGCTCGAACCGGCCGACCCGGCGCCCGACCGCGCCGGTGAAGGCCCCCTTCACGTGCCCGAACAGCTCGCTCTCCACGAGACCCGCCGAGATGGCGCTGCAGTTCACCTTCACCAGGGGGCGGTTCCTGCGGCCGCTGCGGGCGTGGATCGCCCGCGCGATCAACTCCTTGCCGGTGCCCGTCTCGCCGCAGATGAGCACGGTGGAGTCGGTGCCGGCCACCTGTTCCAGATCGCGCAGCACCGCCAGGAGGGCGGGGCTGCTGCCGATGATCTCCTCGAAGTTGTGCTCGGTTCGAATCTCCTCCCGCAGGTAGACGTTCGCACGATCAGCGGCACCAGGCAGTCGGTCTTCACGCCCTCGGCGACGAGCCGCCGGTCATTGGGGTACTGCTGCTCCTTCTCGAGGTCACGGCGCAGCACGGGCCGCTGCCGGTCGAAGACCTGAGTCGCCATGGTCTCGGAGCGGTGGAACTCCAGCCCCGCGCGGAAGTAGGCTGAGGGCAGGGAGCCCTGCATCGCGAGATAGCGGAATGTCTCCCGGGCCGGGTTGTAGAGCGTCAAGGCGGCCCGGTCAAAGGGGATCACGCGTGCCAACGTCCGGGAGACCGACTGGAGCAGCCCGTCGCGGGTGAGATCGGTGATGATGGCGTTGTTGATCTCGAGCAGCGTGCGCCAGCGCGCCTCGCTCGTGTGGAGCGGCTCGATCCGCCCTTCAGGGGGTGGCTCCTCCACGGGCGAATAGCGCGACATGACCGGTCCCCCGGTTGGTCGAAGGTCGGTGGCCCGGCTCTCCGGCGCCGGACGGTGTCCGGCGATCCGGAGCGGTGCTGAGAATGGGCGGCAGGGCCTCCGCCGGGAACAGCAAGGGAGGTCCCATTGAGGTAAGCGCCGCCGCCGCCGCCCAGCGGCCATGCCGGGCGGCGTGGAGGACGGCGAGCGCGCTCAGGGTGCGGGTTGAGCCAGAAACCGGTCCAGGATCCGGTTCACCTCCTCGGGCCGCTCGAGCTGGATCCAATGGCCGGTGCCCTCGATGACCTGATGCGGAAATCCCGCGCCCAGGCGGTGCAGGCTGAAACCCTCGTCGTTGTTCGGAGTCACCACCGCGAGCGCGGGGCCCTGGTATGCCGCGAGGGCGGGCTTCGGGTCGAACCTCGACACTTCGCGGAGCACGCCGAGGACCGTCTCCGGCCGCAGCGCGCGGAGGTCGGCCAGCAGCCGCTCACGCACCGCCGGGTCCGGTCCCGAGATGGTCTCCCAGTAGCCTTCGATGGCCTCGGTGTAGGCGGGCGAGTCGAGCGCCGTGAGAAATCCCCCGACTTCCTCCGCGGGAAGCCGGGTGCCGTCGCCGATGGCGTCCAGCAGCATGAGCCGCTCCACCCGCGACGGATGCATTCCGGCATAGGCCAGCGCCACGCCGCCCCCAAGGCTGTGCCCCACCAGCGCCACCCGCTCGAGCCGCAGGCCGTCCAGCACCGCCGCGATGTCGCCCGCTAGGGAGTCGATGGCGTAGTCGCCGCCCGCGGGTGGATCGGAGCGGCCATGCCCCCGCAGCTCGAGCGCGAGGGCGCGGCGGTTCGAGCGCAGGTGGCCGAGCTGGGCCCGCCAGTGCTCCACGGTGCCGGCGAGCGAAGGGACGAACACCACGGGGACACCGCCGGCGCCTCCGTCGTCCACGGCGAGCGCGCCGGCAGGGCCCGGGAGACGCAGCACGCTCATCGCGTCCCCGTGATCACGCCGGCGGCGCGAGCCCAGGGTGGCCGCTTCGCCAGCACCCGGCGGTACACCGGGCAGTGCTCGACGTGCGCGCCCGGGAGGTATCCGATGCTCATGAGGAACTCGCCCACGATCTCGCCGCCCGTGAAGCGGAACGTCCCTTTGAAAAGCGTCACCCATTCGGACTTGGGACGCGGGTGGTGGGCCGCGAGCCAGCGGGCGAAGGAGCCGTGAGTCTCGCGCAGCTCGAGGATGCGCTGCGCGTTGGCGATGGCGGCCTCCACCTTGAGCCGGTTGCGGATGATGCCGGGATCGGCCAGGAGCCGCCGGCGCTCCCGCGCGCCGTAGGCGGCCACCGCCTCGGGGCGGAACCCGTCGTACGCCCGGCGAAACGCCTCGCGCTTCTTCAGAATGGTGAGCCAGGAGAGGCCCGCCTGGTTGATCTCGAGCACGAGGCGCTCGAACAGTGCCTCGTCGCCGGTCAGCGGGAAGCCGTATTCACGCTCGTGGTAGGGGCCATGCCACTCGTGACCCGGAGCGAAGTCGCAATAGGTCTCGGCCATGCGTCAGGTGGGGAGGTGGCGAATCGCAGTACGGGGCAACGGTCGGACCGCGGTCTGGCCGCCGCGGGGCATCTCCGGGGCAGGAGTATCGGGCGGCATGGCGAGGCCGTCAAGCCGGACTCCGGGCCAGGGTAATATTCCGGGGTCCCGCTGTCTCGTACTCCTGCTCCCCGGTGAATCCGACCAATGCACGCAGCGATCTACTCCAGGGCCGGCGGCCCAGAGGTCATCACCATCGGCGAAGTGCCCAAGCCCGAGGTCCGTCCCGGGTACATCCGGGTGCGGGTGTACGCGGCCGGGCTCAACCGGGCCGACCTGATCCAGCGGCGGGGCCACTATGCGGCGCCGCCGGGATGGCCCGCGGATATCCCGGGGCTCGAGTACGCGGGTGAGGTCGAGGCCGTGCGGGGCGGCTCGCGCTGGCGGGTGGGCGATCGGGTGATGGGGCTGGTGGGGGGTGGCGCGCACGCGGAGCTGGTGACGGTGCACGAGGACGAGACGCTGCCGATCCCCGAGGGGCTCTCCTACGAGGACGCGGCGGCGATCCCCGAGGTATTCCTCACCGCCTACGACGCACTGGTGACCCGCGGGAGGCTGGCCCCCGGCGAGCGGGTGCTGATCCATGCGGTGGGCAGCGGGGTGGGCACCGCGGCGGCACAGATCGCCCGGCACCTCGGCGCCACGGTGCTCGGTACCTCGCGCAGCGCCGACAAGCTGGCCCGCGCGCTGGTCTACGGGCTCGATGTGGGAATCGACACCAGTGCGGGCGGATTCGCGGACGCGGTGGGGGAACCGGTGCACGTGGTCCTCGACGTGCTGGGCGGTCCCGCTTTCGCCGACAACCTCGCGGTGCTGGCGCCGCAGGGCCGGCTGGTGATGCTGGGCTTTCTGGCCGGCAGCCGCACGACCGCCGACCTGGGGCCCATCCTTCGCAAGCGGCTGGAGGTGATCGGCACGGTAATGCGGACCCGGACGCTGGAGGAGCGCATCCCGCTGGTGCGGGAGTTCACCGAGCGGATGCTGCCGCTCTTCGATCAACGGATCGAGCATGCCGCGCCGCTCCGCCCGGTGCTGGAGCGGGTGTACCCCATGGCCGAGCTGGCCGAGGCGCACCGGCTGATGGAGGCGAACGAGACGTTCGGCAAGATCGTGGTCACGTGGAATGCGCAGGACGTCGGGCCGGCGGGACGACGGGCAGACGGACAGCGGTGATGGAACGGGTGCCGTAGCGGGTGCGGATGCGGTCGATCGCGTGTTGAAGGCGGGCGGACGGGCCGACGGGCGGACGGGCGGTGTGCTCCCGGTCCGGGAGGGTGCCGGTGTGCTGGGACCGCCCGTCCGCCCGTCCGTCCGCCTGCCCGCCCTCTCCGCGCCATAGATCCAGCTGCAGATCCGCTTCCTCCAGCCGATCCACCGTCACGCCGACCATGCGTACCGCCAGCCGCTTCGCGTTGGCGAGGGCGAAGGCGCGGCGGGCGGCGTCCCAGAGCTCGGCATCGAGCGCGGCGGCGCGGAGCGGGACAGCGCGGGCGACCGAGGTGTGGTCGGCATAGGTGGCCTCGACCCGGAGGCGGCCGGCGGCAAGACCACCCCGGCGCAGGCGGCGTCCCAGCCGCTCGGCCATCATCCGGATCAGCGGCTGCAGCACGCCGAGATCGTTGGTGTCGGTGGCGAGGATGTGCTCCAGGTGGAACTCCGCCAGCCGCTCGGGCGGGAGCACCGGGCGGGGATCGATCCCGCGAGCCCGCGCCCGCAGGGTGCGGCCGATCCCGCCGAAGACGGCGCAGAGCGCGTTCTCCGGAATCGCCGCCACCTCGCCGATGAGATCGAGCTGGTAGTCGTCGAGCCGTGCGAGGATCCGCTCCGGCACCTCGGGCCAGAGCTGCACCGGAACAGGGGACAGAAACCCGGATTCCTCTCCTCCCTGCACCAGCCAGGGGGACGAGCTGAGCGACCGCCCGTCCGCCTTTCTACCGACCCTGATGACCGCCTGACTCACCAGCTTGTTCGTCGCCACTCCCACGGAGACCGGCAGCCGGATCCGCTCCCGCACCTCCCGCTGCACCCGCGCGGCCACGTCCAGCGCGGGCCCGAAGAGCCGGCCGGTGCCGGTGAGGTCGAGAAAGGCATGTCCGTAGCCGCGCGGCTCGATGACCGGCGCGTAGGCGCCGAGGATCTCGTGCAGCGCCCGTGAGGCGCGGGCATAGAGCCGGGGATTGGGCGGGAGCAGGACGAGGTCGGGGCAGAGCTTCCTGGCCTGGCGCACCGGCATGCCGCGCTCGATGCCCGCGAGCCGCGCCTCGACGGAGAGCGCGAGGACTACCGCCCGTTCGGCTCCCGGCGGCGCCACCACCGCCGGACGACTCCGGAGGGCCGGCGCCACCAACGCCTCGACGGTGGTGCAGAAGGCGGGGGGATCGACGAAGAGGACGGAGCGAGGCGGCATGCCGGGGGTCTCATGAGCTTCGGTATTTGTTCGGTTCCTCGTCCGAGTATACGACGGGCCGAGGGGTGGCGCAACACCCTCGGCCCGTCCCGGCTGCCTCAGCGGATCAGAGGTAGGAGAGCCACCATGCCCGGCTGCGGGCCTTGAGCGCCGCGTACCGGTGGCAGAGCGGATACAGTGCCGCCACCACCGCCAGCCAGGCGGCATAAATGACCGGGAGTCCGACTCCGTACCCGTCCGGCAGCTCGAGAAACAGATGAAGCATGTCCCCCGGCGCATAGCCCTGGATCACGCCGATAGCGACCGCGACCGCGTGCACCACGTAGAGGTGCACGACGTAAAACAGGAACGGGACACGACCGAAGGTGACCAGCACGCCCGCCAGGGGCCCGCGCACGCGGCGGAGCAGGGTCAGCACGACGAGCGCGGGCCCGAGCGTCATCAGCAGGTACAGCAGCGAGGGCGGATACTTGGTCAGGTTGAGGAACGACATCCCCACCAGCGCCGCGCCCCCGTCGGCCACCCGGGGCACCGGGTCGCCGTAGACATCGAGTGCGCGCAGCGCCACGAACGCCGCGGTCATGAGCACGCCGGTCCAGGCGAGCCGGCGTGCCACCCCCGGCTGCTGCGAGAAGACCAGCGGACCGGCCGCGTAGCCCAGCGCCATCACCCCGGCCCAGGGGATCAGCGGATACAGCAGGAAGACCGGCACGATCTCGAGCCGTCCGGGCACGTGGAGCACATGCCACAGGGGAGCCAGGGCGCCGAAGCGCTCCGGCGTGACGCCGTCCAGCAGGTTGTGTCCCAGCACCAGCGCCAGCCCGAATGCGGCGATCGCGGCGCGAGGCAGGTAGATCAGGCCGGCCAGCACGATCATCGAGGCGCCGATCACCCAGATCACCTGCGCGACCAGTCCCATGGTGATCCGCGTGGTGAAGTACCAGCCGAACGTGATCAGCGTCAGCTCCACCAGGATCAGCCAGAGGCCCCGGCTCAGGAGAAACCGCGCGAGCTCGGGACGGGTGCGCCGGGTTCCCGCGATCCAGGCGCTCGCCCCCGCCAGCGCGACGAAGGTCGGGGCGCAGTAGTGCGTGATCCAGCGCGTGGCGAACAGGGCCAGGTTGGTGCGGTCCAGGTCGGTCGGCTCGAAGCGCACCTCGGTGAGATATGCGCGGACGTGATCGAGCACCATGATCACCATGACGAGCCCGCGCAGCATGTCCACATGATCCAGCCGGCGGACCGCGGGAGCGGCGGTCGGGGTGGCTGGAGCCGCGGGGGACTCGAGGGCGGGCCGGGGGGCGGGAACGGGGCGCAGAACCGTGGTCATTCCGGGGCTGATCTCCAATGGGCACGCGGGGTTGCCGCCCGGCGGGAATCGAGCGGGGGATGGGTGCTCCCACCGGGAACTGCGCAGCGCCGTATCCCGACCGGACATGGGGGAGGGTGTAATATTCCGGACCCCGGTCCGTCTGCGTGGTAACAGGCCACCTTGCAGAGTTCACCCCAGACTGGAGATTGCGATGATGCGAAACGGCGAGAACGGCGGCTGCTGCGGCGGCACCTGTACCTGCGGCTCGAGCTGCGGTTGCGGCACCTGCGAGTGCGCGAGCTGAGCGAGACGGAACACGGCCCCGACGCGGTGATCGAGGCGCTGGTGGACAACCACCGGCGCTTCCTCGCGTTTCTGGAGCGCCGGGTCGGCTCTCGCGCGGTGGCGGAGGACCTGCTCCAGGAAGCCTTCGTGCGGAGCATCGAGCGGGCGCCCGCGCTGCGGCGGTCGGAGGCGGCCACGGCGTGGTTCTACCGGGTCCTGCGAAACGCGCTGACGGATCATTACCGCAAGCAGCAGAGCGAGAGCCGGATGCTGGAAGCGGCCGCGGCGGAGACCCCGGAGGCCGTGGAGCAGGAGGACGAGGAGCTGCGCAGCACGATCTGCGCCTGCATCGCCTCCCTGGTGGACACCCTCAAGCCGGAGTACGCCTCGGCCATCCGCCGGGTGGAGCTGGAAGGCGTTCCCGTGCGGGGCTACGCCGACGAGGCAGGCATCACCCCCAACAATGCCGCGGTGCGTCTGCACCGGGCCCGCGAGTCGCTGCGACGCCAGGTGGCCCGGAGCTGCGGCACCTGCGCGGTGCATGGCTGCGAAGACTGCAACTGCGGCGGGCGCGCGTGTTGAAGGTGTTTCCGCCCGCTCACTCCGCCCCGGCCACGCGCCGGCGCCGGCTCTTCTCCCGGGTGCCGCAGGTCCGCATCTGACACCAGCGCCGGAGCCCGTTGCGGCTCCGGTCCACGTACATCCACCCGCAGTCCGGGCCCCCGCAGGTGCGGATCCGGTCCGCCTCCTCCGACGCCAGCAGATCGGCCGCCGAGCGCAGCACCGGCCAGAGTGCCGCGTCGAGTCGCCGGTCCATGTCCCTCCACGTCCATGCAGCGCGCCGCGTGCCGCGCGCCCGCGGAGCGAGCTCCAGGTGTCCCAGCGCCTCGCCGAGGAGCGGATTGAGGGCGCTGAGCGCCTGCGCCTGCCCGCGGGCCTCACCGCCCAACGCGGCGCGGAGCAGCGCGCGCGCTTCGAGCGCCCCGGTGTGCGCCCGGCGGGCCTCCCGGGGGTGTGCCGCAGCCGCCCGGCGGAGTCGCTCGGCGGTTGTCGCCGCGAGCACGCCTGCCGCGCCCGCCCAGGCGAGCAGGGCGCCGTAGTCGGGAAGCCGCTCGTTCACCAGACCGTGATCGGTCCAGTCCACGGTGTTGACCAGGTCGAGCGCCGGATCTCCTCCGACGAACTCGAAGGCGGGATCGGCGTGAATCAGGGGGGCGGACATGCTCACAATCTAGCACCAGTATTCGGCTCTTGACAGGTGCAGGCACTCAGCGTACCCTTGCACCAGTAAACACACTTTTACTGGTGCACGGGAGGATGCATGATCGCACGGACCTGGCGCGGAGCCACCCGAGCCGAAGACGCCGACCGCTACCTCGAGTATCTGCACGCCACCGGCTTCCCCGAGTATCAGGCGGCCCGGGGGAACCGCGGGGTGCTGGCCCTGCGCCGCGTCGAGAACGGCCGGGCCGAGTTCCTGCTGGTCACGCTCTGGGATTCGGAGGAGGCGGTGCGCGGATTCGCGGGCGACGATCC
>DASUSR010000406.1:0-11960 GCA_036375015.1 Gemmatimonadales bacterium
CCCGCCTCGCGGCCCGGCGGCCGCCGGCGGGATTCCGGCTACAGACGCACGAACCGCCGGCCGGCCCGCTGCTCCACGATGCCCGCGATCTCGAGCCCGCCCAGCGCGGCGAGCACTTCGGCCGCGGCCCGTCCAGCCCGACCGACCAGCTCGTCCACGTGCACCGGCTCGACCCCGAGCAGCTCGGCCACGCGTCGCTCGGCCTCGGTGAGCGATTCAGGGAGCGGCTTCACCCCGGGAGGGGCTGGGTCCGGGGGGACCGGCGCGCCGGGGAGGCGCTCGGCGTCGGGGTAGTGATCGAGCAGGTCGCGCGTCTCGAGCAGTGGGGCGGCGCCGTCGCGGATGAGGCGGTTGCATCCCACTGAGTTGGGGCTGGTGATGGGACCCGGCACCGCCATCACCTCGCGGCCCTGCTCCAGCGCGGCGCCGGCCGTGATGAGCGCGCCCGAGGTCTCGCCCGCCTCGACCACCACCGTGACCCGGGCGAGTCCGCTGATGATGCGGTTGCGGCGGGGAAAGCTGCCGGCGTGGGGCCGCTCGCCGGGCGGGAACTCGGTGAGCAGAAGCCCCCCGGCCAGCATGCGCTCGTAGAGCCTGCGGTTGGCCGCGGGATAGATGACGCCGAGGCCGTTGCCGAGCACGCCGATGGTGCGGCCGCCCGCGTCCAGCGCCGCGTGGTGGGCAACGGCATCGAGCCCGCGCGCCATGCCGCTCGCGACCGCCACGCCGGCGGCCGCGGCCTCCCACGCCATCCGGCGGCACACCTCGGCCCCGTAGGCGGAGTGGTCGCGGCTGCCCACGATCGCGACGGCGGGATGGCGAAGGAGCGACAGGTCGCCCGCCGCGAAGAGCACCGGCGGCGCATCGGGGATGTGGGCGAGCAGCGCGGGGAACTCGGGATCGGTGGGGACCAGCGTGCGGCCCCCGATTCGCCGGACCGCCTCCAGGACACCGCGTCCCTGCTCTACCGAGGCGGACGCGACCGCGCCGGCGGCCGCCGCCGTGATCCCCGGGACGGCGCGGAGAGCCCGGAGCGGCGCCGTGAGCGCGCCGAGCGGGGTGCCGTAGGCGGCCAGCAGCGACTCGAGACGCGCGGCGCCGATGCCGGGCACCAGCGCGAGCGCGACCCACGCGGCACGCGCATCGTCCGTCACTCCTGGTCCTCGAGCTCCCAGGCCGCGCCGGGCGCCGCCTCCGCCGCCTCGGTGGCCTTGGCGCGCTCCACGAACTGCCAGAGCGCTTCCTTCAGCTCCTCCAGGCCGGTGCCCGCGGCACTGGAGATGGCCAGCGTGCCCGCGGCGTCGGGGCACCGGAGCGCGGGGAGCGGAGCGTCGGGCGGGAGCAGGTCGCGCTTGGTGAGCACGACCAGGTGCGGGGTGCCGGCCAGGGCCTCGCTGTACTGGGCGACTTCCCGGCGGAGCCGGTCGTAGACCTCCTGGACATCGGGCGCGTCGAGCGGCACGAGAAAGGCGAGGACGCGGGTGCGCTCCACGTGCTGGAGAAAGCGCAGCCCGAGCCCCTTGCCCTGGTGCGCCCCCTCGATGATGCCGGGGATATCGGCGACGACGAAGCTCCGGTGGCCCGGGAGGGCCGCCACGCCCAGGTTGGGCTCGAGCGTGGTGAAGGGATAGTCGGCGATCTTGGGGCGCGCCGCCGATATGACGGATAGCAGCGTGCTCTTGCCCGCGTTGGGTTCGCCCACGAGGCCGACATCGGCGAGGAGCTTGAGGACCAGCTCGATCTCGCGGTCTTCCCCCTCCTCGCCCGGCTCCCACTCGCGGGGAGCCTGGTGAGTGGAGGTGGCGAACCGCGCGTTGCCCCGGCCGCCCCGGCCGCCCCGGGCCACCAGCAGCGTGTCTCCCGCATGCAGGATCTCGCCCAGGAGCGCCCCGGTGGCGGCATCCCGGACCACGGTTCCCGGCGGAACGGGGAGGAAGACATCGTCGGCCGAGGCGCCGGTCTGGGTTTTCCCCTTGCCGTGCTGGCCCCGCTCGGCCCGCCAGAGGGTGCGGTAGCGATAGTCGAGCAGGGTGGCGAGGTTGGCGTCCCCCCGCACCCACACGCTGCCGCCGCGGCCGCCGTCGCCGCCATCGGGCCCGCCCTTGGGCTTGTACTTGAAGCGCGCGAACGAGCTGGCACCCGACCCGCCGGTGCCCGCCACCACCCGTACCACCGCGCGATCGATGAACATCAGTTCCCCGGCGACCACCCCTCGCGCACCGTGCGCCACAGATCCTTGATCTTCTTCCACTGGTCGAAGGAGAGCAGTGGATTGACGATGGAGAGCACGCCCTCGATCTGACCGAAGGTGGCGCCCGAGTTGAGCGCGCCCCGAAGGTGCGAGTGGACCTGGCGGGGGGTCTCGAGCACGCAGGTCTGCGCCACGGTGCACAGCTCCCGCCGCATGAGGTCGAGCCCGGGCCGGCCGAGGGTGCGGCCGTACCCCTCGGTGATCATCCACGCGTCGATGGCCGGATGCAGCGCCCGGACGCTCTCGCGCAGCTTGCGGTAGTTCTCGCCATACACCGTGGCGCAGACGTCCTCCCCCCGGCTCGACCACTCGGCGAGCTGCGAGTAGTCCTGCCCCTCGTCCGACTCCGGGGCCGGCACGCCGCTGAACTTGCGCCAGATGCCGAACGCCACCAGCGCCCGCGGATAGCCGCACATGAGCACCGACTGCAGCAGCAGTTCCTCGACCCATGCCACCGGGACCTGCGAGCTCCGGAGCGGCGCGACCCGCTCGCGCAGCTCCGGCTCGTATCCCTGCGCGATGGCGGCGGCGAAACGAACGAGGTCTCGGGTCTGCGGATCGAGGCTGTCTTGCTTCGCCATCGGATCTTATCCCTCGGGGTGAGAGCGGCCGCAGGCGTTTTCCGCCGCGCCGTACCGGGAGCACGCGGGCGGGAGTACGGGGAGGGAAGATAGGGCCGGAACCCCCGAAGTGTTACCTTACGGCCCGATGCCGCCGACGACTCGTGCACTGTTCGCCGCCGCGGTTCTTTTCGGCGCGCTTTTCCCATCCGGCGCCGCCGCCCAGGCCTCTCCCTACCTTCCGCTCGACGATCCGCGGCTGCCGCTGCTCGAGCACCTCATCGCGCGGGCCGACGTGGCCGACCCCTCCCCCATGGTGCGGCCGTTTCGCCGGGCCGATGCGGTGCGGGTGCTGGCGGAGGCCGGCGACACGGGCGGAGCGGCCGCGCTCGTCCGCGGGCTACGCGGCGAGCTCGAGGAGGGAGCCGGAGAGCGGCGCTGGGGTGTCGCGGCGCGCGCCGGGGTCCAGGGGTACACCGACCTCCGCCGCGACCCCCTGCATCCGGCCGGCGGCGACGGTATCCGGCCCTACGCCGAGTTCGCCGGGGAGGCGGCGTTCGGAAGCTTCGTGCTCCGAAGCCGACCCGCGCTGGAGCCGCGGCTCACCGACGATCCCGAATGGCCCGGCCGCCGCGACCTGGAGCTGAGCTGGCGCTTCCCCGAGGCGTACGCGGCGGTGCAGCTCGAGTATCTCACGGTCTTCTACGGGCAGATGGACCGGAACTGGGGCCCGGTGGGGGTCGCGGGCATCGGGGTGAGCGACTACGCGTATCCCCAGACCGAGCTGGCGTTCGAGCTGGGCACGCGGACGGTACGGCTGAGCGGTCTGGCCCGGAGCCTGGAAGACGAGCGCGACGCCGCCGGGGAGCGGGTCCACCGCTACTTCTTCGCCCACCGGCTGGGCGTGCAGCTCTCCGACCGGCTCACCCTCGCCCTGTGGGAGACCACGGTGCTGGCCGGCGTCGATCGCGACTTCGACGCCCGCTACCGCAACCCGCTCACGCTCCTGCTGCTCGCCAACCAGTACGGGCTGGGCTCCGACGGGAACGTGCTGCTCGGGCTCGACGCACAGTGGCGGCCGGGCCGCGGCACCCTGGTCGAGGCCCAGCTCGCGCTGGATGACCTGCAGTACGAGAACACCACCGGGCCCGAGCGCTACCCCAACCGCTGGGCGCTCACCGTGGCCGGCTCGGGGCCCCTCGGTGCGCGACTCGCCTGGCGAGCCCTCTACACCCAGGCGTCGAGCCTGGCCTTCCGTACGCTGAACCCCTTCGAGAACTTCACCACCGGCGGCGTCGGCTTGGGCCGGAACTTCGCCGACCAGGACCAGCTCACGGTCACCGTCACGGTACCGGGCGGCACCCGGTGGCTGTTCACCCCCGAGCTCACCCTGCTGCGCCAGGGCGAAGGCCGCATCAACGACCCCTTCCCCGCGTCCGACGCGGAAGCGGGCGCGCTGCCCCAGCTGTTCATCGGGACGGTGGAGCGGACCTGGCGCGCCGCGCTGGGGATCAGCGGCTGGCACGGACCGCTCCAGCTCCGCGCGACGGCCGGAGTGCATCACATCGTCAACGCCGGCCACGAGGAGGGCCGCACGGTGAATCGCTTTGAAGGCCGGTTGCAGGCCACCCTTGGGCTCGGACGGCGGGGGGTCCTCCGATGAGCCACCCCGCGCCGCTCGGCCGCGATCGGGTCCAGCAGCTCATCGCCCGGATGCAGGCCAGCCGCATCGTGGTCGTGGGCGACATCATGATCGACCGCTACCTCGTCGGAGAGACCGAGCGGCTCTCACCCGAGGCACCGGTCCCGGTGGTCACCGTGCGGGAGCGTCACGCGGCGCTGGGCGGCGCCGCCAACGTCGCCGCCAACGTGGCCGCCCTCGGCGCCCGGTGCTTCCTGGTGGGCGTCGTGGGCGACGACGCCGACGGGGCCGCGATCCGGCAGGAGCTGGCGGTCGCCCGGCTGGACGACCGCTACGTCGTGACCGTGGCCGGCCGTCCCACCACCTCCAAGACCCGCATCATCGCCCGGTCACAGCAGATCGTCCGCATCGACGACGAGGTGGAGACGCTGCTCGAGGGAGCCGATCTGGACCGGCTGATCCGTACGGCGCGCGAGGCGCTGGCCGATGCCGACGCGCTGCTGCTCGAGGACTACAACAAGGGCGCGCTCGCCCCGCCGCTCATCGCAGCGGCGATGGAGAGCGCCAAGCGCCGGGGCATCCCCGTCGTGGTGGATCCCAAGTACCGCCAGTTCTTCGAGTACGCCGGGGCGACCGTGTTCAAGCCCAACCGCCGGGAGCTGGAGTCCGCGCTCGGCGCGGCGGTGGACCTCAAGGACGGGCGGGCGCTGCCCAAGGTGCTGGCGCGCCTCAAGGTGGACAACCTGCTGGTGACGCTGGGAGCGGAGGGGATGCTGCTGGTGACCAAGGACGGGCGGCCGACCCACATCCCCAGCATCGCGCGGGAGATTTACGATGTGTCCGGCGCCGGCGACACGGTGACCGCGTGGCTCGGCACCGCGCTCGCGGCCGGAGCGTCGCTGCGGGAGGCGGCACAACTGGCGAACTATGCTGCGGGCGTGGAGGTGGCCAAGCCCGGGGTGGCCACCGTATCACCCGAGGAGGTGCTCGCCGTACACGAGGAGCGCTTCGACCAGATCGGCCGCCTGCGGCGCGGCGGTCTCATCTAGCCGTCCGCCGTTCAGCCCTCGATCGCAGTTCCGAAACCGAGCCAGACCCGCCAGGTCTCCCGCGCCCCGTCGAGGTGCTCGCGCAGCCGCCGGGCGGTCTCCACGAAGGCCGGCGCCAGCTCCACGGCCCCGGAGTCGGTCATCCGGGTGCGGAGCAGCGCCTCGCACTCCACGCGGGCGAACTCCGCCAGCCGCTCCTTGCTCCAACTGTTCCGCGGTCGGAGTCCAGCCTGTGCCAGGAAGCCCAGCAGGTCACGCCGGGTCCACCCCGCGAGCCAGCCGTTCAGATCTTCGGCCGGGACCACGAGCCCGCTCGCCATGATACGGCGGGTGGACTCGACGACGTCGAGCCCGCGCTTGCGGGTTTCGTAGCGGCTCAGGCTGGCGAGGGTTCGCGGCACCCGCGTCTCCGCGCTGAAGTGGCGCAGCGCGTCCACCGCGTGGGCCCGGCTTCCCAGTGGAAATTCCGCCAGAAGGGCGAGCAGACGGCCGGTCTCGTCGTCCTCCGCCGCGGCGATCGGGGGCAGGCCTTCCGGCTCGAGCGTGGGCCACCCGGCCCAGTAGCTCATTTCCCGTCCCATGTGGGCCACGAATGCGTTGCGCCGGGCCACGAGCGGCTCCGGATCGTGCAAGGTCATGCGGTGCGGCGCCATCACCGCGGCCATGAAGTCCGCGGACTCGCCGGTCATGATGAACCCGGAAAATCCCTCGTGCACCGCGAGCATGACGAGCGCGGTCCGGAGGTCGAGCATGGCATCGGCGGTGCCGCTCAGGTGGCGGCCGAGGGGGGCGGCCAGCATCACACCGGCGAGCGCGCGATAGTGCTCCCGGAACTGGGCCGCCGAGTCTCCCACGCCCGGGTTGGATTCCCGGGTGCGCCAGAGATACTCGCCCACCGCGTCCGCGTCGCCGGCGCGGATCCGCTCCCGCAGCCAGGGGGAGAAGTCCAGGCACGGCACGCAGCTGGAAGGACTGTGGGTGGGGGAGAGACAGGGGAAGTCGGGATGGCCCTGCCCGCCCGCGAACCTGAGCAGGTCGGGCGAGTCGTCGCGAGCCACGTCGGCCCGCGCGGGGTCTACATCGGTGTAGTCGCTGATTTCCGGCAAACGGGACTCCCCATGCGGTCCGGACCGAGCCGCCCGAGGGCGGGCTCCAACACGCCTCGGAATGTTCAGCGGTCCGGCCCGGGTGGCAAGGGTCGCATCGCGCAATGGTCTACAAAAACACGACACCTCCTCGGCGTGAGCGCCGGGGAGGTGTGCGGGGGTGCCCAGTGGGCGATGAGGGACTTGAACCCCCGACCTCGCGCATGTGAGGCGCGCGCTCTAACCAGCTGAGCTAATCGCCCGCCCGATTTGGGAGCGGGATACTACACGCCCGGCACCCGGCGGGCAAGCCTGTCCGCCGCGCGGAGGCCGGTGTAGCTGGGGGCCGGGGCGACCGCGCTATCCGGGCGGGTTGGCGCGGGGCATCGGCCCGAAGAACGGCGTGGCGCCGAGCAGCAGCAGCGCGGGCAGGAGGACCGTGATCCACACGGGCCAGACCTGCGCGCGGAAGGCGTCGAAGCCGAAGCCCAGCAGCAACAAGGCGGCGGCCACGAGCAGCACCCGGCCGAAGATACGCCAACGATGGGCCACGAAGAGTGCCGTGAGCGCGAGGCCGCCGCCGATGGCGTAGGCCACGTACATGGACGCCAGCGACTCGGCCTCGTGCGGCCGGCCCCCGCCGCTCGCCGGCGCGTTCCACGCCGCGAGCCCGACAAGGGTGAGGCCGGTGAGGATCACGACGATATCGGCCCACCGCCGACGGCTGCGGGCTGGCGTCTCGGGCATTCGCTACCTCCTCGCCCCGTGGATGGGGCGTTATCGAGAGCTACCGGTTCCGGTGCTTCAGGGCCGTGACGCACCGCACGCATGCCCGATCAGGCCTCCCTCCCGAGCGCGTAGCCGTAGCGGAGGAGCAGCGGCCAGGTGAGCGCCGTCACGACCCGGCGCGCCCGCGGGTCGAGCCGGCTGCGCCACTCCACATCGGGCCGGATCGGTACCGGTCCCCGCTGGAAGCGGAGCGGATTGCCGGCCACCGTGTGGTTCGGGCCCAGGGCCAGCCGGCCCTCGTCCAGGAACCCCAGATCGGTCGAGAGGCCGAGCCGCCGCAGCGCGGCACCGAGCGACGCCCGCGGGGTCGCGGTCAGATCGTCGTAGCGCAGCATCTCGGAGCGGCCCGAGGCGCGGCGGAGCAGGTGCAGGGCCAGGTTCTCCAGATCCCAGAACACCGCGCTTCGCCAGGGCCCCTTGCGGGGCATGTACCGCTCCTCGCCCGCCACTTCCGGCATGGCCTTTCGGCGGGTCCACGAATACGCCACTGCGCGGCTGTCCCGCACCAGGTGGAGCACCCGCAGCTCGAGCCCGGGCACGCCCGCCAGCAGCAGCCCGTATACCGCGTACTTGGACGAGTCCACGATCACGCTCGCACCCGAGACGGTCCGGACCGCGGGATAGATCCGGGCGAGCACCTCTCGGAAGGCGCGCAGGTCGCGCTCCACCCCCGGGGGGCGCCAGGGCGCGACGAGCAGCGGGAGCCGGGCCAGACTGTCGAGCCGGCGCCAGATCCCGAGCACCTCGGCCGCCTCCGCCTGGTCCACCCGGCCGAAGGCCTCCTCCAGTACCGCGGTCCAGAAAGGGCAGTCCGGCACCGCTGTGCCGCAGCCGCAGCGCTGGCGCTCGGCGAGGCCGCGCTCCCAGAGGTAGCGCAGCTCGCCTACCGAGACGAAGCCGGGAATCTGGCCCAGGATCAGATCGAGAAGGGTGCTGCCGCTCCGGCCCCAGCTGCCGACGTAAAGCACCGGCACCGGTCCGGTCGGGCCTTCGGACCTCACCGGCGTCGGGCGACCAGCTCCTGGTACAGCTCCTGGAGCCCGTCCACGGTGTGCTGGATGTCGAACCGGCGGCTATCCTCGCCGGCACGGGTGGCGAGCGCCGCGGCGAGCTCGGGACGGTCGAGCAGCTCCAGCACGCCGGTCGCCAGGCGGCTCGAGTCCCGCGGGGGCACGAGCAGCGCGTTCTCGCCGTCGCGGAGTACCTCGGACAGCCCGTCGGTGGTGGTGGACACGATGGGTCGGTGCATCGCCATGGCCTCGAACACCGTGAGCGGTGTCCCCTCCCACAGCGAGGGGAACACCTGCACGTCCAGCACCGACTGGAGCGCCGGCACATCCTCGCAGAACCCGGCGAACACCGTGCGGTCCGCGATGCCCAGCTCGCGGGCCTCCTGCTGGTGCTGCTGCATCAGGTGGCCGTCCCCCGCGATCACGAAACGCACGTCCCCCCTGGCCCGGCCGACTTCGGCCGCGGCGCGCAAGAAGTAGGTCATCCCCTTCTGCTCGTCCAGCCGCCCCACCGTGCCGACGACGCACTCGCCCCGTCGCAGGCCCAGCCGCTCGCGCTCCGCGGTGATCCGCTCGGCGGGAGGGGGCTGGAACTCCTCGAGCGGGGCGCCGTTGAACACCACCCGGATCCGGTTCGGGGGAAAGGCCCGGTTCCGGACCATGAAGTCCCGCACCGAGGACGAGACCGCGATGCCGAGATCGGTGTAGGGCGCGAGCACGCGGTCGATGAGGCGCTGGTAGGAAGGAATGGAGGGAAACGCCGTGTGCTCGTGCACGATGGTCCGCACGCCGGTGAGCGCACCGACGATCCGAGCGAAGTTGGAGGTGGCGTAGCCGTGGGAGTGGAGGATGTGCGGGCGTTCCTCCCGCACGAGCCGCAGCAGGTCCGTCACCACCCGGGGGTCGAACGGGCCGCGGCCGAGACAGACCGGCTCGAGTCCCCGGCTCCGCAGATGGGCGGAGGCCGCGTCCTCGGGCCTGATGCCGACCAGTCGCACATCGAACCGGGAGTGGTCGAACCGCGGAAACCACCAAGTGAAGAGGCGCGACACCCCGTGGGTCCGGGACTCCCGGATCCCGAACTTGTCGCAGAGATGAACGACCCGGATCCGGTTCCGCGCTATCATGCGGCATCCCGGCGAGTGAGTACCCAACCCTTGGACGACGAGGCCGACCGCGTCAGCTCAGTCATATGGTTGATCGGAGTTTACGAGGAGCCCCCGGTTCCGACCGTGACGGAGAACACCCCGGGCGCAGGAGCCCCCGCCCTGTCACGATCGCCTTCCGTCGGCGAGGCTGACGGCGCTCCCCTGGCGTGCGACGTTGAGCCGGCCCAGGTCGGCGTGCTGCCGGAGCAGCTCCCCCTGTACGTCGCCGGCGGGCACGTCCCGCGGGGGGATGCGCTGCCGGGCGGCAAGCGCGGCGCATACCCCGGCTGCGTGGCCGGTCGCCATCGAGATCGGCATCACGCGATAGGACGAGTGGGCCTCATGGGTGCCGGAGATGCAGCGCCCCGCGACCAGCAGGTTCTCCGCCTCCTGCGGCAGCAGGCAGCGCAGGGGGATGTCGTACGCCTCGCCGAGCGGCACCCGGCGCAGCACGGTGCCCGGTCCGGCGGGGTTGTGGATGTCGATGGGATACGCGCCCCGGGCCACGACATCGTCGAACTTGCGGGCTTCGAGCACGTCGTCCGCCGTGAGCTGATACTCGCCGACGATCCGCCGGGTCTCTCGCACACCCACCTGAACTCCGCTCTGGGCCGCGTAGGACCGCTCGAACCCGGGCACGTACTTCCGGAGGAAGGCGACCAGCTGGCGGAGCTGGCGGCGGCTCTCCCATTCGGCCCGGGTGAGATCCCACACGCTGGTGCCGAGTGCGCCCGTCACTCGCGTGCTGTTGACGCTGACCTCGTGCGCGTGGGGCGTACCGAAGAAGAGCACGTCCTCCCGCGGCAGCTCGAGCTCCCCCGCGGCGGCAGCGCGCTCGACCAGGTCCCACAGCCCATGCACGCCGCGCCATTGGCCGGGGTGGTGTCGCACGTAGGCGGCGAACGCCTCGCGCTCGAACTCCACCATCCGGAACATCAGGGTCATCGGCTGCACCAGGCCGTCCGAGGCGCGCCCGATCTCGTAGCGGGCGCCCGCCAGCGCCGCGATGTCGCCGTCGCCCGTGGCGTCCACCACCACGCGGGCGCGCACCACGATCGGACCCGACTTCCCCTCGAAGACCACTCCGTCGGGCAGGTTTCCCCCGGTCACTCCGCTGGCGAACGAATGGAGGAGGTATTCGACACCGGCCTCGTCCAGCAGCTCCAGCGCCACCAGCTTGAAGACCTCCGGATCGAACGGAACGGTGTACCCGGTCGCCTCGGTGGGGTGCAGGGCACCGCCGGCGCGCACCAGCCGGGAGAGCAGCCGGCGGAAAGCGCCGGCCACGATCGGCTCGCCGGGGCCCTGATCTGTCGGGAACAGCGCCGTCTCGTCGAGCTTCGGGGTGCGGTCGCGGTGGGCGTGGAACGAGGTGAGGGGCATCACCAACGCGGCGGTGGCGTTGCCGCCCAGGAAGCCGTAGCGCTCGGCCAGGATCACCCGTGCCCCTGCGGCGGCTGCCCCGAGCGCGGCGCCGAGACCCGACGGCCCTCCACCAACGATCAACACGTCGGTCTCGGCGGCGAGGGTGCCGGTGCGCGGCGGCAGCTCGATTCGCGACGCCGCGGTTGGCGGGCGGAGGGGCGGCATCGCCCTCAGGCCTCCCGCACGATGCCGCGCTCGATCCGGCCCGCCAGGTCCACCAGCAGGCGATGGGTCTCGCGGGCGCGCTCCTGCAGGCGGGGGAGATGGGAGGCGATCCGGCCCCGCAGATCCTTCCGCAGGTCCCAGGCCCGGTCCACATAGGAGAGCAACTGCCCGGCGTTGATTCCCTCGAATTGCGGCATGGCCATCCCGAACTCCCGGATGAAGGCGGTCACCTTCCCGCTGTAGGGAAGGGCCAGGAAGGGCACTCCCTGCAGCGCGGCGAAGATCAGGAAGTGCAGCCGCATCCCCAGCGCGAACTCGAAGTGCCCCATCATCGAGAGCACCTGGCACACGGAGTAGTCCCGCTTGAGCACCAGGGCCCGGGGGGCGTTGGCCATCCCCGCGATGACGGCATGGCTGTGCTGCTGGTCGAGCACCCTCGGCTCCATCGGGACGAACACCAGCGTCGCGTCGTACCGCTCCACCATGAAGTCGGCGGCGTTGGCCAGGAGCTGGTGGTAGTGCGCCACGTCGAGGTGGGGCGCGGCCTCTCCCGGCTCCCGGACCGAGATGCCGATGAGCCGGCGCCCGGGCGTGAGCCCCTCCGCTGCCAGCGACTCATCGACCGCGGGATCCACGCCGACCAGGAGCGCCGGGTCCGCGGTGACCTGGACCGGCGCCGTGACGCCGACCTCCTCGAGCAGTCGCTGACTCTCACGATCGCGCACGGTGACCACGGCAGCCCGGTTGAGCGCCTCCCGGACCGCGTTCCGGGCCTCCGGGTTGCCGAGGGGCCCCACGCTCACGGCATAGACGAACACCGGCACGCCGAGCTCGTG
>DASUSR010000407.1:0-2016 GCA_036375015.1 Gemmatimonadales bacterium
GAGGTGTTCACCCCGCCGCCCGCGGAGGTGGAGCGCGCCCGGCGGATCCTGCTCGCCCTGGAAGAAGCGGCCCGGGAAGGCCGGGGCGCAGCGCAGCTCGACGGCCGCATGATCGACGCCGCCTCCGCCCGGATGGCGCAGAACGTGGTCAGCATGGCGGAAGCGATCGGAGGGCGGAACGGCGGAGCGGCGGTGGGGAGTTCGCGGTAGTCTCCGGCCAACGAGTCTCACTCCAACACACGGAGCCCCGCAGGTGGACATTCACGAGTACCAGGCCAAGGAGCTCCTCGCCGGCTTCGGCGTCGCGATTCCCCGCGGGGGCGTGGCGTACAGCCCGGAGCAGGCGGTGTACCGCGCCTCCGAGATCGGCGGGGACAGCTGGGCGGTGAAGGCGCAGATCCACTCCGGCGCCCGGGGGAAGGCCGGCGGGATCAAGCTCTGCCGCAGCGAGGACGAGGTCCGCACCGCGGCCAAGGCCCTCCTGGGCAAGCGGCTGGTGACCCATCAGACCGGCCCCGAGGGGCGGGTGGTGCACCGGCTGTACGTCGAGGCCGCGGTGCCGATCGAGCGCGAGATCTATCTGGGCCTCGTGCTCGACCGGAAGAGCGAGCGGATCATGGTGGTGGCCTCGCCCCAGGGCGGGATGGAGATCGAGGAGATCGCCAGGAACTCGCCCGATTCGATCGTGCGTGAGGTGGTGGAGCCGGCGGTGGGAATGACCGCGTTCCAGGCCCGGGAACTCGCCTTCGGTCTCAAGCTCACGCCCGCGCAGGTGAGCCGCGCGGTCACCACGCTGCTGGGCGCCTACCGCGCGTTCCGCGATCTCGACGCGACCATGGTGGAGATCAACCCGCTGGTGGTGACCACCGACGGCCAGCTCCTGGCGCTCGACTGCAAGATGACGTTCGACGACAACGCCATGTTCCGGCGTCCCAACGTGAGCGAGCTGCGGGACTACGCCGAAGAGGATCCGCGGGAGGCGCAGGCCGCGGAGTACGGGCTCAACTACGTCGCCCTCGAGGGCAACATCGGCTGCATCATCAACGGCGCCGGCCTGGCGATGGCGACGATGGACATGATCAAGCACGCCGGCGGCTCGCCGGCCAACTTCCTCGATGTGGGCGGCGGCGCCTCGCCCGACCGGGTCGCGGCGGCGTTCAAGCTGGTGCTGTCGGACAGCAACATCCAGGCGATGCTGGTCAACATCTTCGCCGGGATCAATCGCTGCGACTGGGTGGCGCAGGGCGTGGTCCAGGCGACCCGGGAGACCCAGCTCCAGATTCCGCTCGTGGTCCGGCTCGCCGGCACCAACGTGGAGGAAGGGCGAAGGATCCTGAAGGAGAGCGGCCTTCCCATCATCACCGCGGACACCCTGGCCGAGGCGGCCGATCGGGTGGTCGCGGCCCTCAAGACCTCGCGAGCCGGCCGAGCGTCGGCGGGGAACGGACAGCCATGAGCATCCTGATCGACGAGAAGACCAAGGTCCTGGTCCAGGGCTTCACCGGGGACAAGGCGACCTTCCACGCGCGCGAGATGATCGCCTACGGCACCGGCATCGTCGGCGGGGTGACGCCGGGCAAGGGCGGCGCGACCCACCTGGAGCGGCCCGTCTTCAACACCGTGAAGGAGGCGGTGCGCGAGACCGGCGCCACCGCGAGCATCATCTTCGTCCCCGCGGCCTTCTGCGCCGATTCCATCATGGAGGCGGCGGACGCGGGCATCCGCTTCATCGTGACCATCACCGACGGCATCCCGGCGCAGGACATGATGATGGTGAAGCGGTACCTGTGGCGCTTTCCCAAGGAGCGGCGCACCCTGCTGGTGGGGCCCAACTGCGCCGGCGTGATCAGCCCGGGCAAGGCGATGCTGGGCATCATGCCGGGCCACATCTACATGCAGGGCAACGTGGGGCTCATCACCCGCTCGGGCACGCTGGGCTACGAGGCGGCCTCCCAGATGAAGGCGCTGGGCATCGGGATCACCACCAGCGTGGGAATCGGCGGCGACCCGATCAAC
>DASUSR010000408.1:0-2811 GCA_036375015.1 Gemmatimonadales bacterium
CGATCGAGTCCTCGGTGCCCACCAGCCAGCCGCGGGTGAGCGCGAGCTTGTAGTAGGCCAGCCCGAAGGTGGTGTCGATCGACGCCGCCCGGGTCAGCTCCCGCTCGGCACCGGCGAGGTCCCAGCGGTTGAGCTGCTCCACGCCGGTGAGGTAGGCGCGGTAGGCCTCGAGCGACTGGGTGGTCGAGCGGGCGACCCCGATGGGGATCTCCCCCGGGGCCCCCGAGAGGTCGAGCAGCTTGGCCGCGAGCCGGTCGAAGAGCGGGCGCACATCGTCGCCGGGCCGGTCGTCCACCCGGGCCACATCTACCCGCTGACCCGTGGCGACGTCGTACACCCTGGCGACGAGGTGCAGCGAGTCGCCGGCCTGGGCGAAATCGCCGAGCACGACGGTCCAGGCCCCGGCCTCGCGCGCGAGGCGACGCGCCATTTCCAGGCCGATGTCCTCCGAGGGGTCCAGGTCGTGCTTGGCCAGGAGATCGTGCAGCCGCTCGTGGTCCACGACCGTGAGGTCGTTCCACTGCGACAAGTTGAGCCCCAGCATGCTGACGCTTCCGGACCGCATCCACTCGGCCGCGCGATCGTCGCGCAGGTTGTCGAACGGCAGCACCAGCATGGAGTGGCGCGGATTGACCCCGGCCGGCGGGCCGTCCTGGCGGGCGACGAGCCCGAGGGCCGCCCCGGCCACCGCGAGCGCGGCCACCCCGGCCGCGGCGAGCCGCCGCCGCCCGCGAGCCGGCGCGCTCCGCGCGGCCGTGAGCGCCTGGCGGAAGTCCTCGCCGGTCTGCCAGCGGTCGGCGGGCTGCTTCTCGAGCGCTCTCATGATCGCCGCGGCCAGCGGCCGGGGGCAGTCGGGCCGCACCCTGTCGATCGGCACCGGCCGCTCCGCGATGTGGCGGGAGACCACCACCCGATTGGTGCCCACGAACGGGGGCTGGCCGGCGAGCATCTCGTAGGCCACGACGCCGAGCGCGTACAGATCGCTGCGGCCGTCGATCTCCTCGCCGGCGGCCTGCTCCGGGCTCATGTAGCTCGGCGTGCCCACGGCCACGCCCTGGCCCGTGCTCGGCGCGTTGCTCTCCACCGCCATCGCCCGGGCGATCCCGAAATCGGCCAGCATCGCCCGGCCGGTCTCCTGCTCGAGCAGCACGTTCTCCGGCTTGACGTCGCGGTGCACCACGCCGGCCCGCCCGGCCGCGTCGAGCGCCGAAGCGAGGTCGCCCACGATCCTGGCGACCTCGGCGGCCGGCAGCCGCCCCTCGCGGGCCAGCCGCTGGCGCAGGCTCTCGCCCGCGACCTCGTCCATGACGTAGTAGAGCAACCCCTCGTGGGTCCCCGCGCTGTGGACCGCGACGATCCCCGGATGCCGCACCCGGGCGATGGTCCGGGCCTCGGCGAGAAACCGCCGGGCGATGGAGGGATGGGCGGCGAGCTCGGGGTGGATGACCTTCACCGCGACCGGCCGGTCGAGCGTGTGGTCGATGGCCCGGAAGACGACGCCCATCCCCCCACGGCCCAGCTCCCGCTCGAGCCGGTACTGAGGCTCGAGCGCGGCCTCGAGGGCGGCGAAGAGATCGGGGGGTGGATCAGTCATCAGAGGTATCCGAGGGCCCGCCGGGAAATATATCGGTTCCGCCGCCGGGCGCGGCCCCTCTTGGATGCGCCGCCGCTGAAAATGGTTGCCCCTGCGCCGTTCCGGGATGTTTCGGGTTGAACCCAAGTTGACGAGTCAGCGGCATGGTCTTGCACCATTCGCAAGGGGAGTCGCGTGGGTCTCGTCGCCCAGTCAGGGTCCGCCACGGTCGCCGCCGTCCTGCTCCCGGGCGAGCGGCCGCGGGTGGATGCCGCCGGCAGTGGGTGCTTCGCCGTGCTCCACCGAGACACGGTGCCCGAAGCCGTGCGGGTGGTCCGGGAGCGCCCGGTAGACGCGGTGCTGGTCTCGGTGCACCGCTGCGGCCCGGAGCAGATGGACGCGGTGGGGCACCTGGTGCGCGAGTTCCCCGCCATCCCCACCGTCGCGCTGCTCTCACAGCACGACCCCGGTGCGACCGAGCGCCTGCTGCGCCTGGGAGCCTCCGGCGTGCGGCAGGTGGTGGACGTCACGTCCCCGTCCGGCTGGAGCCGTCTCCGCGAGGTGGTGGGGCAGCCCGCAACCCGCTCCGCGGCGCGGATCCAGGGGCCGATCCTGGACGCGCTCGCCGGGGCGCCGCCCGACACCCGGCTCTTCGTGGAGGCGATGATCCGGCTCGCGCCGGACACGCCCACCGTCGCCGTGCTCGCCGAGCGGCTCTATGTCCGCCCGAGCACCCTGATGTCGCGGTTCGCCCGGGCCGGGCTTCCGTCGCCGAAGAACTACCTCGCCGCCGTTCGCCTGTTGCACGCCGCGCACCTGTTCGAGTCCGCCGGGCTGTCGGTGGCCGACGTGGCGTACCGCCTGGAGTACTCCTCGCCCCAGAGCTTCGGCCGCCACCTGCGCGCCATGCTGGGGGTCACCGCGCTCGAGTTCCGCCGGCGGTTTCCCTTCCCGGTAGCCCTCGAGCGCTTCGTGCGCCTCATGATCGAGCCCTACGTGGAGGTATGGGAGAGCTTCCACCCGATGGTGGGCGCCCGGGTGCTGGGGGCCGACGGCTAGGCCCTGTCTGGCAACCGTGACGGACCTGAGAGGCTCCTCTGCTGCGCGTCCTAACGCGCCCCTGCGGAGCCCCTCAGGTCCTTTGGCTGGTTGGCAGAGCCTAGCGGCCGGCCGGAGCGCGGGCGCTCTCCAGGCGACCGTACTTCCGCAGCACCTCCCGCAACCGGCCGTGCGGCAGC